>CANMLD010000118.1 GCA_947498315.1 Pseudomonadota bacterium | reverse complement strand
CCTGGTCGTTCGGGCCCCGGTCGTTCGGGCCCCGGTTCTGAGGGCCCCGATTCTGAGGGCCCCGATCATCCGGCCTACGTTCCGGTCCGCGCCCTCCTGAGCCTTGCTCGTCCCGTCGCGGGCCGTTGCGCTCCGGTCCCCCACCGCTCGGCCGGTCCCCGTGAGGCCGGTCCCCGTGAGGCCGATCCCCATGAGGCCGATCCCAGTGTGGATGAAGACCGTCGCGAGGCGCGGGCTCGGGTGACGGCGGTGGTGCTCGTACGGGCCCCTTGTAAGTCCAGGTTCCGGCTTCCTGTACGATGGCGGCGGCTCGTTCGCGTACTCGCGCTGAGGGCGCACGGCCTTGCGGCGCTGCTGCAGGAGCGAACGGCTTCCCTTCAGACCAGGCGGGCCGGTAACTACGGCCGGGTCGGTCGACCGCGCCTTCAGTCGCTGCCGGCGCCGAAGCGACGGAAGGTTCGGAGAGGTTGCCTTCCTTCGCGTCCGTATCGCTCGACGGCTCGCTGGGGAGGGGCGCCGAGACCGGCGCCAAGATGAGCTGTGGGTGCACACCCAACGCGTCGTGCTCGGAGCTCCAGCGCGCGTAACGGTAGAGCGGAAGCAGCGCGGCCACGGTCTCACGACACAAGGGCCCCAGCTCGGAGGTCCCGGTGACCGGCTCGGAGCGCCCGAAGTGGCGACCGATGGCGATGTTGTCCCCATCCCGCCCAAGGCGCTGGCCAAGGGTGTGAACGTATTCTTCGTCTGCCGTCGCCGCGACTCGTACGTCGGGCCCGACCGTTACCGTGAAGGACTCCGGGAGCGACCGGAGGGCGCCAAGAAACGTGCGGGCGCCTTCGTCGGTCAGCAGCCACGCGGACAGGTTGTGCCTGTCCAGCGCCGCATGACGGTGAAGCCGTAAGGAGAGGTCGAGGCCAGTGAGATCGAGGGTCAGAGCGATGGTGGCTTCGGATTGAAAGCCGACGGGGTCGACGGGCACCTCGGCCGCAGCGCGCTCGGCAACGAAGAGCCGATGGAGCCGCTCACGCTCGCCAGGTGACCGGACGAGGTAGACCCACTTGGCATCGACTCGCCAGCCGTTCAGCACCGACGGGTGGTCGGAGCTGGCCTCGAGGGCGAGCTCCGGTGCGGTGGCCGTGTCCTCGAAGGCTGCTCCTTCGCGCGCGATGTTCACGAGCGCGAGGGCGAGCTCGTGGACGGCCGTTCGTTCACGGTTGAAGGTCCCCTTGGCCCACTTATGCTCCTCGTAGGACTGGAAGTGGGCAGGCAGGAAACCGCTGAAAGGCGCGGTATGCCCCACCGAGGGATTACTAGGGGCCATGGATGGATTTTCGGTGGACACGGCGATCAGGTCTCCTGCACGGACGGGGCGATCTGCCAGGAAAGACGCCCATATTCAAGTACGACCAGGCGCTTCGTCGCTCGAAGATCACCGTCTGCGGCGGAAGTCGGAGGTGAATCGCGGGTGAATTGGAGGTGAAGGAGCCCTAAAGACGGGCCTTTCAGCGGGGAGAGCGACGATCGCCAACAAGGCCGAAGATGAGCAGACAAGTCAGCGCAATGACCACGGAGGCCGAGGACCCCGAGGCCGATTGAGCCATGAGGCACCCTGCCGTTGCGTCAGGGCTCGTCGGCGTCGCCGTTCCGAGTTCGTCGTACTGAACTGGGCCGGCGAAAGCGTCGCTGCTCGGCCGTGGCATCGAACCAGCGTCATCTTCTGACGAGCCAGACAGGTCCGTAACCTCTTGGGGTTCACCGTCGCCAGCAACGTCCGGATCGCTCGAGATGCAGTCGTAGGAACCGAGGCCGTCATTCCAACCGCAGACCGCGCTGTCGGCGCAGGAGAGCTCCTTGACGTAGCCACTAGCGCACCAGACGAGCCGCTCGTCGTGGCAGAGGCCGGTTGGAGGGATGTCCTCCCACGTCCCGTCGCCGTCGAGATCACGACTACACAGCGCTAGGACGCAATCGAAGCCAGGGACCATCTCGTTCCAGGCGCAGACCGTATCTTCAGGGCAGTCGAAGTGCTTCTGCTTGCCTTCTTCGCACCACGTGACGCGGCGCTCGTTCTCGCAGCGCCCTTCAGGCGGGGTCACGTCGTCGCAGGCTGCTTGCGTGCTGCAGACGAGTGAAGTCAAAGAGATGAACAGCGAAACCATTAGGGGTCCTTAGGCGTCAGCACCCGGAGTTGCCTTCGGGTGCGGGTACGAGCGGCGGGGCGTGTCGAGTTTGGTGGTTGGCCTCACTCCGCCGACGCCGCTTGAAGTCTAGGGCCCGGGACTTGATGCTTCAACTTTTCCACAGGCCGGCTCGTGCCCGTCATCCTCAGCGGCCTGGATGTTTTGTGGTCTCAGAGCGCGTCACCATCGAGCTTCTCTCGAAGTCCGATGAGCCAAGCACCAGCACCAAAACCAGCCATCGGCCACGCCCCTTGGGAGAGACCGCCGGGGTCAGCGCCGCTCGGGCCATCCTCCGTCGAGGGTTCGAAGACGCCGTCGCTGAGGAGCTCCGGGATGAGTCCGGCGTTCTGGGTACCAACGGCTGTGATCCAGTCGAATAAGGTGTTTGCGCGCCCGAGTTGCCCCATGCGGCGGAGCGCCGACGCGGCTCGAAGGTCGACGAACACCCACTCCTGTCGGTCATACCAGGTCGGGTCGTCATTTCGACGGTAGCCCGGCGAATGGGCGCCGATGCGGAGGTACGCGTCGAAGGCGTCGACCGTCCCAAAGGCGAGCGCTTCGGACGGATGGACGAGGCCCAGGTTGACCGCCTCGATGGCGGCCCCGTCGAGGTAGTAGACCTCATAAGGGAGCTCTTCGACGTTGCCGGCAATCGCAGGCCGAGGAAGGCCGGGTACCGCCTTGGCGAGGCTCGTCCGAACCGCCAGGGTTAGGGAGTCCGCCGTGTCGGTGTAGAGAACCTGCCTTGCCTTGTCACCACGCGCAGAAGCCCACACACCGAGACGCCTGAGGCCGTAGGCAGCCGTGATCGCGGAATAGGCATGTCGCTTCCGCGTCTCGGGTTCGTCACACTGCCCATGGGGGCAGAAGTGACGTTCCCAGATCGACGAATCCGGGACCAGAAGGCCGGTGGAGGGGTCGACTAGCTGAACGAGCACGTCTGCGACACCGCCGGTAGCGAAGGCCCACGCCTTGTCGCCCAGCGCCGAATTCAGCCCTCCTGCGACGCGCGCTTCGTCAAGCGCCCACAAGAAGAGCCCGAGGTTGTCGAGCTCCAGGTTCGGCCCGGCGGCGTTGCTATCCGACTCCTCGAGTCCGCCGCCAAAGTAACGAGCAAGTGAGAGCCGAAGGGCCCCTTCGAGCGGCAGAGCAAGCCCCCAGATCCCCGGCGACGAGTCGTCCCCTTGAAGGTGGACGGCCTGATAGTACGGTCGCCCATCGGGGAGGCGCCGCACCTCTGCGTCGATGAGAAACTCGAGCGCGGCTGCGGCTTCCGGCTCGTGACCCGCGGCGAGAAGCCCGAGGACGGCATAAGCGAGGTCGCGGACCCACGTAATGTGCCACTGGCCTGGCGGAAGCGACGCCAATAGCTGGCCTCGGCAGCGAGCGGTCGGGCACGCGGCGCTCGGCGAGACCTGCGCCATCTTGAGCACCGCCGCAGACTGCCGCGCAAGAGCGGCCTCGTCTTCGGACGCTCCGACGAAGGGGGTTCCCTCCGCGTGGAAAGCACTCCAAAACGCCTCTTCGCCCTGAAGCCACTCGGCCGGAGACCGTGACGGCGCCGGAAGCGTCAGGAGGTCGGTCTTCGGCTCGATCCGGACGACGGCTCCGCACCAGCGCGACTCGCCCTGAGCGAGATCCCCATGACGATTCTCGAACCCGACGACGCGATCGTCACCGGGCGCGCCAACGACGTCGTCGAAGGTCGCTCCCTGAGAAGCGAGGACGAACGGGTTCGCCGCACCGCCTCCGCCGTCGGCGGTCATCCAGAGCCCGTCTTGATTCAAGCTGTCGTAAACGACCGTGCGCCCCGAACCGGTCTCGACGAGGCGCTTGCCCGACAACGCCGTCACGGATTCGATGCCGGGCCCGCCTTGGCCGCCGAGGTGGAGGTTCCAAAGGGAGTGACAGCGGAGCCCCTTCGCCGGCCCGTCGGTCGCCGTCATCTTCAAAATCCCAACGACGGCGCGGTCAGTGTCTTCGCCTGAGACCGTCGAGAACGGCGCGAACCAGTACGTCTCGAAAGTCAGCCCTCCGCCCTTCTGCATCACCCGGACGATGCCGGTTCCAGCCACGTAGCCCGATGACGTCACAGCCACGTCGCGCAGCCAGGCCCCACCCGACGCCGTGCGATAGCCGAAGTAGGCGTCGTAGAGCAGATCGGTAGTGCTCGTAGCGTCGTCAAGGGCCTTCCACGGTGCCTCGAGCAATGAAGACAACTGCGCTTTGGCACCGGTCGACACGACAGCGGTGACCGCGCCGTTGGACGTCGGGAGGAGTTGGATACTCCGAAATGCGCTGTAGCTCTCAGCTACGCTAGCGTCGATGACACCGCCGCAGCCGGGAGCGCAGCGGTCGAAGACGCCTCCGTCGTCGCAGCTCTCCCCGAGGTCGATGATGCCATCTCCGCAAGTCGCCGCGACGTCACCCGCGTCCGACGTGGCGATGTCATGGACGTCCAACTCAGCGACGTCCAGAACACCGGAGTCCACCCCGGTGTCGTCCGGCTCGACCAGATCGGCCTCGAGTTCAATGTCGGCGCTGCCGTCGGAGGGCTGCAAACCGTCGAGCCCAGGGACGTCAAGCCCAGGGACGTCAAGCCCAGGCACGTCGAGCCCAGGCACGTCGAGCCCAGGCACGTCGAGCCCAGGGACGTCGAGCCCAGGGACGTCAAGCCCGGGCACGTCGAGCCCAGGGACGTCAAGCCCGGGCACGTCGAGCCCAGGCACGTCGATGGGCTCGTCCGCGTCGGAGCGACCGTCTCGGGTGCCCGGGGATCCGCTACACGCCATGAGCCCGAGCACGAGGGCCAGCGGCAGCGCGCCGTGCTCAACGAGCCACTGATGGAGTCCCTTGTAAATTGACAGTCTCACGTGGGGCTTCCTATGATGGCGGCTCCTGATGGATGACCCGCAGGTACTGAAGTTGGGCCAGACGACCACTCGGACACCCGGATGCCGTCTAAAGGGCTCACTAGTTCGAGTCGCAAACGCTTCGATGCCCGAGGACACCCCAATGGAGCCTGCCCGAGCCTTCGAAGATGACATCCGCGGCGTTCCGCGTGATGCCATCATCGAAGAGTACCTGCCGCTCGCCAAGATGGTGGCTGCAAAGATCGCAGCGCGGTTACCGAGCAGTGTCGAACGGAACGACCTCATCTCGGCCGGAGTCATCGGGCTCATCGACGCCATAGACAAATACGATGCGGAGAAGTCCAATAGTTTCCGAAAGTACGCCGAGATTCGGATTCGCGGCGCCATCCTCGATGAGCTCCGTTCGATGGACTGGGTGTCGCGAACCGTGCGACGCCAGAGCGCCCGGCTAGACCTCACCCAGCGAAAGCTCCGGCGGGATCTCGGCCGAGATGCGACTGAAGACGAAGTGGCGACAGAGCTCGGCGTGTCACTCGAGGAGTACCATCAGGTCCTCCATAAGCTCCAGCCCATCCTACTGCTCTCCTTCGAAGACCTCGGCGTGAACGACGAGGGCGAGCGCCGTTCATTGACACAGTTCCTTCGCGACCCGAAGGCCATCGACCCTGGCGTCGCGGTTCATTTCCGCCGCCTGCGCGAGGTCGTGGCTGAGCAGGTCGAGAACCTGCCCGAGAAGCAGCGAATCGTCATCACGCTCTACTACTTCGACTCGATGAACCTGAAGGAGATCGGGAAGGTACTCGAGGTGACTGAGTCCCGAGTCTCCCAGCTCCACGCACAGGCTGTGAAGACGCTCAAAGCGAAGATTCGGCGCCACTTCACGAAGAAGATGACGGAGAACAGCGCCAAGCGAGGCGAAGCCGAAGATGCCTGAGCCCGACGGGCCGGCGCTCGAAGGATTGCTCCGGAGCGGCGGCCCACGCTTTCGGTATCATGAGCGGAGAGGCGGTTGCACGACGCCCCGACGAATACTCGGCCCCCCGCTCCCGTCTTCTGCTCGAGCGGGGCCATCGAGAACCCGCCCCCGGAGCAGCCATGCGTCCCTTGATTGTTCTCCTCCCTACCCTCCTTTCCTGCGAGCTCCTCGGGAGCAGCGGGTCGACTCTGCCTCTCAACCCGTCGCTGCTGTTCGACGACGCTGCGCTAGTGAGTGCACCGAGCGCTCGTGAAGTCGCAGCGTGGTACTGCCCTAAGATCATTGGCGATCCCATCACCAGCGTCGCGTGCGCAGAGACAATCGGCGTCAAGCCTGAGCCCTACGAGATGCAGTTCCATTTCGAGCTGCGCTATCAGGTGGACAACCCGAACGGCTTCCCGATCCCGACGACGGAGATGCTCGCGGCGATCGAGGTGTTCAAAGGACGAGACATCGCCGAGCTCGGTGCCGTGTGCGTCGTCTTCTGTGGCGAGGGCGACCTCCAGTGCACGGGCGAGCCGGGAGAGAACTCCTGCAAGGCCGATGGCAACGAGATCACAAGCGTAGAAGACGTCGTCAATCGCCTGCCAGGGCTTCTGCTTCTGACGCTCGATGCGGCCATCAATGGCACGCTCGACAACCTCGCGCAGCGGCTCATCCCGGCCACGACCAAGGGCTTCGAGATCCGAATCCGGTTCTCCCTTGGGCTCGAAGCCATGCTCGACATCCTGATCGAAGCAGCCAAGGGCCTTGTCGACCAATTCATGGCGAACAAGCCGCTACAGCTCGAGATCCCCTATTCCGTGCGCGGCACAATCTGGTTCGAGATCCCGATTCTGGGGCGCGTGGCGATCGGCTACGGCGCCTATGAGAACACGTGGATCATCGACGCCGAGGAGTCGATCTCCCCGTGATGCCGCCCCGTCGTCCGGGAGCGCCCGGAGTCTGCCCTCAATGTGGGCAGCCCCTGCAGAGCGCCCCGGCGACGGCATGTCAGAGCGTCGCTTGTACTGGTCGACGACGGGCCCGAGAGGCCGCCGAAGCCGAAGAACGACGCCGCGTCGCCCGCTGGGAGACGGGTCGTCGTTACGCTGGCGCTGGGCCGGCAGGCGCTGAGTTCGCGGTGCTCCCTGGGCAACGTGGCTCGCTCGTAAAGCCCCCTGCGGAGGCCATAGCTGCGTTCACGCGCCACCTGGAGCACATCGCGGCCTTGGCTGCGGCCGACGCTACTGCGGCCGACGCTACTGCGGCCGACGCTACTGCGGCCGACGCTACTGCGGCCAACGCTACTGCGGCCGACGCTACTGCGGCCGACGCTACTGCGGCCGACGCTACTGCGGCCAACGCTACTGCGGCCAACGCTACTGCGGCCAACGCTACTGCGGCCGACGCTACTGCGGCCGACGGCCCCGCTCTGCCGACGTGGACGCCGGCGACACCCTGGCTCGACGCGGCGTGTGGTGCGTGCCGAGGCGCCTGCTGCGCCGAGGGCCGCACCCACCACGCCTTTTTGACCGTGGCGACCCTCATAGAGCTTCGGCGAGGCGGCCACCCCGATGGCGCGCTGCCCCCGACCGAGCTCGTTCGTGACACGCTCGCGCGCATCCCCGAGGAGCACGTCGAGAACTCCTGCTTGTTTCACGGACATGCGGGATGCACCTTGCCGAGACACCGGCGTGGGCAGAAGTGCAACCGCTATTATTGCGGTCCCATGAAGACCGCTGACCGGCGAGTCCAGGAGAGCGGCAGCGACCGACTGGTCGCTGTCGGCCTCACGCGCACGGTCAGCCATGGCCCGGGTGGCGGGCGCGTGGTGGCTCATGCGTCGGATGGCACTGACGACGAGCTCGTCGCCGTGGGCGTCGCCAGCGCGGCAGGGTTCGAGCCGGTCGCGCAACCACCCACCGCGAGCCTCAACCCCGAAGGCTCATCATGACCCGCAAGTTGATGATGGCAGCGCTCTCCGGCGCGCTCGCCGCGTCGTCTTACCCGCTCTTCCTCGTGGATGGCCCAAACGGTGAGACCGACTGGTTCTCCCTGCCCTGGCTCATCTTCGTCGCCTACGTGCCGCTCCACGTCGCCGCCTTCAGCGAGCCCAGCGGCCGTCGCCGTTTCGCCCTCGGGGTCGTGACAGGCGCCGTGCATCTCGCGTGTATGCAGAACTGGATCGCAGACACCTTGGTCCTCATGAGCCACTTCCCACAGTGGCTCGCCGTCATCGCCATGCTGGTCTACACGACCTGGATCGGCATCGGCCTCGGGCTCGTGATGTGGGCGTCGGGCCAGGCTCGAGACGGTCTTCGCGCGGCGCGCGGCTCGACTCGCGCACGCGTGTTCGCGACTCTCCTCTTCATCCCATCAGCCATCGTTGTCTTTGAACGATACTTCCCAGCGCTCTTCCCCTTCCATGCGGCGGGTGCCTTCTTCGAGCACCCGCTCATGATGCAGACGGCGGGATGGTTCGGCATCAGCGGCCTCTCGATCTTCGTCCACGCAGTGAACACGGGGCTCGCTCACACGTGGCTCGTGAAGCGCGACACAGCCATCTTTCAATGGCGTATCCCTGCAGCCCTCCTCGGAGTTTGGGCACTTCTCATCGGCCTGAGCACGTGGCGATACTACTCGAACACCTCCGGGACCGAGACCCTGTCCGTCCTGCTCATTCAGCCGAACGTCACCGTCGAACAAAAGAACGCAAAGAACCCAGCGGTGCGCGAAGGCGTCTGGACGCGCACGATTCGGCAGACGCGGGCGACCGTGAAGGAGGTCGCAGCGTCTGGCCCCGTGGATTTCGTCGTCTGGCCCGAAGGCGGTTTTCCCTTCACTTACGAGAGCCCCGAAGACGCCGTGCCGGGCGGCGTGAAGACCCGACCTGCGCGCTACTCGGAGGCGCTTCGCCGTTTCACGAGCGAGCTCGACTTCGACTTCCTGACGGGCAGCCTCGCCACCCTCATCCAAGGAGAAGAGCGGCGCACCACCAACAGCGCGTTGTTCTTTCCGAAGGGCGGCGCGGACGTGAGTGGGAGCTCGGTGCCCAATGGCCTCCGGTACAACAAGCAGATGCTCCTCTTCTTCGGGGAGAGCGTCCCCTTCGCTGAGACGTTCCCGAAGCTCCGCGAGGCCATCCCCGGCATGAGCCACTACGTCCCCGGCGAGGCGCACGCGACGTGGACCAGCCGCCGTGTCCCCTTTGCGTTCACGCTTTGCTACGAAGCGATCTTTGGCGACTTTACCGCGTCGGCTGTCGCCGCGACCGGTGCGCGCTTCATCTTGAACATCACGAACGACGTCTGGTTTGGCGTAACGACCGCACCGGCACAGCACCTCATGGTGCAGGTCCCACGTACCGTCGAGCTCGGCCTCGCGCTCGTGCGCTCCACGAACTCCGGGATCACCGCCTTCGTGGACCGAGACGGGACCATCGCACAGCGCACACAACTCAGTGAGACCACACACTTGCATCGCCATGTCGACGTGAGCCCGCGTTCCCCCACGCTCTACTCACTCGCGCCCGAAGCCTTTCTCTGGCTCTGCTTCGGGATTGGCCTCATCTGCGTCACCTTCCCCGCTCGGCGCGCGCCGGCTCAGACCGACGGACAGCGCAACGACGCGCCCGTCGCTTAAGCGCACCGCGTGAACCTCACACCCGACCAGGAGCGTGTCCTCATCGAGCGCCTGCGTCGGGGCGACGGGCGCGCCTTCAACGAGCTCGTCCGACAGCACCAGAGTACGGTCTACACCCTGGTCTTGAGGCTCCTCAGCAATCGCAGAGAAGACGCTCTCGACGTTAGCCAAGAGGTCTTCGTGACGGTGTTTCGCGCCATCGCTGACTTTCGGGGGGACTCTCGCCTCTCAACTTGGATCCATCGGATCGCGGTCAACCATTGCCGCAATCGGAACAAGTACTTGGGTCGACGGCAGGAGCGACGGCACGACGCCTTCGAAGACAAGCACGAAGGGAGTAGCGCCCTCGGGGCGGGCGTGGTCTCGCCCCTCAGGGGTGAGATGCCGGGCCCAGAGCAGGTCTATGAAGGCAACGAGGCCGAACGCTTCGTTGCGGCAGCGCTCGACTCGCTCCACCCAGAGCACCGTGAGATCGTGGTACTGCGCGAGCTCGAAGGGCTCCCGTATGAAGAGATCGTCGAGATCACAGGGCTCAAGATCGGGACGGTGAAGTCTCGGCTATTCCGTGGCCGCGCTGCGCTCGAATCGGCTTACCTCGCCTTTCGCGAAGGAAAGAGACCCTCTCGCGACACGAGCGAGAAACCGAAGGACGAAGGACGCTGATGACCGAACCCGAAGACGAGCTCCCCGAGACCCCAGAGGAGCGGCTCGAGCGCTATCTCGACGGCGATTTGTCGCCCGAAGAGCGAGCTGGATTCGACCAAGAGCTGAACCGGAACCCGTCGCTCGCGGCCCGGCTCGAGGCCCGTCAGAGGGCCGTCTCTCTACTCCGACGCGCGGGGCCCGAGCGCCCTCCGAAGCACTTCGTCTTCATGGTGGCGGAGCGAGCCCGAAGCGAGCGACGGCGCCGCTCACCCGTTGGCGCGGAGCTCGTTGTCGCCATCATCTCGGTCGCGCTGCTCATCGCCCTCTCATGGGTTGCCTTCCACGGGATCGACGGCAGCGCCCCTTCACCCTCTGTAACTTCGGAGAAGGCACTGACGGAGAGTGACCGGCGACTGATCGAGTCCGTAGCGACCATCGACAGCATCGCGGTCGCCAAGACCGGCACGGCGCTCATCGTCCGAGTGCGGCCGACGCTCGACGCGCGGGAGTTCGAGTCCTGGGCGACCGGGCCCGGGGCGCACTTTCGTCCCATCACAGCGTTACCCGACGGACGGGTGGATCTCACCGTCTCAGAGGCGACGTCGACCGGTCACTGAGGGTCAGCGGGTGTAGCACTCTCATTCCCCTCCAGGGAGCTATCTTCGTCGCCGGCGACCAATGGCGGACGGGGCTCGATAGGGGCGTCTTTGCAGGCGGGTACGTCGGCAGGCGCATCTCTCTTCCACGGGGTGACCCAAGCGCTCCCGGTGACTCGCATTGGGACCGTGTAGCGGTTCTGATACTCGACGTCGAAGCGAAGCTCGCCCACCTTCCGCTCCAGCCATGGGTCTGCAAAGCGAAGATCAGCGAAGCGCACCGCCAAGCGACCGGGGGTCCCCGCCTTTTTGCCTTTGGGTCGCTCCCCCGGCTCCGAGAGGCAGATGACCTCGGCGACTGGCATGGCCGCCCAATTGAGGTAACGACTTCCAGCGTCCGTCGCGACAGCCAGTCGAACGGCAGGATGCTCGAGGTTGCGCAGATGGACCGATTCGAGGACCGACTCTCCCGTCAGCGAGACTCGGATCTGCGCCACGTGGGCGCCATCGCTGACGAGGCCGTTCCATCGCGTCGGGAGGAACGGGGAGGCATAGACTCGAACGTCAGAGGGGTTGAGCCCAGCGGCTTCCGCCACGGCTTCGGCTTTTGCTCTCGCGAAGCCGCTCAGCCCACCGAGCAGACCGATCCAGGCCACGACGAGGCCCAGCGCGATCACGGAGACCCGCTCGGCAGGAACGCCAGCGAAGCGAGGCAGCCACAGCGGGAGCGATAGCAAGGCCCACACGTAGAGGTCGGTGGAGTAGACCCATCCCGCTCCGATACGCAGCGTGGAGAACGGCGTGAGCGGCGCGATACCCCAACTTCCAGCCATGTCGAGCGCGAGGTGACCAACCATGGCCGCGCCAGCCAGCATCAACAGCGGGACGAAACGTAGCCGCGAGGCGAGCGACGTGATCCCGGCGATGACCAACGGCAACACAGCGAGCGCGACGAGCGAGTGGGTCCACGTCGCGTGCCGATACACGAAGGCGTCGGGGCCACCCACGAGGAAGTAGAGGATGTCGATGTCCGGGAGATTGGCTGCCAGGATGGCGACGATGAGCGCCGTTCGGCGAGGCAGGTCACGACCGAGCCGACCGAACGTGAGAGTGGCTCCGAGGAGCGTCATGGCGAGGTTATCCATCACCACGTTCCCTACCACGGCTACAATCCCGTGCAAATCGGTCGTCTATCGCCCAGAAGTCGCCGCTGGGCACCGGCGCGTGTAAGTTCGAGCCATGGCCGACGCCCTCCCTCCCTGCCCCATCTGTGCCGGGACTCGAATTACCGGGTCCGACTGTCACCGAGTCAACGTGCTTTCGCCCGCCCCTCGGACCAGCCGAGCGGACCGCCTCCTCCGCTGCCAACGCTGCGAGTTCCAGTGGATCTTCCCGCCGCCGGAAGCCACGGACCTCGAAGACGCGTATCGCGACACGGACGGATCCCATTGGGGTACCGCAGGCTCCGTCGAGACAGCGGACGCGCGGGACTATGCGAAGAAGGTGGCACTCGTGACGTCGCACGTCGATCGGGGCCGGGCTCTTGATCTCGGTTGCTTCCACGGCGATCTCCTCGCGGCGCTCCCGGCCTCCTTCGAGAAGGTCGGCGTCGAACTGTCCGTCGAAGCCATCGCCATCGCGCGGTCGCGCGGGATCGCGATCGTGCCAGGCGATCTCATGTCGGTGTCGCTGCAAGCCGGCGGCTTCGACGCTGTCTTCTGCATGGACACCATCGAGCACGTGGTGGACCAAACCCAGCTCGCGCGCCGACTAGCGGAATGGCTCGCGCCGGACGGCATCCTCGTCATCGAGACCGGCGACGGTAGCGCTCCGTTCGCCCGCTTCATGGGCCCACGTTGGTCCTACGTGTCCCTCCTCGAGCACGTCTGCGCCCATTCCCGGGAGTCGCTGACTCGGCTGATGGCGTCGGTGGGGCTCGTCCCTCTCACGGTGGAGCGACGCTGGCACACACGACCCACCTCTGAGTTCAAGGCATTGAAACGATTGGGCATGGCCGCCACGTTTCGCGCAGGTACCGCCCTGCTCGATGTGACGGCGCGCGTCGCCCGGTTGCCGGCGCGAGTCGAGCAGTGGAGAACTCGGTGGGCCCCGTGGCACCCGTCGCGCGACCACGTCCTAGCGAGCTACGTTCGACCGACGTCGCGGCACCTGCGGGATCGGCAGTGACGCGGCGCGGTCTCATCGTCACCTTCAGCGGCCTCGACGGGTGTGGCAAGTCCACCCAGATGGACCTCTTGGCGGCCGCCCTCGCAGACGTGTCGACACGATCTGGCGCGGCTGCGGGCTTTGGAGAGACCCGTCAGCTTTGGTCCCGAGGCGGCTACACGAGCGGCATCCTCGCCGTGAAGGCACTCGCCCGGCGCCTCATAGGGCGCAAAGCGCCGAAAGCAGGGCCGAGCACGGGACGGGACGCCGCCTTTCAGCGCCCTCTGGTTCGCGACCTCTGGCTCGTCCTCGCCATCGTCGATCTCATGCGCCTCTACGGCGTCGAGCTCCGCGTTCGGCGGGCCATGGGGCAGGTCGTCCTCTGCGACCGATACCTCTGGGACACCCTGGCGGACTTCGAAGTGAACTTCCCCGAGGTCGACGTGGAGTCCTGGCCCCTCTGGAGGCTCCTCGTGGCCGTGACCCCCGGCCCGGACGGCGCCTTCTTCCTCGACCTCGACGTGGCGACCGCCGAAGCGCGCGCCATCGCCAAAAACGATCCCTTCCCCGAACCAACCTCACAGCGGACGAAGCGCCACGCGGTCTATGAACGCCTCATCGCGGCGGGACGTTTTCAGGTGCTCGACGCGTTGCTCCCCAAAGAGGTCATCGCCCGCCGCGTGGTCGAGTCGCTCGCGCTGGGTCGGGCCATTAAGAGGGTCGGTCAAAACTCCGATTGGCGTTCGCCCGCAATTTTCTAGCATTCACTTGCTCTCGCTTTTAGAAAGGCTATTAGCCCGTGGTCTTCGCTCGAGTACGCGCCTATCTGAGCCAAGTGACTGCATCGAAAATTGCGCGGCGTACGCTCAATCTCCATTTTGACCGACCCTCTGCGATGGAGAACAAGACTTCATGACGAGCGCGTACGTTCACAGGATCTCGATTCGACTGGTCGCGACCCTCATTCTGATCGCGTCGGGTGCGACCGCGTCGACGCCGCCTGTGCCCACCGAGCTCGAGCGCCTCGTGGACATGCTGAGCACACGTCAAGACGCGCGCGTTCGCGGGCTCCCGGACTGCGCGAAGGCCGGGACGGTCAAACGCGACTGTGGCAAGGGGATGATCAAGGCGTGCGACGTGTGCCCGATCAGGCTCACGTGTTACGTGAAAGGAAAACGGAAGAAGGAGTCGAACCCCTTTGACCCGAACATCGCGTCCACCCACGACTTCGACGCTCAGCTCGAAGTCGGGCCCGAGTTGGTCGCCTCCATCGCGGAACGCCGGTCGCTGAAGGACAAAGAGTTCACCGCCACCATACGGGTGCTCGGCGACAAGAGCCTCACGCTCGACTTGGTCTTCAGGGCCCTCGGCTACTTTCGGCCAGCGGCCTCTCTCGGACCGCGCACGTCCGGCGGGTCCTTCGTGCCGTCCCGGACCATCGACCCCAAGGACATCGACAGCCTGTGCACGGGGCTGCTCGCGCCCAAGCCGGCGGAGTAGACCCGCGCCTCGAGTTCAAGATCCACTTCCTGATGTGGGTCACCTACGCGGCTTCGAACCGCAACCGCGTCTTCCGCACGTCGCTGTCGTTGAAGGATCTCCGCGAGAACCAGAAGCGCTCCGCCATCACTCAGAAGCTCGGCAAGCAGCGCCGCGCGTCCTACAACCAGGGCCCGCAGTCGTGAGCCGCCTTCCAGTCGGAGCTCGACAAGCTGATCTACAAGGCGAAGCTCGGCACCTTCGACGAAAAGACCATCCGTAAGAACGAAGCCGTCAAGCAGTAGTTCGAGGCCTTCAAGTCGAAGATCATCCAGCTCGGCGACGGCACCATCGGCCTCGACGAACACGACCACGACGTCCCGAAGGACTTCATCGAAGCCCCCATCAGCTCGAGCCCGAAGGAGGTCCTGAAGAGCCTATTCGATGCGAAGGGCAAGAACCTCCGGCGAGCTCGACTGCAGCGACGCCGTCGTCCGAATGGCCGCCGCATCCGCGCTCGAACGGGTCTTCGCGCGCGTGCCGAGCGACGCTGAGGTCGCGCCGGAGCCCGAATCGGCCGTGGAGCCCCAGGCCGCGCCACCGGCCGCGCCACCGGCCGAGGCCCTAGCCGAGGACGCCCCGCCCGCCGAGGAGCCCCCGCCCGAGCCCAAGAAGAAGAAGAAGGGTTAGGCCGGGAGAGTCCCCCTCGGCGTCTGCCCGCTGCTCGTACTTCTCCGTCGAGGTGATCCCGGCGTCGGGGGACCTGAGCGTCGACCTCGCCGATGATCCCCCGGGGATCTCCGCCCCGCTCGGGTGCGAACCCGTCGGGGAGTGTCTTCGTCGAGGTGCGGCCCTGATCACCTGGGGGTCTCCTCCAGCCTCGGTGCCCTGGCGGGATGCCGACACGA
>CANMLD010000117.1 GCA_947498315.1 Pseudomonadota bacterium | reverse complement strand
CAAGCTCCTCGAGTCGGCGAGAAACGACCCCGCTCAGAAAGACACGCTCACCTTCTACGAGCAGAACCTCGTCCAGCTCAAGACGGACCTTCAGACCGTCACCATGGACCTCGAAGACCTCACCGAACCCGACCCCAGTGCTTCCTTCGTACAGTGGGAGCTCAAGCCGATGGACACGACCCTCGCCGAAGACGCGAAGGTGCTCGAGAGCATCGCCAAGCACCGAGAGAAGTACCCCGACCCGACGAAGCGCCCTGCCCCGGCTCCAGGCGCCGCTCCCGGCCACTGACCGGATCGGGGGTCTCTGCTCGTCTCCCGACCATCGCCTATAGACCGAGTCCACCCTCGTCGCGATTTCGCTTCTGAATGAGGCGCGTTTTCCCTATACTCCCGCCATCTTCGGCCAGGAGTAGTCCATGCGTGTCGCCACTTTCACCACTCTGCTTAGAGACCGCCTCGTGGCGGCTCGCCGCATACGCCACACTGGCACGGGGCTGTCGCTGCTCCTTGCCACGCTCGTGACCACCGGTCCGGGTTGTAGCGACGACGAGGCGGATGGTCCGTCGGGCGCTGCCATCGATACGCTGCTGAGCCCACGAGTCCTACTGCTCGGTCAGGCTGCTCGCGTCACGTGCGCCGTAACCGACGCGGACGGGAACCTAGTTGACGAAGCGACAGCCTTTTCGTCACTCCCAGCCGGCGAGATCACGGGTGAGCTCCTCAAGCCGACGGCGGCCGGGATCACCAAAGTAACTTGCCAGACCGCCGACGATCGACTGAAGGATCCGATCCCTGCTCAGCTCATCGTGCTTGGGGAAGGCGACCGCGATCGGCTCGACATCGAGACCACGCTTTCCAAGAACACGGCCTCAATCGGTGAAGCGGTGTCCGTAACCTGCGCCGCCTTCTTCGACAACGCCCCCCTCGACGGGGTCGACTTCAAAGTCGAGGCGACACCTGAGGCCGGAATCGTCATCGCTGACCGACAGATCACCGGCTCTGTGGACGGCGACTTCGCGATCGCGTGTCGCATCGTGGACTCCACGTTCGCCGACGAGACCCCAGAGTTCCTTGCGGTTGGCAAAGGCGGCCGACGCCCGACGAAGGTCGTCACCGGCCTGAACAAGAGCCCCATCGTGGCAGGTGAGTCCACGACGGTGGCGTGCACGGTCTACGATCAAAACGGCGACGTCATGCAGTGGGACACCATCGTCACCGCTCAGGGCGACGGCGTAGAGATCACTGGCAACGTCGTCGAAGGGCGCACGGCCGGCGAGCACACCATCACCTGTGAAGTCCCAACGGGCGCGAGCGCCGTCGAGACGGTCCCGGCGACGCTGGTCGTCACCCCTGCAGTCCCGGCGACGTTCAAGGCCTGGGCGGACCCGAGCAAACCGGTCTACAAGCCAGAGGACGTGGTCACCATCAAGTGGGAGGCCAAAGACGGCTACGGCAACCCGGTCCCGAGCGCCACGGCGACCGTCGTCGCGCCCGCGAACACCCAGAAGGAAGGCGCCCCGAACGCCTATCGCCTCCTCTCGGACGGCAACTACGTCTTCAAAGTGTCGCTCGACGGCGACGCGAACCTGAGCGACGAGGTCAAGCTCCTCGTCGACGGCAGCGGCCCCATCATCATCATCACGAGCCCCGCTCGCGGTCAGACGCTCACGGGCGACACGCTCATCACCGTCACTGGCAAAGTCACCGACGAGTGGGGCGGCGTCGCGACCCTCGAGGTGAACGGCGTCCCGCTCACCCCGTCCGAGACCGGCGCCTTCACGACGAAGATCGATTCGAGCCAGGGCCTGAACCTCGTCGTGGCCCGAGCGACCGACAAGCACGGCAACGCCGGCAAGGCGTCGGTCGCCTGGTACTTCTCTTCGGCTTGGGCCGTGGCTGATGCGCTCACACCGGACCTCGCGTGGATCGACAACAGCCTCCGAGTGTGGCTGAGCCAGGAGATCCTCGACGACTACGACCACGCCGAGGTGACGTGCGACGGGAACAACGTCTGCAGCCCGAAGATCGACGACCTCGCTACCTTGCTCGAGATCGTCCTCACGAACGTCGATCTCGGCGCGTTGCTCGGCAAGCCCGTGCTCTTCGAACAGGTCTTCGCGGACGTCGTGAACGTAGACCTCGGGATCGCCATCTTGAAGGGTGACCTTCGGATCTGGGCCGACATCTCGACCATCCGTTTCGGCACGGCGCAGCTCAACCTCGATTCGAGGAACGGCGGCATCGACGTAAAGGCGATGTTCGTCCCGGATAATGAGAGCAAGGCGCTGGAGATCGGCCTCTCCGTTCACCTCCGCTTCGACCTCGCCGCGAACGGTGAGTTCGACACGGGGCTGGGCTTCAAGATCCCGTTCACGGCGGAGCTGAACCCGTCGCCCGAAGCGGTCTCGACCGCGCTCCTCACCATCGACACCCTCGGGATCGACTCGAGCTTCGACATCACCGCTTCCGGCGGTGTCCTGAACATCAACGGGCAGAAGGTTGGCCTCGAACCGGGTGACGTGACCCTCTCCCCGCTCGCGAACGTCGGCATCAACCTCGGAAACGTGAAGGTCTCGATCTTGGGCTTCGGCCTTGTCGACATCCCGCTCGGGACCATTGATCTCACCCAGCTCGTGAGCGGGCTCGACTCGGTCATCAGCTCGATTGCCAGCCCCATCCTGACAGGCGTCCTCGACCTCGTCGGGGCCGACATCCTCGATCCGCTCCTCGCGTTCGCCGGAGGCGACCTCATCGAGGGTTTCCTGACGTCGCTCGAGATCGACCAGACCATCGAGATCCCGGAGCTCATCCCCGGCCAGCCCCCAGCGGCCATCGCCATCGGCGCCAAGATCTCCAACATTCAGTTCACTGACGCGGGCGGCCGACTCGGCCTCACGGGCCGGGCCGTCGCCGAGAAGAAGGTCGACGCGACCCCGCTCGGCTCGATCCTTCGTGACGGCTGCCTCGGCGTGAAGGCGACACCTTACGTCCTCCCGCAGACCGGCCCGATGGAGGTCGCGATCGGTATGGACCTCCTGAACGAGGTCCTCTATGGCCTCTGGTACACGGGCGGCCTCAACCTCACCATCACGGGCGACACCCTCGGCGGCCTCATCGGTGGCGGCAGCCTGCCGGGTGCGCTCATCACGCTCTCGCCGAAGCTCGCGCCGATCCTCTCGGACTGTAACTCCAAGGGAACGCTGCGCCTCCAGATGGGCGACGCCTTCATCGACGCGAGCCTCCCGATCGGCGACCTCCTCATCGACTTCTCGGGGTGGCTCAGTATCGAGGTGGACGTGGCCCTCACGGCCATCGACGGCAAGCTCGGCATCAAGATCAATGGGATCACGGCCTTCGACCTCACCGTGACTGAGATCGATGGCGCATTCAAAAACGATCCCCAGGGCCTCGAAGACCTGCTCAAGAACCTCTTGAACGGCGTCCTGGCCGACCTGCTCGGCGAGTCGCTGAGCGCCATCGAGATCCCGGCCATCGAGCTCGACGGCCTCGCGCCGGGCGTCCCTCCCGGCACGGCGATCAAGCTCGGCGGCCTCGACCTGGTGAAGTCGAACGGCTTCTTCCAACTCGAAGGCGCTCTCGAGTAGACCGCACTAGGGGTCTGCTGTTTTTCGGACCGAGCAGGCCGAAGCGATTCCCTTCGAGAGCAAGGAAGATGTCGAGAAACGCGGAGCGTAGCCAAAGCTACGTGACGACGTATCGCAGAGATCTGACGCCGCTCCCGTGCGGCAGCGCGTCGGCATGCTACGGGAGAAAAACAGCAGGTTCCTAGGAGCCTGCTGTTTTTCGGACCGAGCCGGCCGAAGCGATTCCCTTCGAGAGCAAGGAAGGCTGTTCTTGCGCTTGCGGGCGGGGGACACCCCCGCGCCCCCCGACGGAGAAACGCCCGGAGCGTACCAAAAGGTACGTGAGGACGTATCGCAGACATCTGACGCCGCTATCGAAGGGAAGCGCGAAGGCATGCGAGGGGAGAAAAACAGCAGGCTCCTAGGTCAAAGCACGACGTCGAGGGCCGAACGATCGCCAGAGCGGATCGCCGCCGCGTAGGCGTCGACCTTCGGCAGCTCGCGGTGAACGAAGAACGCGGCGGTGTGCTTCTTCGCTTCGAGGAAGCGACGCTCCTTCTCGTTGGTGTCGCCCTCTAGCTTCTTCGATGCGATGACAGCCTGATCGATGAGGAGGCGTGCAAGCACGACCGCGCCGAAGAGCTCGAGGTAGGGCGACGCGTTCAGGACCGGGTAGTGGATGTCCTTGTTGGCGTTCATCTGCGCGAACTCCATGGTGAGCATCGTGAGGGTGTTCTTCGCTGCCTCGAGCTTGACCACGAGCCCGCCGTGGGCCGGGTGCTCCTTGTTGGCGGCAATGAACTCGTTCATCCACTGGATGAAGGTCATGAACATCATGCCGCCCTGGCGAGAGACCTTTCGGCCAAGCAAGTCGAGCGCCTGAATACCGTTGGTACCTTCGTAGATGGCGGCGATCTTGACGTCGCGGAGCAGCCCCTCGACCTGATACTCGCGGCAGTAGCCATAGCCGCCATGGATGAGGATCGCTGTATCGACGATGTCAAAGCCGCGGTAGCTGCCGTAGGCCTTGCAGATCGGCGTCAAGATCTCGATGAGGTGCTCGTAGCGCTGCTTCTCACGCGCGTCGGTCGCGACCAGGCTGCGGTCGTAGAACGTCGCCGTGGAGTAGAGCAGTGAGCGCAGGCCCTCAGCGTAGGCCTTCATGGTCATGAGCATGCGCCTCACGTCGGGGTGCTCGATGATGGCGACTCGCGGGGCGTTGGGGTCGCGCATGGCGGCCACGTCGACACCTTGCGTGCGCTCCTTGGCGTAGGCGAGTGCGAGCTGATAGCCGTAGTTGCCGATGCCGACCCCTTGGATCCCGACGGCGATACGCGCCTCGTTCATCATCAAGAACATGTGCTCGATGCCCGTGCACTCACCGCCGAGCAGATAGCCGTGGCAGTCGCCGTCATCGCCGAAGCTGAGCTGGCAGGTGGGGGACCCGTGGATCCCCATCTTCTCTTCGAGCGCGGTGACGCGGACGTCGTTGAAGGTCCCGTCGGCACGGACCTTCGGGACGATGAAGAGCGAGACGCCCTTGATCCCTGGGGGGGCGTCGTCGGTGCGCGCAAGGACGAGATGGACGACGTTACTCGTGAGGTCCGAGTCACCGGCGCTGATGAAGATCTTGCTACCGGAGATGAGGTAATGGCCGTCGCCACGCTTAGCACGGGTCTTCAGGTCGCCGACGGCCGACCCAGCGTGAGCCTCCGTCAGGCACATCGTGCCGCCCCACTCGCCCGAGTACATCTTGGTGCAGTAGGTTGCGACCTGCTCAGGCGTGCCGACGTGTTCGATGACGTTGCCAGCTGCCTTCGCGAGACCAGGCACGAAGGTGAAAGATGGGCAGGCGCCAACCAGGAACTCGAGAAAGATTGCGCCGAGCGTATGGGGCATGCCCTGCCCGCCCAGGTCCGGGTTCACAGACAGGAGGCCGAACTGTGAGTCGTTGTATTTCTTGTAGACTTGGTGGTAGCGCGGCCAGAGCGTGACCCCACCGTCCTTCAGAATGGGCCGCTCGACCTCGCAGTCGGCCTGAAGTGGGAAGATGACCTTCGACGTGAACTCGAGGCTAGCGGCGAGTACCGCCTCGAAGTCGTCCCAGGTGAACCCGCTGTACCGCTCCGCCTTGGTGATGGAGCCAAAGTCGAGCTGGTCACGAAGAACGAACTTCACATCTTCGAAGTCAACACGGTAGTCGGCCACTGAAGTCGTCTCCAGGCTGCGGGTTCACAGGGCTCGGCACCTCGCGCGGTCTCTCTCGCGCAGGCGGTCCGATGAAGTCGTTCAGTTCAGATCCAGACTGAATGAAGCTTCACTCGGCCTAATGTGACGGACCGATTCAGGTGAGTCAACGACGCAGAAGCGGAGTCGGACCACCAACCATTCGCTTTGAGGTATTGGTCGCTGGCAGTTTGCAATCAGGCGGCGAAGCGGCGTTTACGGCGGCACCGCTCTCTCGTCCTGACCACGTTGCGCGTCGGCACTAGAGTCGCCTGTGGCCAGAGGGGCACGACGAACGACGAGTAGGGTCAGCGTCGCTGCCAGCACGGCGAAGACGAGTAGGAGGATGACGAGCCATCGCAAGAGGGGGTGGGTAGCGAGTCCGTCGTCGATGGCCGTGACCATCTCGGTGCCGCCGCGGAGACGCTCTCGGATGGCTGCGGCTGGGATGAGGCCGGTTGCCCTGATGAGAGCGGCGCTCTGGCTTGCAGCAAAGGCTTCGTGAGCCGCCCGAATCGCGTTGGCGTCAACCGACATGGTGCGGACGTTCGGATCGTCCGAGTCGTCATCCGAGTTGAGTGACACCGAGGTCGCGGTCGGAGACGCGGCGGATTTTGCCCACGTTGGCGGGGCCGCCAGCGCGTCTCGGCGAACGTAGACGGTGCTGCTGATGGCGAGGTCGCCTTCGTCGTCTGCCACGGACGTGGGGGCGGCGCTGCTCGTGGGGGGGAACGGCGCCGCCTCACGGAGTTGAGAGGAGGCGGGCGTCGGCGGGTTCGCGGCAGCGAGAGGCGGGCGAGAGTCGGCGAGAGGGGGGGACTCCGGGCGAGCTGCGATCGCGGCGATGGTCGACGGCAATCGGTCGTCGACGGCTGGACCGCTGACGAACGGGGTGCCGGCCCGCGAAGGTGGGACGCGCGCGTGAGTGGCCGCGCGCGACAACGGCGGAGCGAATGGCGCGAATGGCGCCGTTGGGCTCGGCAACGGCGGCGGCGCGACTGAACGGATGGACGCGCCCGACGGCCGGGGGACCTTCGAGTCGGCGCGGTCGACGGCGCGGGGTATATGCTGGTTGCTACTGCGAGCGGCATCTCGCTGGTTGCTACTGCGAGCGGCATCTCGCTGGTTGCTAGTGCGAGCGGCATCTCGCTGGTTGCTACTGCGAGCGGCATCTCGCTCGAAGACGCGCGTCGCCGTGCTCGGGTCGATCCAATCGAGGTCGATGCCGGCGCCTCCTGCGGGGCCTGGACCGTCGAGCGAGAAGATGACGCTGGCTTCGGAAGGTTCGAACTCCTCGCGGTCCATGCGGGCCTCGCGAGCGACTGCCTCGGTGGACGGCCCCTGTGCGTCGCCGTTCGCTGGGAAGGCGCTCTCCATGAAGTCTGCGAGGAGCACGGCTGGCTGCGTACGCGCCACGGGTACGAGGAAACGCGCCAGCGCTTCACGCAAGGCCTCCGCGTTCGCGTAGCGGACTGACAGGTCGCGAGAGAGCGCTCGAGCGACGATGCCGTCGAGCTCGCTTGGGCAGTCGGGGCGGACGTCACGTACCCTCGGGATCGGCATCGTTCGGACTTCGTGAAGGATGGCGAGCGGGTTGGTCGGGCCATCGTCTCGGCGGAAGAGCGAGCGGCCGACGAGGGTCTCCCAGAGGCAAATCCCAAGCGAGAAGAGGTCCGAACGCTGATCGACGTTTTGGGCGCCCGCCTGCTCGGGCGACATGTAGTAGAATTTTCCCTTAATTACTCCAACTTGCGTCTGCTGCATCTGGGTCGCGACCTTGGCGATGCCAAAGTCGATGATCTTCACCTCACCCGCGAAGGATAGAAGGATGTTCTGGGGGCTGATGTCCCGGTGAATCAGGTTCAGCGGGCGCCCACGTCGGTCATCGAGCTTGTGTGCGTACGAGAGCGCCGCCGCTACCTCGTGGCCTACGAAGGCGGCGACTTCGATGGGGAAGACCATCTCCCGATCGCGGCTGGCCTCGAGGGTACGCGAGAGATCGGGGCCGTCGATGTACTCCATCACGAGGAAGTAGCGGCCTCCGTACTGCCCGAGGTCGAAGACCTGCCCGATATTCGGGTGCGCGAGTTGAACCGCAATGCGTGCCTCGTCCACCATCATGCGGTGAAAGTGACGCTCCTCGGCATATCGCGAGTGGATCATCTTGAGCGCGACGAGCTTGTCGGCGCCACTCGCGGCGTGCGCCTGCGCGAGAAAGATCTCCGCCATGCCTCCGCTCGCGACCTTTCGGAGCAGGGTGTAGTCGCCGAATCGCAATGGCAAGGAGTCGGTGTTCACGCGACGCGGACACTACCAAAGCGCGAGCGAGATGTCAGTCGGGGTCGAGACGAGTCTCGCGGTTCGGGCAACAGCCCGAACTGGACTTGGGCTTTCGCGCTAGCGCAGCTATGCTCGGACCATGTCGATCGGTCGCTTCGGTGTCACACCTTCGCTCGCTTTCCGAGCTGCCCTGAACGTCGCGCTCGGCTTCGCGCTCGTCGCCTCAGGCTGTGATCGCAGTGGGAGCGACGCGCCCCTGGAGTCTGAAGCGGCGCGCCTCGGTCGCGATGGCCGTGCGCGGCTCGCAGACGGCGACATGAAGGCAGCTCGCGCACACTTTCAGCGAGCCCTCGAAGTCGCGCCACGAGAGGTCCATGGTCGTTTGGGGCTCGCGCTCCTCGATGTGCTTTCAGGCAACACCCCAGCGGCTCAGGAGCACCTCATCGCGCTCCGTGCGGGCGGCCTCGACCCAGCGATCTCCGCCCCCTGGCTCACGGCGATGCTCGATGCCCGTCGCCACTTTCCAGCCGAACCCCCGACTCTGGTGAGCGACAGAGTGGCGGGAGACGTCGCCACGCCACCGAGCGCAATCCCGGCTCCAGCGGAACGAACCGTCGATCCCGAGCCTGTGGAAGGCGACGCGCCGTTGGCGGCCGCGTTTCGTTCCGGCGACTATGAAGCCGTGCGGCGCGCCGTGGAGCCAGAGCCGAAACCCTCGCTCTTTCGTTTGAAGCTGTTGGCGGACGCCTACTACAACCTGCAGGACTGGACACGCGCAGTTCGCACGTATCGACTCGTCTTGCGTGAAGAGCCCGGGAACGAGCCAGTAACGCAATATCTCGCGGATGCGCTGGTGCGGCTTGGCCGTCTCGACGACGCGATGACGTTCTATCGTGTGCTGGCCGAGAACAATCCCACGCGACCTGGCTTCTGGCGCCTCATTGGAGACGCGGCGACGCAAAAGGGCGACCTCGAAGTCGCCGTCGCGGCCTACACTAAGGCACTGAACGCCGGCTACGACGATCCAACGCTGCCGGCGACGCTGACTCGGCTTCAAAATGAGCTGGCCAATCCCAGTCCGAAGGTGGCTCCGGACCCTGCCCCGCCCGAGGGGGCCACGCCGGCAGCCGCCCCGGCGCGCCGGGAGCCTGCGCCTCGCCCTAACCGGCCACCGCGTGTTAACGAAGGGCAGCCATCGAGTCCACCTCCCACAGGCGACCTCCCGGCCCCCGTGCAACCCGCGCCGCCTCCTAACGAGGAGGACGAAGACGAGTCACCAGAAGTGCCCGGGGATGACGCTGAGCGTTACCCGCCCGCAGAGTCGCCTCCGCCGTGAGGTGCAACGCCCTCGCGTTCGGAGTTGGGTCTGGAAAGAGAAGAAGTGGGGACGGTGCACGCGGTCGCCGTGGCCGCGTGCACCGTCCGGACTAGCCGGGTTCCATCGAGTGCCCCTCGGGCTTCCCTGAGGAGAGTCGAAGGGGGTTCAAGAAGGTGGCTTTACGCACGTTCGCGGTGAGTGCCGTGTATCTCACCGCGACCTTCCCGTTGGGGCCTCTCAGATGTGGCCAAGCTAGTCGCCCACCCCCGGAACGGCCCCTCTCGGGACCGCGCCTGGCGGGTGCTTTTCTTCCATGCGAGACCCGTGCCAAGCCGCCTAAACGTGCGACTGCGCCACATTTTCTGCTTCTGGACAGGGCTGAAGCTAGGGATGGGCCAGGAGGCAGCGACATCGATGTCATGCCCACTTGAGCCTTCAGTGCTCAGAGGGGGCCCCGACGGGGCTCAGCAACGAAAAAAAAGCCCATATTCGTCGACACTTGCGCACAGCAGCGCGCCCTCACGGAGAGCCTAAGCGGCCACAGATGCGGCGCACCGCCATGTCAGCAATGTCAGGGGGGCCGGCACGCTCGAGTGCGCTCCCCTAAGGGCTCGGTCGGTAGTGCCCGTGAACTCGCCACGCGGCTACCGCGGCGAGCCTGAATTATCAACAACGACGCCGTACCGGCCAAAGGGACTCGAGGACGAAGAGGGCGGCCAGAGCGACCGCAGTCCGCAGCTTCAGAAGTTATCAGAGAAGACCCGGCAACGTGTCGACACTATCGCGTTCAGGACGGGCGCCCGCGGTCACTTGGACGCGTCGATACGCTTCGCGCGCAGCGGCTTGCTCGGCGATCTTCTTGGATCCGCCTGTTCCCGAGCCAAGGACAACGCCTTCGACGCGCACTTCCACGATGAAGACCCGTTCGTGGTCAGGCCCAGAGACGTCGACGATGACGTAGATGGGCTGCCCTCGCTGGGCGCCCTGAATCTGCATTTGGAGCTTGGTCTTATAGTCGACCCGGCGTTCTACTCGACCGATGCGTGGGAGTCGCGCTTCGACGAGGCGTTCGACGACGCCACGAGCGGCTGGGTAGCCGCCATCGAGGAAGACAGCGGCGATGACGGCTTCGACCAGATTGGCAAGGACCGAGTTCTTCTGACGGCCACCCGTTTGGTCTTCTCCGCGACCGAGCCTCAGTAGCTCACCGAGCTTCATTCGGCGTGCGGACTCCGCTAAGGCCGTCTCGCTGACGAGCGTTGCCTTGTATCGCGTCAGTAGCCCTTCGTTTGACGACGGATGAATCGCCATGAGCAGATCGGCCACGGCCGCACCGAGGATGGAGTCGCCGAGGAACTCGAGGCGTTCGTTGTCAAAGCCGACGTGCCGGTTCTCGTTGGCGTAGCTTCGGTGGGTGAACGCCTCGTCTAGCACGTTGAGCCGACTGAACACGTAGCCGAGGCGCTCCATCGCGAACGTCAGCTGTTCGAGTCGGGGCGCCGAGATCGAGTGCTCTCGCGAAGCCAACGTGTCGGTAGACGTGGCCGTCGAAGGGGACGTTGAAGGGGCCGTTGACGTGACCGTCGACGACAACGTGGCACTAGACGTTGAGGAGGGTGAACGGGTCATGTCAGGAGACCTCCTTTATCGCACCAACCGTGCGCCCGCGCCGTGCTTCGATGATCGTAGCGCTTACTACTGATCTCGCCGGATGCAGGCCGCTCAGCTCTACCTCCAAATAGTTTCCCGAATATCCACCGCATCTCGCAGGCTCCACAGGCAGAGACGTTTGGGAGAGGCGAGGGGCTTTGGTGTGCTCGACCACAACCTCGACGGTCGTACCGATGGAGCGGTTTGCATGATCCTCGCGACGCGTTTCCGAGAGGGCGGTGAGCCGGGAAACTCTCGCCTTCTTATCTGCGGGAGGGACCTGGTTGGACAGCCCTGCCGCTACGGTACCCGCGCGGACGCTGTAGGGAAATACGTGTAGATAGCTGACATCGATTGACTCTAAAAAGTTCAATGTGTTTTCGAAGTGACGAGCCTCTTCCCCGGGAAAGCCCGCCATGACGTCGACGCCGAAGGCGCCGGTCGTCGTTTTAGAGCGAAAGCGCTCGACGACGCGGCGGTAGTAGCTGGCGCGGTAGACTCGCTTCATCGCCCCAAGGATGGTGTCGTCACCCGATTGCAGTGGGACGTGCAGGTGCGTGCATACGCGCGGGTGAGACACGACGAGATCGATTAGCTGGTCGTCAACTTCGTTCGGTTCGAGCGAGGAGACTCGCAGACGAGGGGCGGGGACCGTCCCGTCACCTTCAGTGCGTTCAAGGAGCGCTTCGAGCATGGCGCCAAAACGTCGACGCGGAGCGAGGTCCCGACCCCAGTGCCCAAGGTGGATCCCCGTCAAGACGACCTCACGAGCTCCTAGGGCCGAGAGCCCCCTGATCTCGGCAGCGACCTCCGCTAGGGGGCGGGAGCGAGAAGGCCCCCGAGCCGTAGGGATGATGCAGAAGGTGCACACGTAGTCGCAGCCGTCCTGGACCTTGATGAACGGACGAGCCACGCCGCGGGGTAGCGCTCGCAGGTCGGCGATGGACCGAAGTGACGGGGACTGTTCGCGAAAGCGCGCCTCGAGCGGCGCGCCACTCGCAGCGGGCACGCGCTCGCCACGCGCACGCCGGCCGGCGCCATGCAGGAGGAGCGCGGCGGCCAAGTCTGGGAGGCTCGCCTTCTCGTGATTGCCGACGACCTCATCGACCTCGGGCAACGTCGAGAGCGCCTCTCGGTCGGTCTCAGCGTAACAACCGGTGACGAGAATGCGCGCGCCGCTGTGCTGGACACGAGCCCGTCGCGCGGCTTTGCGCGCATCCGCCGCGGCGGCGCTCGTGACGGTGCAGGTGTTGATGACGACCAGATCGGCGTCGCCATCATCGAGCCCCGTGAGCTCGAGAGCGCCAACCCGAGAGGCGAGCGCGTCGATGAGCGCCGCTTCGTCAGCCTGATTGGCTTTACAGCCATGGGTGACGACCGCCAGCCGAAGTGGACGGGCGGATGATGTGAGTGCGGTCAATCCACCGCCTGTGCGGACGCGGGCGCGTCAGAGAACGGCAAAGAGGCCCGTATCCAACCACCACCCCAGACTCGTGACGGGCGCTCCGCGTCATAGAGGACGGCAGCCTGCCCGGGCGCGACGGCGCGGATGGGCGAATCGAAACGAAGCCTGAGGGTGTCGCCCGCGAGCTCGACCACGGCGGGATCGGGCGCACTGCGGTGACGTATACGGGCCAGAACGGGAGTCCCTGGTGATGGAGGCGGGCCGATCCAGTTGCAGCGATCCGCGTCGAGCCCGGCAGCGAGCAGGCGCGACGCGTCGCCGACCGTCACGTCGCCCGTAGCGCCGCTGACGCCGATGACGAAACGGGGCGCTCCGGTGCCGCCCGGCAGTCCGAGCCCACGTCGCTGGCCAATGGTGAAGCGATGGATGCCGCCATGGTCGCCGAGCACGTCGCCGCTCTCATCCACGATACGGCCGGGCTTGGGAGTCGCGTTCTGTTCGACGAAACGCGCGTAATCGCCGTCGGGGACGAAGCAGATGTCCATCGACTCGGCCTTCTCGGCGACCGGTAGCTCGAAGCGGCGAGCGACGTCTCGCACCGCCGGCTTATCCATGTCGCCGATGGGGAACATGACCTGGGCTAACGCGTCTTGACTGGCACCGAAGAGGAAGTAGGACTGGTCTTTGGCGTGGTCGACGGCGCGGTGGAGCTCGGGTCCGAAGGCGCCAGGCACCACTCGCGCGTAGTGGCCCGTGGCGAGGAACTCCGCATCGAGTTCGCGTGCGCGCGACAAGAGCAACTTGAACTTGAGGACGTCGTTGCACCGCACGCAGGGACTCGGCGTGAGCCCGTTCTGGTAGTCAGCCACGAAGCGGTCGATCACGGCCGTCTTGAAGGCCTTCTTGTAGTTGGCAACATAGTGCGGGATGCCGAGGTGGTTCGCGACGCGTCGGGCGTCGTGCGCGTCATCGGGCGCGCAGCACGTGCCGGTGCGTTCCGTCTCGGGGGCGTCCGAGAGATGCATGGTCATGCCGATGACCTCGTGCCCCTGCTCGACGAGGAGGGCGGCGACGACGGACGAGTCGACCCCTCCGCTCATGGCGACGACGACGCGGCTCATGCTCGTTCCTGTAATGGCTGTCTCATGATGGGCCCGAGATGCGAGTGGCTCTCCTTCTGGCGGAGGAGAATCGTCGCAAGCCTCGACAACACGACTTGGATCTCGTCTTCGGTGTTCTCGGGGCCGAGCGAGAACCGGAGGCAAGCACGAGCGGCGTCCTCGTCGATGCCCATCGCGAGCAGGACATGGCTCGCTTCGACCGAACCAGAGGAGCACGCCGCACCGGTTGAGACGGCGACGCCAGAGAGGTCGAGGGAGATGGCGAGTGACTCGCCGTCGAGCTCCCGGAAGCCGACGTTGAGCGTGTTCGGGAGGACGACATCGCCGTTTCGCCAGACGTCATGCAGACCGGCGATGCCGTCCCAGAGGCGGTCTCGGAGCCGGGCGACGCCGGCCATCTCGTCGAGGCGTCTTGGGACACCTTTGGCTGCCGCGCCGAAGCCAACGATGGCGGCGACGTTCTCAGTGCCACCGCGGCGACCACGTTCCTGGTGACCAGGCTGCAGCGCATTGAGGGGCGCGCCGCTGACGGCGACGAGGGCGCCCGCGCCCCCGGGGCCACCGATCTTGTGCGAGGAGAGCGTGACGTAGTCGGCGTGCGCCATGATCGCCGACATCGGGAGCCGGCCAAGGGCCTGTGCCGCATCGACGTGAAGCCGGACGCCGTGACGTTCACAGAGCGACCGGACCGGTGGCAGAGGCTGCACGACGCCGGTCTCGTTGTTGGCGAAGATGACTGAGAGCAGGGCTGCCCCCTGAAGGAGCGGCTCGAGCTGTTCGAGATCCAGGGTCCCGTCTGGCCGAACGGGGGCGACGCGGGTGCTCGTGCGCCGCTGCGAGCCCATGAGCACGCTTGGGTGTGACGTGGCCATGAGGACGAGCGGACCGGGCTCCGAATGGAGGGCGAGCGCGTTGGCTTCAGTCGCGCCAGACGTGAAGACGACACAACGTTCCACCGACGTCGCCGGGATCCCAAGGGCGGCACCCACCGCAATGCGCGCCTCACTGATCGCCGCTCGCGCGGCACGCCCTTCGGCATGCACGCTGGACGCGTTGCCGCCGCGGCCTGACGTGAGCCATGGAATCATGGCAGCATGGGCCGACGCGTTCAGTGGCGCGCCCGAATTGTGGTCGAGGTAGACTCGCATCGCCTCTCGGAGTCTTCCCCTGCGACCCCGAGGCGTCAACTGCAATCCACCAGAGCCTCTAGCGGAGATTGGTGGCGGCTCAGTCTGGCGGAATGAGCGGGTGGTGTCGCGACGTTGCCACCGTGGTCGCCAACGCTCTCTGGAGGTGCCCTGTGTTCATCACTGCCCCTATGGCCCTCCGTGAGTGGTGCCTCGCCATGGGCGTGGTGCTCGTGGCCATGCTGGCCCTCCCGGAAGCCTCGGTCGGTGCCGAGAAGGCGTCCACGCTGAGATACGGCGTGAGCCATCTCGGACGCGATCTGGGCCAACTGAAGATGTCGCTCCCGGGTGCCCACTCAGGCGTGAAGCCCGTCGCCGTGACGGGAAAGCTGACCGTCCCAGGCTCGTCATTGACGGTTACCTTCGATTCCCGGTCATGGATGGACGTCGCGAGCGGCTACGCCCGAAAGCAGGACTGGCGCTTCGCGGTCTTCGGAGCCTCGCGCTCAGCACGAGGGACCATCGCACGTGATGAAAGCAAGCGTGCGGCTGACGCCAAGGCCCGCTGGCGCCTCGACGCCGAGGTGAAACACGAGGGTGACGTGCACGCGCGAGTGAAGGCTCAGAGGCCCGGAGATATGTCGGATCTGATCACCTTCGGCTCATGGCTCGCACGGCAAGCAGCGACGCCCGACCTGCGCACCTACGTCTACGGCGGCTACTTCTTCTACGACGTCTTCGGTCGCCACGCCGGACGGGAGACGGTCGCGTTGCCAGCAGGCCCGCGCCTCGCCGACCGCTGGGAGCTTCGAGCGACGCGGCCCGGGCGCACGCGGCTCATCATCCTATGGACCGACCC
>CANMLD010000116.1 GCA_947498315.1 Pseudomonadota bacterium | reverse complement strand
GGCTCTACCGGCTTCCCCTCCGCCGGCTTCACCTCCGCCGGCTTCACCTCCGCCGGCTTCACCTCCGCCGGCTTCACCTCCGCCGGCTTCACCTCCGCCGGCTTCACCTCCGCCGGCTTCACCTCCGCCGGCTTCACCTCCGCCGGCTTCACCTCGCCGGGTCGCACTGGCTTCACCGGCGCCTTCTCAGGGACGCGCACGACGGCTGTCGGCGTGACGGGTGCAATGGTAGCCGAGGCCAGAGCCACATCGATCCCCCAGCGGTCGCGCCGGGCGGACTCTCCTTCGGGTTCACGAAGGGAGATGGCCTCGAGTGCCACGACGGGTGCTGCCAACGGCGAGACTTCGGGGACACTCGGCTGCGCCGGCAGCGGCGCGGTCGCGAGAGGCGCCGCGGCCGCGCTGGCGGGCTCGACCAAGGCTGTAGGGGAAACGGCGGGCGTCCCCGCGCCCGACGAGGGCTCATCCCGACGTCCGAGCACCACGGCGACAAGGACGACTGCGGCGATGAGCGCGACGCTACCGAGCGCGGGGACGAGCCGGCGCCCTCCTGAGCTCGCCGCCGCGTTCAGGTCTAGCCTCGGTGACTGGTGGGCCGGGTCAGTCAGCGCAGGGTTTCGCGGCGTCCGGGACGGACCTGACGGCGATCCCTCGCTGATCTGCTGGGTTACGTTGACGGGCGACTGAAGGAACGGCGACGTCGCGAGCCCCGGCACGGAGTCGAGGAGGGCCTTTCGCATCTCGCGAGCGGATTGAAAACGCGCCGCCGGGTCTTTGCTGAGCGCCTGGAGAACCACCGCTTCGAGACGTGGCGACAAGTCCGGTCGATGGAGTCGTGGGGGCACGGGCTCGTCGAGGACGTGGGCCATGAGGACAGCGATGTCGTCGCCCCCGCCATCGAAGAGCACCTTCCCGGTCAACGCGCGATAGAGGATGACCCCGCAGGCATAGATATCCGTGCGCGGATCGAGAGGTAGGTTGCGTGCCTGCTCAGGCGCCATGTACTGGGGCGTCCCGATGACGGAGCCAATGTCGGTCAGCGCGGGGCCATCGCCGAGGCTCTCGACTGCGCGTTTCGCGATGCCAAAGTCGCAGACTTTGACTTGGTCGGTCAGGCTGCCATCGTCGTCCTGCTCTTGCTTGAGCAGGATGTTCTCCGGCTTCATGTCTCGATGGATGATGCCCCGTTCATGGGCTGCTTGGAGCGCAGCGAGGGCTTGCGCCAGGATTCGTACGGCCCTGAGCTCGGGCAGTGCACCTTCGTCGACGAGCAGGTCGAAGAGGGTGCGGCCTTCGACGAACTCCATCACAATGAAGAAGCTGCCGCCGTCGGAGCCGAAGTCGAGAACCTGAACACTGTTGGCGTGTTGAAGTTCGCTCGCGGCCAGCGCTTCCCGCCTCAAGCGTTCGGTCGCTCGTACGTCCGAAGACAGGTCGTCAGCGAGCACCTTGATGGCGACGACGCGGTTGAGCGCCGTGTGGCGAGCGCGATAGACGATGCCCATCGCGCCTGAACCGAGGATCCCGAGCAGCTCGTACTTGCCACCCGCGATCATCTGCGGGAAGGAGGGCAAGCCGCTGCCGTTCGATGTCGGTCCCGTCACCATGCGCGCTCTTAATCTCGCGATCCCAGCATGTTCCGACGCGTGGTGATCCATCGACGACCGTCGTCGACAGACCGCGCGCGGCCCTGGCCCTGCCGGGGCAAGGCCGACTATAGCGGATGGTCCTCCCACCGTCATTTCTTTCGGGGGCTCCGGCGTTGCCTCGGGGAGGAGGACGCGTCAGCCTGAGGGCACCTCATCAACACTCGTTGGCGGCGGAACTCGAATTCGAGTTCTTGCCCCCACGTCATTCGGAGTAGACTTGCGCCATGCGTGTCCTTCTTGCCATTCCCCCCTATGACTTTCGCGACTTCTACCCAGAGTACATGGCGCGAAAGACCGCAGACCGGAGCCGCTTCGGGCTGATCCCCGGTGCGACGCCGCCCATCGGGCTTCTCCTGATCGCTGCCGTGCTGCGACAGGCAGGCCACGAGGTCTTCTTCCTCGATGGCGTCTATGCCACCGAAGAGGACTTCCACCGAGTGATGAGGGTCCACGAGATCGAGCTCGTTGGGCTCCTCATGATGGGCTACGGCTGGAACACGTCCCAGAGCTTCTTGCTGCGCTTGAAGGACGGCTTCCCGGCTATCCCGATCGTGGTCGGCGGACCCTGGCCCGATGTCATGCAGAAGGAGTGTCTCGAGCAGAACCCTGCGGTCGACTTCGCGGCAGCCGGTGATGGTGAGTACATCATGCGGGACCTCGTGGCCTGCGTGGAACGAAAGGGCGACCTATCGGCAGTGCGGGGCATCGCGTGGCGCGACGGCGGCGCCGTCCGCGTGAACCCCAAAGCGGCGCTCATCTACGACCTCGACGCCCTGCCCTTCCCGGCACGCGACCTCGTCGACATGGCGAAGTATGCGCCGTCCATCGGGCACTACCATCGGCTCCCCGCGACGACGATGATGGGACAACGTGGCTGTAAGCACGAGTGCATCTTCTGCCACACGAACACCTGGATGCGCCATGGCGAGCGGTATCGGAGCGCTGCGAACGTCGTCGACGAGATGCAGGAGCTCGAGGAGCGGTATGGCGTCCGCGACATCTTGTTCTGGGACAACAACTTGACCGAGGACTACGACGGGATCCACACGCGCTGCGAGGAGATCCTCCGGCGCGACCTCTCCGTGATCTGGTCGGGTAACACGCGCTCTGACACCCTCGACCTCCCAACAGCACGACTGCTGAGGCGTTCCGGCTGTTGGAAGTTGCTCATCGGCATTGAGTCCGGCGTCCAGAAGAACCTCGACACACTGAAGAAAGGCGAGACCCTCGAGCAGATCGAGCGCGGCGTCCGTATCTGCCAGCAGGTCGGAATCCGCGTCTTCGCGACCGTGATGTTCGGCATCCCGGGCGAGACCTACGAAGAGGGGCTCGAGACCATCGAGTTCGCGAAGAAGCTGAACGCGGACTACACGAAGTTCTTCACCATCGGCGTCCACCCCGGCACGGCGCTGCACGACATGGCAGACCGCTACGGCACTTGCCTCGGCCACGCGCAGAGCCAGTCCCACCAGTCGAGTGGCTTCGTGCCGAACACGATGACCAAAGCGCAGCTCGACGAGCTCATCCACCGTGCCAACCGCAGCTTCTACATGCGCCCGGCGTACATCGCGATGAAGCTCAGGACCATGCGAAGCCCAACCGATCTCTACCAAAACGTGGTCGGGTTCCGGGCCTACTCCCGCGCCGTCTTCGCTGAACGCGCCGCCCGCGCGTGAGCTCGACGACCTCTGTCGCCGTCGTCATCCCGGTCCGGGACGGGGATACGCTCGCTCTTTGCCTCGCTGCCCTCCTCGGCGGTCACCGCGCTCCCGACGAGCTCGTCGTCGTCGATGACGGATCGACGCCGCCGATTGCGCCGGAGAGCCTGCCAACCGGAGTGCGACTGATTCGACGTGCCGCTGCCGGACCGGGTGCCGCACGAAACGCCGGCGCCGCCGCCACCACCGCTGAGTTGCTCGTCTTCGTGGACGCGGACGTCGAGGTCAAGGAAGACACGATAGGACGCCTCGAGGCGATCTATACGTCGAGTGGCAAGGCGGCGCTCCAGTGCGTTTACGACGTGGACTGCCCCGTAGCGAGTGTCCCCGCGCGGGTTCACAACACCTTGCAACGGCGCAACTTGCTGAGCGTCGGCGACACGTCACGCCAGGGTGAGCCCCACCGAAATGAGCCCCACCGAAATGAGCCCCACCGAGATGAGCCCCACCGTCTCCGTGGGCTGTCCTCATTCTGCGTCGCCATCGCACGGCACGCCTTCGTCGCGGCGGGCGGCTTCGATGAGAGGGTAAGGCGCGCAACCATCGAAGACGACAACCTCGGCCTTGCGCTCACCGGACTCGGATACGACGTCTGGGTGCTCCCGGACCTGACCGTGCGTCACCACTCACGCCCCACTGCCGCGCGCCTCCTGCGACGTATGGCGGCAATGGCGGACGATCGCGTCGCCACCGGTGCCCTCTTCAACACGGTCAGAAGCCTCTCGTCAGGACGAACGCACCATCGACCCGACTTCCTCGCTGCCGTGGTCATGGTTGGCCTGGCGCCGTTCGCTCCGCCGTGTGCGGGCGTGCTCCTACTCGCGAGCCTCGGGGTGCAGTGGCGCGCGCTTGCCGCGCTCGTGGCAGAACACGGCGTCTCCACGGCGATACTGGGCGCGCCACTCCTGATTGGCCTCGCTGGCGCGGCAGCGGTGGGCTCGGCGCGTGGGCTCACGCGACGACTAGGCCGCCCATGCCGCATCTCAGAGGAGCTCTCATGGGAACCCTGAGCACAATCCGTCGTTTTGCCGAAGAACGCCTCTTGGGCGCCCGAGACGCCCTCATCGCCCCGCTACGGCAGGCTGGACTCGAGCCGGGGCTCACGCGACGACTAGGCCGGCCATGCCGCATCTCAGAGGAGCTCTCATGGGGATCCTGAGCACAATCCGTCGTTTTGCCGAAGAACGCCTCTTGGGCGCCCGAGACACCCTCATCGCCCCGCTACGGCAGGCTGGACTCGAGCCGGGGCTCAAGCTGCCGCCCCCGCGCGAGCTCATGGTGCGCCTCACCGCGCGCCGCGAGCTCGCTCGAGACACGCTGTGGCTTTCGTTCGAACCTGTAGAGGCTCCGCTCTTCTCGTGGCTCGCTGGGCAGCACGTGTCGATCTTCTTCGACCCGCCCGGAGGGGAAGCCGCGGCCGACTCGGTCCCAGGCGCGCTGATGGCCAGCCGTCGGGAGACCCGGATCTACTCGATCTGGAACTCTCCAGAGGACGCTGCTGGGACGCCCGCTAGTGCGCTCGAGATCGTCGTCAAGCTCATGGTGGTGGGCCGCGCCAGCGACACCTTTCGAGAGCTACCCACTGGAGCGACGCTATCGATGGTAGGCCCGCAGGGCACCTTCGTGCTTCGGAGTCGGCTCCCGGAGCAGCTCGTCTTCGTCGCTACCGGAACCGGTATCGCCCCCGTGCGACCGATGTTGGTCGAGCTCGGCCTTCGCGGCGCGAGCTCCCGAGCGACCCTCATTTGGGGCGTGCGCAGCGAGGCCGATCTGTTCGACCTGCCCGATATTCCAGAGGATGTGAGGGTCATCCGAACCCTATCTCGACCGGACGACGGCTGGGGGGGCCGTCGTGGCCGAGTAACGACGCACCTCGACGGGCTCGGACTGCATCGAGAAGGGGCGCAGGTCTATGCGTGCGGCAACGGCCAGATGATCCTCGATGTCTTCGCCGCCTTGGCGCCCGCAGGCCTTCGGCGCGAGACCGGGCACGTCGTGTACGAGAAGTTCTTCGACGCCGGATTCGGGGGCATCACCGGAGCGGCGCTGCTTCCGCGAGGCCCTCTCCCTCCCCCACCCAAGTGACCCCGGAACGGAAACAGCCATGATCTATGACATCCCCGTCGAGACGCTCAGCGGCGAGACCCACACCTTGCGCAAGTACGAAGGCAAGGTGCTGCTCATCGTCAATACGGCCAGCAAGTGCGGGTTCACGCCTCAATTCGAGGGGTTCGAAGCGCTCTGGAAAGAGTACCAAGGCCAAGGCCTCGTCGTGCTTGGCTTCCCTTGCAATCAGTTCCTCTGGCAGGAGCCGGGTACGAGCGCGGAGATCGGCTCTTTCTGCCAGCGCAACTACGGTGTCAGCTTCCCGATGCACGCCAAGATCGCGGTCAATGGCAGCGAGACGCACCCCCTGTACCGAGCGCTGAAAGCGGCCGCCCCGGGCCCCCTCGGGCTCGAGGTGATCCCGTGGAACTTCACGAAGTTCTTGGTCAATCGAACGGGGGACACGATTCGACGTTTCTCGCCGAAAGAGCTGCCCTCATCGTTGAAGGGGCGGATCGCGGCGCTCCTTTGAGCGCCCCTACAATCACTCGGTGACGTCGACCTCGACAGTCGCTTCCGAGCTCCAGATGTAGGGCTCGGTCTTGGCGAAGACGCGCACTGCGAAGACGTACTTGCCAGCCTTGTCGGGGATGACGTCGCGGGTGCCCTCGCCCGGCGACCCGTTGACGATGAGCTGGCTGCCGGCCGGCTTGTCGACGAGGTAGAAGGCGTAAGCGCCGTCACCGATCTGTGCCGCTGGCGCCGACGCCGCGCCTGAGAGTGTGACCTCTTTGCCGACCTTCGCCCCACCGGTCGCTTCGAGGGCCGGTACGATGACGGGCGCCGTCGGAGCCACGAAGCCGCGCACGTTCATGTTCGACGCCACGAGGGTCGCGCCCGAGCCATCCACGTAGTCGATGTACATCGTCGAGGAGACCTGTGGCTCATTGTCGTTCACGAGCATGGTCACCTCGACGGACTGCACGCCTCCGACGGGGATCGTGAGCGGGAAGGTGAGCCCGTCATCGACGGTGAAGTACTCGGACGCTTCACCCTGGCCGAAGGCGTCTTCGATGCGCACGGCTTTCACGTCGAGCGCGGCGTTACCGCAGTTGTAGATCATGAAGCGACCGAGGACCGCCTCCCCCTTCGCCGTCGCCACGAAGTCGAGGGCCATCTGGCTCGAGACGTCGCCCGGTGCGAAGTCGAAGCACGGCTTCGGCGTGCCGCCGAACATCGGGACCTCAATGGTGCCCGGGCCCGGATTCACGTAGGCGATCGTGAGGGTGCCATTTTTACCGGCGGCGTCGGTGGCGCAGTACTTCACCGTGCACTCGAGCGTACGGCCGGCAGCGAGGGCGGCGTTGCCTGTGACGGGCGTCGGCTCGCCACCCGCCTGCGCCGGTGGGAACGCGCAAGTGACGGTGTAGAAGTTGCCCTGCAGGTCCTCGGGGACCTCCCGCGTCTGCACCGTCATGATAGCCGGCCCGACGTTGTAGATGGAGACGACCTTCTCTTCGCAGGTGCTCGGCGCCACCGTCGTGAAGTCGAGGAAGCCCTTGGTGTCTTTCTCGTCGTAGCTGACTTCGAAGTTGCCCGCCTGAGCGGCTTGGGTCGTGATCGGGATGATGGTGTCCTGCGACTGGCAATCGAAGCGGACCTTGATCTGAGTCTGGTCGGTGCCTGCATTGCCCGCCGAGGTGTAGGAGACCGTGAAGGAGACGGGCAACCCGTTCGGCTTGAGCTCTGTCCCGTCGGCGAAGTCCTGGGTGAGCGTGAAGACGTTGGCCCCACCGACCATCTCGACGCCGTCGACGGTACACGCGCACGTGCCGGTATTCTCGACGGTGAAGGTCTTGATCTCGGGCTTGCCGACTTCGGCCTCGAGGAAGATGTCGGACGGCGGGTAGACCTTCGGTTCGCGACGGCACCTGGGCAAAGCGAACTCGATGACCACCTTCGGGACGGCCGGGTCGTCGGTCAGGATCTCGATGGTGGCAGAGCTCTCACAGTTGTTCTCGAGTTCACAGGCAGCCCCGGGCTCATAGACCATGTCGATCTTCAGTGGTGAATCGCCAGGCGCTATCGTGAGCGGGAGGCCGAGCGCAGGGTCGAAGCCGCGCCAGTCGAGCACCATCCACTTGCTCTTGGCGGTGCCATCGCCATTGACGTCGAGCTGGGTCACGCGAGAGATGGTCAGGGGCGCGGTGCCGTTGTTGCGCAGCGTGATCTCGGCCTTCTGACGCTGACCCGTGCCCGGCTGAACCTTCTGGAACTCGTGGAGGCCCTCGAGCACGGTCGTCACGATGGCGCCCTCGACGGCCACTTCGAACTGAGGCTTGGAGCCTTCCGAGAAGCTGCCGCCTCCGCACGCCGACGCGAGGAGTATCGCGAGCGCTGGGCCGACCAGACGGCGAGGCCCCTCGGATTTGCCACGGGCGGCTGCGATCGCGTCTCGGCGCCCCATTGCCATTACCACACCACTCGTCACTCGCATGTCGCCTCCGAAGGCGCGCCCACCATCGTCGAGCTGGGATGCACCAGCACACGGGCCGCCGAACGCGGCACTATACGGAAGGACTGGGTCTTCGGCCAGTGTGACCCGCACAGAGATGCGTCAGGACCCACCTGGGTCAGGCCGTACCCAGCCTCGGTGCCTCCACGATGCAGTCCTCATCGGCAACGGCTTCTGGTCCGGCTCGTGCACTGAGCCTCGGTGCCCTGAGGAGGTGGATGCGCTTTCGGGCGGGGTAGCCCCGCTCTCATGAGCCGCCACGAGCCGGCAGCTGGACGCTCAACTCGACGCCCCCGGAGGACCCGCTCATGACCTATCGCCCAGAGTACGCACCACCCGCGACCCGCGTCTCGTACGCCGACCCGGCGGCGCCTCTTAGGGCCGTCCAGAAGGTCCGCTCACTCCTGGCAGGGATCCTGAAGCACAGCGCAGCATCGACGCGCGTGGCGGCGCTTTCACTCGCCTGTGCTTGCGGGCAAGACGGTCTCGAGACCAAGCCGCTGGCCGAGCTCGACGACCGCCGCGAAGTTGCATCCACGGGTACGGCGGCAGTGGAGCTCGTGGTCTACTGGGGAGCGCTGGCGGCGCCGAGTAGCGGCGACTCCAGCGCACGTCCGGAGCTCGAGTGGCAAGGCCAGCTCTCGGCCGAAGGCGGCTCCATCACGCTGACGGGCGTTCACCACTTCGAAGCGGACGACACGGCGGCGTTACGCTCCAATCAGGTCCTGTTCAGGAGCCGGGTCGGGGCCGACGTCGATGGCGTCTACGTGTCAGTGCGCGCGTCGTCGACCGCGCCCCGCCTGGTCGTGAGCGGCAAGGGGCTGGTGCCGGCGACCATCGCGCTTGCCGACCTGGGATGTGCACCCGTGCGCTTCCGCCACACCGAGTCCAAAGGGAGCGGTCTCTTCGTTCAAAAGGCCTGCCCGAAAGAGGTGCGTCCGCCGACGCTCGACGTCGAGCTCGCCTGGGGCCGCGTCGCAGGCCAGGCCGCATCAACGGCCAACTGGAGCCTCGACGTCACCGCCACCGACGCGGCCATCGACGCCGCACAGCCGTTTGGATTCGAGCCTCTAGACCGGGTGACGCTGCGGCAAGGCGTGATGCAGGCGACGACGACCACCACGACTGACGTGGACGCCGTCCGAATGAAGGTCCGTGCCACGAGCTGGGCGAACGCGGACGCCGCGACACTGTGCGTCTCCCGAAACGGAGCGGCCGCCGGCTGCTTCTCGCTCGCGGAGCTGCCTTGCCTCACGTCGGAGAACCGCTTCACGCCCTCCTCGGGCCTGCGGGTCACAGGCCGCTGCCGAATCGACGCCGCCTCTCTCGCCGCGTTCACGAGCAGCCCGCAGCTCTTCCCAGACCCCGATCAGTACCCGAATCCGGAATGGTACCCGGACCCGAGCTGGTATCCGAACCCCGAATGGTACCCGGACCCGAGCTGGACCGTCGCCACGCCGGCCTATCCGAACCCCGAGTGGTACCCGAACCCAGAGTGGTGAGCGCCGGAGCGCGCGACGCTTGCGAGTCCTGCCCCCTGCATGCCATGTTTCCTGCGTGGCCATCACGCAAATCCAAAGCGTCAATCTCTTCGTCTCGGAGTCCGATGCCGTCTCTCGCTTCTATGAGGACGGCCTCGCGCTCCCCCTTGCCCGCCGCGCACCGGGGCTGACTGCCTTCTACACCGGCGACGTTCAATTGAACCTCGTCAAGCCGGCGGGAAGCGACGCGGCCCTCGTCGGCCGCTCCACGGGCGTATCCCTCCGAATGCGCGGTGACGGCGAGCTCCCGCAGGTGCTCCGCCGACTCGAATCGAAGGGTTTCTCGGCCAGTGAGAAGGACATGGTGCGGTGGCGCAACGGCGCTCGGGCCGAGGTGAAAGACCCGGATGGCAACCGCATCACGCTCGTCGAAGATCCAGATTGGAGGAGTGACCTGACCTTCTTCGAAGGCCCCTCGTCCGTATGCGTACGAGTGAAAGCGCTGCGTCCGGCGCTCGAGTTCTACCTAGGTATGCTCGAGCTCACGATGGACGAGCAGCCTGACCCGAGCGTGGCCATCCTCATGCCCGGCGGCACGCAGCTCGTCCTGACCGAGCGCGGCCAGGCGTTCCCAGCGATCCCCGTCGAAGGCGAGACCGGGATCTGCTGCACGGTCGAACGTCCGAGCGGCACCTTCGATGAGCTTCAAGGTCGAGGCGTGCGGTTCGCACAGATGCCACAACTCTTCGGAAAGACATGGGTCGCCTCCATTCGCGACCCCTCGGGCAACGTCATCACGCTCCTCGGAAACGAAGATTGAAGGTGGAGAGTCTGCGCGCCAACCTCACCCCACCGATCGGCCGAGCCTGTCTCGCCGTCGCTGCGGCCCTGCTCGCGATGGGCTGCGAGAGCGCAGCGGGCGGCGCCCTCCCCGACGCGGCCAGTGGCGGGATCGACTTCGTCGCGGACACCGTGCCGGGACCGAATTCAGGCGCCGACAGCATCTCAACCGATACCGTCGTGGCCATCGGCAGCGACAGCTCAGTGGCGCCCGAGACTACAGAGGATTCGACAGGGCCGGACCTCCCGCCCGGGCCTTGCTCCATCGACGGGACCGGCTGCAACGACGGCGACGCGTGCACCGGCGGCGATGCGTGTCAGGGCGGGACCTGCGTCGGGGTCCCGGTCGTCTGCGACGACAAGCTGGTCTGCACGCTCGACACCTGTGTGGAGGGCGCCTGCAAGAGCGCCGTCACCGCCGGCTTCTGCCTCATCAACGGCGCCTGCTACGCGACGGGCACGCAGAGCCCCGGCAACCCCTGCCTGAAGTGCGATCCGGCCACCGTTACGGGCGCATGGACCGAAGCCGAGGGGCCATGCGCGACCTCGGCTGCCTGTGGTGGATCGGGCACCTGTAGTCAGGGGCAGTGTGTCTCGACGGGCCCTGCATGCCCCGAGGACAGTAACCCGTGTACGGTCGCGACCTGCGGACCGACCGGCTGCACTCAGGTGCCGACCGTCGGCCCGTGCGACGACGGGAACGCCTGCACGACGGGCGACGCCTGCAACGTAGGGATCTGCATTCCAGGCACGTCGCCGTGCCCGGATGACGGCAACCCGTGCACCGACGTGACCTGCGCGGGCGGCATCTGTGGGACATCGCCGAAGATCGGCCCCTGTGACGACGGCAGCGGCTGCACCATCGGAGACGCTTGCAGCGCGAGCACCTGTCTCCCCGGCGCCGCCAAAGACGCCGACCAAGACGGCGAAGTCGACTCGGCGTGTGGGGGGACCGACTGTTCGGACCAGAGCAATGCCGTCGGGAAGACCAAGAAGGAGGTCTGCACGGACACCATCGACAACGACTGCGACGGGAAGGCCGACAAGGCCGACAGCGACTGCACCATCGCGTTCGGGAGCCCGTGCCAGTATCACGCCGACTGCCACCCCCTCGGCGTGTGCGCTGCGTGGTCGTCCGCACAGGAGTTCCGCTGCTCGGGGCGGTGCGCTGGGGCGAGCGACTGCGTGGCCGGCGAGATGTGTACTCGCCTCCCCGGCAGCATGAGCCTCGGCTTCTGCGAGCCCGCGCCCATTGGCGGCCAGACCGCCGGCACGGCCTGTACGGCCGGCAGCCAATGCGCGAGCGGCTTGTGCTTCGAGTCCGTCTGCCGGGCGACCTGCCTGGAACAGAGCAAGTGTAGCCTCGGCCAGGTCTGCGCCTTTTACGCGACGGCGGACGGGGGGATCGCGAGCTTCTGCGAAGCGCCGTCAGGCATCGCGACCGGGCAGCTCTGCCAGGTGCCAGGGCAGCCGGGCGTCTTCGATGGCTCCGTGTGCGCGACTGGACTGTGTGACCTCGCGCCGGATGACCCGAGCCTCTGGCGCTGTGCGCCGCTCTGCACGAGCGAGAACGACTGCGCGTCGGGCCAAGAGTGTGCGCTCATGGGCTACGCCGTCCCCCCCGACGGTCTCCCACCGCCGCCCCTCGCGGCGCCGTACCACCCCGAGTTCACGACGCCGACCTACGACGGCGTGACGGGCTGCTATACGAACCAACTCTCTGGAATTGCACCCTTCTTGAACGATGGCAGCCCCTGCCAGGCCGACCAGTTCGCCTACTGCAAGTCCAACAAGTGTATGGGTGTCGGTCCCGAAGGCGCCTACCGCTGCACGACCTACTGCACCAAAGACGCGGACTGCACCCTCGGGATGAAGTGCAAGACGGTCCCCCTCACGCTGGTCTCAGAGTACCTCGTGATCATGGCGCAATACGGCGGTCAGCCGATCTCGCTCGACGCCTTCTCCTACACTCAGGTCTGCAGCTCACCGTGAAACCCGCACCGTTCGCGTTCCGATTCGCCACGGCACTAACCGGACTGGCGTGCGACGGCGGCTCGGTTACCGAGGCTGAGGGGCTTCCGCCTTGTGAACCGGTGTGGCGTATCGAAGCGCTCGACATCTGGGGGCGCACTCTCAGCGGCGTATCGGCCTCCAGCGAGACTGGCCCATCGACGCTCGTGGCGCCGCTGTCGGCGCGTCTCGATGCCCAAGATTACATCTCGAGTGACGTGACGGTCACTCGAAGCGGCGCCAGTATCAGCGTGAGCACGACCGGCGGCGCCGTGTGGGCTGAAGCGAGCGCCCCCGAGGACGCATGCGAACGGGTCGTGTTCGTCGGGCTCGACCATGTCGTCTACGCGTCGGGCGCTCCAGCGCCAAAAGCAGGCAATGACATCGCCCTGCTAATGGACGGCGAGTCTTACTGGCAGCGCGTCTACGACGATCTCGTCCTGAGGCCCACGGAGCGGGTCCACCAGACGACCTGGTGGTGGCAGTCGGACTTCGAGCTGATCAGGCCGGCGTCCCACGTCACCGATGGGCCGGAGATTCGACGCGCTCGAACCATGATTGAGCTCCTCGGCGGTCGGGACGTCGTCCGCGTGCTGGTCGCCCGATTCGCAGCCGGCCGAATCGGGGGGCTCGCGTACATGAACACCGACTCGGAGCTTCGCGCGCACGGCCAGGATCCGAACGACGACTTCGAGGTCATGTCCCAAGAGAACCCGACGCTCGCCCCCTTGGAAGGCATCTATGTGCCAGAGCCAATCGTCATCGACTTCGCCGCACGGATGGCGGCAAACGGCTCGTGGGCTGGCTGGCGCTTCGCTCAGGACAGCAGGAAGACGGGCGCGCTCGAGGCCATCGAGGCCGCGTCATACCACCAGAAGGGCCTCGTCATCGGAGATTCCGTCGCGTACGTCAGCGGCATGAACGTAAAGAGCACCGACTGGGACACGAGCGACCACCACGTGTTCGACGCCCGCCGCATGATCTTCACGTCCACCGCGGAGGAGCGTCAAGCGGTCGCGGACCGCAAAGCCCTCCCCGACCGAGGCCCCCGTAAAGACTATGGATTCCGAATCGAAGGCCCACTCGCGCGAGACGTTGACTTCGTCCTGAAGCGCCGATGGGATCTCGGGCTCAGGACGGGCGCACTCTTCCCCGGCGACCACTCCCCCTACGAGCTCCTCGCACCCGGCCCCGAGGCTGGCACCGTCACGGGACAGGTCGTCGCTACCCTGCCATCTCCCATCGCTGAACGGGCCATCTTCGAGACGCAGGCCAAAGCCGTGTCGAGGGCGCGTAACTTCATCTACATCGAAGACCAGTACTTCCGAGCGCCAATGCTGGACGAGATCATCCTGAGGCGCATGGTAGAGACCCCGGCCCTTCACCTTGTCGTGGTCACCAAGCCGGTGAGCGCTGCAGACGGGGGCAAGAAGTGGACCTGGCTGAGCGATCAGGCCTACCGCACGCGCTTCCCGAACCGCTACTTGCTACTGCAACTCAAGTCCTTCGACATCGAAGCGGGTGTCCCCTACTTCCTCCCAATCGACACCCACTCCAAGATCACCATCGTCGATGACGACTACGTGACGGCGGGCTCCTCCAACAAGAACAACCGCGGCTACCTATACGAAGGTGAGCTGAACGCCGCCGTGTGGGACGTAGACTTCGGCCGGGAGGCCCGCACCCGCGTGCTTGGGAACTTGGTCGGGGAGCGGCAGGCCGAGATCACGCCGGAGGCCGATGGCGCGGCCCTCTACGCCCTCCTGAAAGCCATCTCCGAAGAGAACAACGCTGCCGAAGCCGCCCTCCTCGAGGACGCCGACGCGGCAGCGCGGCCGGTCGGCTTCGTGTACCCGCTCGAGATCACCGCGGACTACGCGGTGGACGTAGGACCGGACGTGTTCTGAACGGCCTGTTCAGGCGGCACCCCGAACGGGTGGCACGCACCTTGCCCACTGACGCGGTGTGACACCACCCAACTCGACCCCCTTCGCCCTGTCGCCGGAGTCGCTCGCCTTATCTCCATTTTGTCCGACCCACTCAACTCGACGGCGACGACGACGCGCTTCGGGTGGCTGCCGAGTACGACTTGTTTCGATATCGGGAGGCGCACACCATCGAGGTGCGTCTGCGGGTGGGCCCGACCGACGCCGTCGTCGGGGACGTCGGCCAGGGTGCGGCCATCCTGACGTCACCGGCTGGGCCGATTCGAGCCTGCGCACAGTCTCGCTCTCGCTCATCGAAGGCCGACCGCTATTCGAGCTCTGGGCTCCGGACGCCAAGCAGGTCCGCACTGCGGCCGGGACCGACGCGCCGGGCGGCGAGGCACGCTGTGCAACGTCGCTGCAAGCACTGGACCCGCTCCCGACGGAGGACTTCGTCGTCCTCTAAGCAACATCGGAAGCCGGCGGCGCAACGCGCCTCTACGTCGACGGCGCGCTAGTGAGAGAAGTCACGTCCTTCGTCGATCGCATATCTCAGGGAGGGTTGCTGGTCTGGATCGGCGGCGCCGAATATGGGCTCGGGACGGCGTCGGGCGTGTTGGTCGGGGTCATTGAGTGGGTCGGACAAAAGGGAGATTGAGCGTACACCGCGCAATTTTCGACGCAGCCGCCCTCTTGCTTCAACTGGGCGCCGATAGGCGCGTGCTCGAGCGACGAAGGCGGGCTGCATCGCCCGCCTTTGAGCGAGAGCAACTCGATGCTAGAAAATTGCCGGTGGGCGCCAATCGGAGTTTTGTCCGACCCACTGCAGGCAGCCTACGTAGCAGTGGGTCTCTCCTCCTTTAAGAGCCGCCGCCCTCCCTGCCGTTTCACGCAGTCTCTGTCTCATTTCTTTTTATCCCTCTATCTTCGACGCAGGCGACGCAACACCATCCCCACTTCGGGGCTCCCGAGGGCGAGCCCAGCCATGAGCGTGACAGCGGCCAGCACCGCGCCACCGGCCGCAAGTTGAAGCCAGACCCGCGCGGGGAGCGTCGCCGGGATGGCCTCGGCCGTGGCCCACGCGGCGAGACCAGCCAAGCCAGCGATGGCGGCGGAACGCGCCATGCCGATAGCCAGGCGCCCCGCCTCATAGGGGAAACGGCTCGAGAGGCGAGTCAACGTGAGCCCCGCCGTGAGCGCCATGCCGATGGTGGTCCCCCACGCGAGCCCGACGTGCCCAGCCTGCCCAGCAAGCCAAGCGTAGACCGGCAAGCTGATGACCGTTGCGACGGTCGCGAGGGTCATGGGAGTGAGCGTGTCGCCTGTCGCGTAGAAACCGCGTGCGCCGAGGGCCTGTAGCGCCCAGAAGACGACTCCGAGGCCCATCGGGACTAGCGCAGCCGCGGTGGCGGCGGTGTCGGTGGCGGTGAA
>CANMLD010000115.1 GCA_947498315.1 Pseudomonadota bacterium | reverse complement strand
GTCTCGACCCGACGACGGCCGACGCTGCCCAGCCGCTCTTCGAGCACACGACACCAGGCCTCGTGTACCTCGACGCCCCACCCGAAGGTGAAGGAGTCGCCGAGACAGCCGATGCGGAGTACATCGGGTGGCTTCGGAACTGACAGCTCGCGTTCGCGCAGCCCTCTGGACGAGGTAGTCACGCGCGTCGCTGCGATCTTCACTGCGACACCCTCGAACTCGAAGTCGGCGCCGGGACGCAGCTCGACGTTCAGGAGCTCGTCGTCCGAACGGACGTACATGTCGGTCTCGGATGCACGCGGCACGATGAAGCGGAAGGCGATCTCGAGGACAAAGAAGGTAAGGCCCAGCGAGCCGAGAACTAAGAGGGTGGCTCTCCAGATCGGGGTGTGGCGCTTCACAGTGGTCACCATGCCAGAAGAGCCGCCGTGCCGTCAGCCCGGTGGCGTTCGGAACGTGATGACGCGTCGCTCGCATGCCGGCCCTCCAGGCTCGATTTGCGACATGCCGTTGGGCCAACGCACCTCGATCCCATCGACCGTGGCCGCGTCGCCGAGGCCCACGTGGACCCACTCGGTGCTCGACCCGCCGTAGCTCGGCGTTCCGAGGACCCAGCGCTTCCAGGTCTTGGCCCCGGCGGTCACCGTGATGACGGCGCCGACGGCAGGGCGGTGCCACGGGTAGTCGAGGCGCAGCTGCAGCCAATGGCCTCCGCCCGAGCGGCTGCCCCCGAGCTCGTTTCGGAGGAGCTGCACAGGGCCGTCCACGCTCGCGACGACCATGTCGACGTCGCCGTCCCGGTCGACGTCCGAGAACGCGGCGCCGCGTGCCGATCCAGCGAGATCGAGGCCTGAGTTCGCCGCGCCGTAGCGTCTCTCGAAGTGACCCGTGCCGTCGCCGGCGAAGAAGATCCGCTCGAGGGGAGTGGGGACCTCCACCTCGCCGCCGCCGAAGCCACCGACGCCGAGGAGATCGAGATCGCCGTCATCGTCGAAGTCCCTGAGCCCCATGCCCCACGTTGAGTAGGAGCTGAGCTCTGCGAACCCCCGATCCGCCGCGAGCTCCGTGTAGCGGCCGCCGTCGTACTCGAAGAGCTGAATGCCCGGGAAGAGGTTCGCGACCATGTAGTCGATGTCTCCGTCGCCATCGATGTCTCCGCCATCGAAGCCCATCGCTGACGCCACGACGTTCAGGCCGAGCGCCGCGCCGGCGTCGACGAAGCCGCCTTTTCCATCCGAGAGCAGCGCCAAGCCAGGCAAGTAGCTGTCCTGTCCGAGCCAGAGGTCGACGAGGCCGTCCTGATTGAGGTCGGCGGTCGCGGCCGCCTTCACTCGGGCGCGTCCGACCAGGGCAGCGAGCCCGGGGTCACCTTGGAAGTCGCCGTCGCTATTGGGTATTCGAAGATCGGGCAGGCCCCCCGGGTCGTCGTCCTTGTCACATGGAGGTGAGTCGGCGGTACGCGTGAGGTCGCAGTCACTGCCGCCATAATGGCGGGCCAGCAGCACCGAAAGACGTCCTCGGAAGGCGTAGTCGCCGTAGGTCACGACCGAATATTCCCCTGGCGCTTCGGCGGTCTCGAGCCGCGCCGAACGGGTAAAGGTCCCGTCGCCGCGACCCTCGAAGAGCCTGACGTCGCGAGGCTGGGAGAGCAAGAGGTCGAGCTTCCCGTCGCCGGTCAACTCGGCGGCGTAGACCATCCAGCCGTAGTCCGAGTCGGCGATGGGTTCGGGTGCCCCGAACGAGCCGTCCCCGCGGTTTCGAAGCACGAGGAGCGCTTCGGGGGTGGGGACGAGGAGGTCATCGTCGTCGTCGCCATCGACGTCGGCGAACGCGATCCCGGGGCCGGCCGTCGCCGGGAGGTCCGCGAGCCCCGCCCACGCCGTCACGTCTTGGAAGAGCAGGGCGGGGTCGGTTTCGGGCGGCGCCGTGAGGACGACGTCGGGCGTCGGCGTCGCGTCCACCTCGGCAACTGGGTCTTCGGTGCAAGAGATGAGCGCAAGGACTGCTGCCCAGCGCCGGTAGCCGCGGCCCAGCGCGCCACCGCTCACGAGCGTTGACCTCGGAACCAGCCAGCCCAGACGGTCCTGAGCATCGTCGCCAATTGGTCGCCAGCGAGTCGATGGGCGGCGGCGCTCGGGTGAACGATGTCCTGAAACCAGCCGGCGAGAGGGAACATGGCGTTCAGGCCCTCGCTTGGGAGTCCGGTGAAGTCGGCTGTGTCGATGAGCCACTTCGGCGCGGCTGCGTCCGCTGGCGAGAGCGCGACCTCGAGGCCACCGAGGCAGACCTCCGGGTGGCGTTTGCAGCTCTGGAACACGTGATCGGCGTAGAAGTCTCCGGAAGAGCTGGGGAACGCCATCACGACCACTTTGACGCCCTGAGCCTTCGCGAACGCGAAGAGCTTGTCGACCGTCGGCCCGTGGAGCTCGGCGGCGGCCTCCACAGCGACTCCCATCTGCGCGGTCTTGGGGTCGCCGAACAGCCAGCAGGTGAGCAACTGAATGGCCCGGGACCGGAGCAACAAACGCATAGGGGCGCTCGGCAGGCCCGTCTCGGCGCCGCGCGCCTTCATCGCCATGGCGGTGTCGACGTCATTGCCGGAGGCCTGAAACACGATGAGATCGGCCTCGAGGCCCGCTTGCTCCTCCGCGATGGCGACGCTGCGCACCGTCCCGCAGGCCGGGTAGCCGAGATTCAGCACCTCGATGTGAGCGGGCGCGAGCGCTTTCAGCCGGTTGCTGAAGCGCTCATCGACCGTGACGCCTTTACCGAAGCCGATGGAGTCGCCGAGCACGAGCACTCTCGCGGTGTCCGAACGCTTCTTGCCGAAGGGCGCGTCGCGAAAGCCCGACCCGTTGGTCTTGACCGTGTAGGCGGCCTCGATTCGGTCGTAGGGCGGGCGGTCTTCCTCGGGCTCCTCTTTCCACGTCGCGTTTTGCTGACGAGTCGGGATCCACTCGATCTCTCGAGTCTCGAGCGGGTCGCCTTCCGAGTCGGCGAGTAGGTACTCCCACCGCTCTACGCTCATCTGATGGAGAAAGAGGAAGCGGACGGCGCCAGCCGAGAGCGGGACTACCGTGCGGCAAGCGACCTCGATTGCCACGCCAGCCACGACGACAGTCGCGAGTGTCAGGAGGGAACGGCGCAGCCAACGCCGAGGTGCCGTTGTCGCCGCCTCCGTTGAGGCATCGCCGGATCGGGCATCTCGGGGCGCGTTGGGGCTCTCCATAATCATCACACTAGCGGAACCCAGAGGAGCGGGACAAGCGCGAGAGAGTATGGTGACGCTCTCCCGAGTCCGGTAGTCTGCTTTCGATGATCGTGTGGTTGCGAAAAGTTCTGATTCGGCTGCTGCTCCCGGTGAGTTGGGCCTTGCGTCGTCGCCGGCCCGTCGAGACCTTGTGCCAGTTCGCGGAGACCGAGTCCGATAGCGGCTGGCAGTTCTTGCGCGCTTTCGAACAGTGCCCCGACCCCGCGCAGCGTGCGCACCTCTTCCATAACCTACTCGAGGAACGGGAGCACTCCAGCCTCTTCACCGAGCTCGTCGAGCGCCGCGGCGGTCGCGTCCGGCTCTCGACCGAAAACGGGCGCACGTCTCTCCTCGAACAAGAAGGGAACATGCCGGCCTTCCTCGCGTACGTTCACGCGGGTGAGCTCGATATCGCCAATGAGTTCGGCGCCTACGCGCGCGCCGTCCCTGACGACGACGTGCGCCGGGTGTTCGAGAACATCAAGGAAGAAGAAGACGGTCATCATTCGAATCTGCAGGGCGCCCTGCTCGCCATCTTCCCTGATCCCGTCAAGGCCGCGGCGCTGGTGAGGCGCGCGCGTCGCCGGCGCACGTGGCGCGCGTTTCAGCGTGGCTCAAAGCGTATTGGTGACACCTTGCTAGCGGTCTGGCTGGTCATCCTCTACGTCGTCCTCGGCCCGTTCTGCGTCTTTCAGGGACGCCGTCGGCTCGCCCGCGCGACCCGGCCTTGAACGTCCTCGGGCTGTCGGCTCACTTTCACGACGCATCCGCGGCGCTCATCGTCGACGGGCGCCTAGTGGCCGCCATCGCGGAAGAGCGCTTCTCCCGCATTCGGCATGACGCTGCGTTCCCGCGTCATGCAGCGGCCTTCTGTCTGAAGCAGGCGGGGATCACGGCAGAGGAACTCGACGCTGTCGTCTTCTACGAGGAGCCGCACCAGAAGTTCACCCGCGTCATGGCCACGACCCTCGGCGGATTCCCGCGTACCCTTGGCCCCTTCGTGCGGGCGATGAAGGGCTGGCTGTCGCACAAGCTCTTCGTGCGCGGCGGCATCAGCCGGGAGCTCGATGTACACCCGGACGTCGTTCAGATGGTGCCACACCACCTGAGCCACGCGGCCTACGCGTTCGAGGCGTCGGGCTGCGACGAAGCGGCGATCTTGGTCGTGGACGCCGTGGGGGAGTGGGCGTCCACCTCGCTCGGCCGCGCGAAACGAGGGCAGGGGATCGAGATCATCGAGACCCACGACTACCCCAACTCGCTCGGGCTCTTCTACGCGGCCATGACCGCGTTCTTTGGCTTCGAGCCGAACGCCGACGAGTGCACGACCATGGCCCTCGCGGCGTTCGGAAAGCCGAACCGAGTCGAGGACTTACAGGCTGTCCTCCGCCTCGAATCCGACGGCACCTATAGCCTCGACCCGACCCATTTCGACTTCCTTGCTGGCAGTGGCCGCATCTTTACGCCGCGCTTCCTCCGAGCCTTTGGGGAGCCCGCGAGGCCCGGGCTCTTCGCCGGCCTCGACGCGATGGCGGTGACGTCTCTCACGCCAGAACAGCAGCGCTACGCCGATATGGCCGCCAGCGTTCAAGCGCTGACCGAAGCGGCCGTCGTCGGGCTCGCGCGACGGCTCGCGGCTCGGGTGACGCTCCCCGACCTCTGTATCTCCGGCGGTGTCGCGCTCAACTGCGTCGCCAACGGCCGGCTTGCCGCCGAGGCCATCTTCGCGCGCGTCCACTGCCCCCCTGACCCAGGGGATGGCGGCGGGTCGGTTGGCGCCGCGATCTTGGGGGCCCAGCCAACCTTCGGCCGTCCCATCGGCGGTCTCGAGACGCCCTACGTGGGCGCGCCCACCGGCCTCGACGCCGTCGAAGCGACGATGGCCCATATCGACAACGATGCGTGGCATCGGGTCGGACCGGGGGCGCCGGCGACCCGCAACCCGTCGCGTGTACGATTCGAGAGACACGGGTCCGAAGCGTCTCTGATGAGCGACTGCGTTCGGCGCCTCAGCGATGGTCAGATCGTGGGCTGGGTGCAGGGTCGGGGTGAGCTCGGCCCTCGCGCACTCGGGGCCCGCTCGCTGCTCCTCGATCCGAGCCGGGTTGACCGGGCCAGGGCGATGAGCTCGGGGGTGAAGCGGCGTGCAGCGCTGCGCCCTTACGCGCTCAGCGTCGCAGACGCCCATCGTGGGCGCGTCTTTGCCAGCCCTCCGCATGAGCCGCTCGAACGATGGATGCAGACGGCGGCGCCGATTCGGACGGACGCGCTAACCGGGCTGCGCGCAGGCGCGCACATCGATGGCACCACGCGGCCGCAAGTGCTTCGGCGAACGGACAACCCTCGTTTCCACTCGCTGCTCACGGCCTTCGGCGACGCGACCGGTCGGCCCGCCGCCCTCCTCAACACCTCGCTCAACGAACGCGGTGAGCCCATCGCTGGCACCGCACTCGACGCACTGGCAATGTTCGCACGCACGGACATGGACGCGCTCGTCGTGGACGAGCTGGTCATTTGGAAGGAGTGGTGAGCCATGCGTAGACGTCGCACCTGGCTGGCGCCCGTGGTCTCGACTGGGCGTACCATCGCCGAGCTCACACGGGCGCTCTGGCGGCAAAAGCTGAAGAGCTACCTGCCGGCGATGATCGTCCTCGCGATCCTCGCCATCATCTTGTCTGTCCTCACGGCGCTATCGCCGATCGCGCCTTTCGTCTACCCTCTCTTCTGAGTTCGAAACGCCTCTTGGACCTTGCTTCGCGTTCGCCGCATCTGCAAGCTCAGCGAGCTGTCGCCCTGTAACGCTGGAGAGTCTATGGTAACCCTGGTGGTCCGTTCGTCGTTCGTTGCCTGTATCCCGTTCGTGCTACTCCTCGCAGCCTGCGAGTCAGGTGGCGACGATGTCGCTGCTGGCGCCGCGGACACGAAGACGAGCGACGGCGGCGATGACGCTACAGGCGGGGGGGGTGACACCGCGACGTCGGACGACACGCGGGACCCCGCCGACACGAGCGACCCCGCCGACATAAGTGATCCCGCTGACACGGGTGATCCCGTCGACACGCTCGTTCAGGTCGACGCGGCCGACCCCGACGTGAACCTCTGTACTCCGGGCGCCGAGGAGACCTGCTACTCGGGTCCCGCCGGGACGGCCGGCGTGGGGGCCTGCGAGTCGGGCAAGCGCATCTGTGACATCGATGGCGCTGGCTGGAGCCCATGCGTGGGGGAGGTGGTGCCGGTCACCGAGACCTGCTTGACCGCCGCCGACGACGACTGCAACGGCGAAACCAATGAGAGCGGCGAGGGCTGCGTCTGCGTGCCCGGCAGCGAAGAGGCCTGCTACGACGGGCCCAATGGGACCGATGGTGTCGGCGTCTGCAAGGCCGGGCTTCGCGTCTGTAACGAGAGTGGGACCGCCTTTCTCGACTGCGTCGGTATGATCGTGCCGTCCGTCGAGACGTGCGAGACGACGCTCGACGACGACTGCGACGGGGCCGCCAATGAGGAGGGCTCCGCGTGCGTTTGTGTCCCAGGCACCTCGGGCTCCTGCTACACGGGACCGGAAGGTACCGCCGATATCGGTTCCTGCCAGAGCGGCAGTCAGCTCTGCAACGCCGATGGGAAGGGCTACGGCCCGTGCACCGGCGCCGTCGTGCCGGAGGACGAGTCCTGCGTGACGCCGGACGACGACGACTGCGACGGCGCTCAGAACGAAGAGGACGCTGGTTGTCTCTGCTCGCCGGGCGACTCGCTCGATTGTTATACGGGGCCGGCTGGAACCGAGGCCGTAGGTTCGTGCAAACCGGGCTCGATGACGTGTAACCCGGACGGGCTCAGCTACGGCGCTTGCATGGGCGACGCGGTCCCGACGCTCGAAGACTGTGCGACGCCCGCCGATGAAGACTGCACGGGCGCTTCAAACGAAGCGACGTCGGGTTGCGTCTGTGTGCCGGGCGCCGTGGAAGCCTGCTATGAAGGGCCCGAAGGCACGAAGGACGTTGGGCAATGTGCCTCGGGGACGAGGACTTGCGTCGCCGACGGGCGCTCGTGGGGCATCTGCGTCGGCCAGACCCTCCCGGATTTGGAGTCTTGCCTCGGCGCGGGTGACGAAGACTGCGATAGCGCGTTCAACGAAGACGGTGAAGGCTGCGTGTGTGTCCCGGACGCCGTGGCCCCGTGCTATTCGGGACCTCAAGGGACCGAGGGCGTCGGCGCCTGCGTCGCTGGCACGAAGGTTTGCAGCGCGTCGGGGACAGGCTACGGGCTCTGTGACGGCGAGGTGCTCCCAGCGACTGAGACGTGCGAGACCCCTGTCGACGACGACTGCGACGCGATGGTGAACGAAGACGGGACCGGCTGCAGCTGCGCGCCTGGATCAACTGCGCTCTGCTACGATGGCCCCGAGGGGACGGAGGGCGTCGGGTCGTGCAAGGCGGGCACGCAGGTCTGCAATGCGAATGGGAGTGGGTATGGCGCGTGTACGGGCCAAGTCAATCCAGCGCCAGAGACCTGCTCGACGGCCACCGATGACGACTGTGATGGACTGGCCAACGAAGAAGGCGCGGGGTGCGTCTGTATCCCTCTCAGCACGGCGAGCTGCTACACGGGGCCGGCTGGTACGAGCGGGATCGGCGCCTGCGTGACCGGTACGAAGACCTGCAACGATCAAGGCACCTCGTATGGCCCGTGTACGGGCGAGGTGCTCCCCTCGACTGAGACGTGCACGACGACGGTCGATGACGACTGCGACGGCCAGACGAACGAGAGTGGGAGCGGGTGCGTGTGCGTCCCGGGGACCTCCGGCAGCTGCTACAGCGGTCCTGCAGGCACAGCGGGGGTGGGTGCGTGTAAAGGGGGCACCAAGCTATGCAACGCGCAGGGCACGGCGTTCGGCGGCTGTAGCGGCGAGGTGAACCCCACGACCGAGACCTGCAACACCGCTCTCGATGATGACTGCGACGGCCAGACCAACGAAGACGGCGCCGGTTGTGTCTGCGTGCCCTTCAGCACGACGAGCTGCTACACCGGCCCGGTGGGGACAGAAGGGCAGGGCGCCTGCAAAGGCGGTACGAAGACCTGCAACTCGATGGGGATCGGCTACGGCGCTTGCAACGGCGACGTGACACCCGCCACTGAGACCTGCAACACCCCCGTGGACGACGACTGTGACGGTCAGACCAACGAGAGTGGTGCGGGCTGCGCCTGCCTGCCGCTCAGCACGACGAGCTGCTACACCGGCGCTGCGGGTACGGAGAACGTCGGCCCGTGTAAGGGTGGAACGAAGACGTGCAACGCCCTGGGCACGGCCTACGGCATGTGCTCGGGAGAGGTCTTGCCGGCGACCGAGACGTGCAACACGACCGCCGACGACGATTGCGACGGTCAGACCAACGAGAGCGGGGCGGGGTGCGCTTGTATCCCGAACAGTACGGCGAGCTGCTACACGGGGCCGGCGGGCACTGGCGGCGTCGGTGCCTGCAAGAACGGTACGAAGACCTGCAACGACCAAGGCACTTCTTATGGCGCGTGTACGGGCGAGGTGCTCCCCGCGACGGAGACGTGCACGACGACGGTCGATGACGACTGCGACGGCCAGACGAACGAGAGCGGGAGCGGGTGCGTTTGCGTCCCGGGGACCACCGAGAGCTGCTACAGCGGGCCTGAGGGCACGGCGGGGGTCGGCGCTTGCAAAGCGGGCACGAAGCTCTGCAACGCCCAAGGCACGGCGTTCGGTGCGTGTGGCGGCGAGGTGAAGCCGACGACCGAGACCTGCAATACCGCGGTCGATGATGACTGCGACGGCCAGACCAACGAAGACGGCGCCGGTTGTGTCTGCCTGCCCCTCAGCACGACGAGCTGCTACACCGGCCCGATGGGGACGGAAGGGCAGGGCGCTTGCAAAGGCGGCACGAAGACCTGCAACTCGATGGGAACCGGCTACGGCGCTTGCAGCGGCGAAGTGACGCCCGTCACCGAGACCTGCAACACCGCGGTGGACGACGACTGTGATGGTCAGACCAACGAGAGCGGAGCGGGCTGCGTGTGCCTGCCGCTCAGCACGGCGAGCTGCTACACCGGCGCCGCGGGCACGGAGAACGTCGGGCCTTGTAAGGGTGGCACCAAGACGTGCAACGCCCTGGGCACGGCCTATGGCGCGTGTTCGGGAGAGGTCTTGCCGGCGACCGAGACGTGCAACACGACCGTCGACGACGACTGCGACGGCCAGACCAATGAGAGCGGCGCGGGGTGCGTCTGCCTCCCAAACGCCGTTACGAGCTGTTACACCGGTCCTGCTGGGACCTCAGGCAAGGGGCAATGCAAGACCGGGACGAGCACCTGCAACGCGCTCGGGACGGTCGCTGGCGCGTGCACGGGGCAGGTGCTCCCCGGGACTGAGACCTGCACCACGACCATCGACGACGACTGTGACGGTCAAACCAACGAGAGCGGCGAAGGCTGCGTGTGTTTGCCGAACTCCACCCAGAGCTGCTACTCGGGTCCGGCCGGGACCGCGGGCGTCGGCAGCTGCAAAGCGGGCACGCGTGCCTGCAACAGCCAAGGGACGGCCTATGGCAACTGCACCGGCGAGGTGCAGCCGGCCACGGAGGCCTGCAATAATACGCTCGACGACGACTGCGATGGACAGGCGAACGAAGGGTGTTCCGTCACCTACCAATTCAGCGTGAAGCCCATCTTCCAGTCTCGTTGCGGCGGGTGTCACACAGGCGGCGGCTCGGGCGGGACCAACTTCGGCTCCAGCTACGCCGACACTCAGAAGTCATCGTACTACTGTGCTGGCAAGACGGTGGGCGAGTGCACCGTCGTTCGAATGACCAACAAGTCGATGCCGGAAGGGACTGCGACCGAACGGGCGACGATTCAGGCGTGGATCAGTCAGGGCATGTTGCCCTGAACCCTCGGTCTTTGCCCCGGCCTGAGGCCAGACGAGCCTGTTTCGCGGCCAGCAAGTCGATCATAACTCCTTGAGCAAGCTGTCTCGTCGGGCCGAGATGACCTGTGCGCACTCGGGGCCGCTGGGGATGAGAGTCCTCACTACGACACACGAACCCAATCGCGTCAGGGCGACTTGGGGTCGGCTGGCCTCAGTCGGCGTGTTCGAGAGGCCGCTGTTGTAGGTGTCGGCAGCCATATCGACGGAGCGAGGCCATGGTACGAGGCCATGGTACGACGGAGCGAGGCCTTGGCATGCCTCGTGCCAAGAGCGCGATTATGACTGAACCACGCCACATCGTCCCGGGGACAGCTGTCATGGTCACTACGCGCTGCGTTCAGCGCCAATTCAAGCTCACGCCGAGCCAGAAGGTCAACGACCTGTTCGAGTACCTCTTGGCCTACACGAGCACGAAGTACGGGGTCGGGCTGCTCGGAGTCGACGTGCAGTCGAACCATGCTCACCTAGTGCTAGTGGACCACGAGGGCCTACTGCCCGACATGCTTCAGGAGATGAACATGCTCCTGGCGCGCGGCCTGAACCACGTTCGAGGCGAGTCCGGCACCTTCTTCGACCGCAACAACGTCGACATCAAGAAGCTCAAGGACGACGGCGCGATCTTCACGGCCCTCGCCTACACGGCAGCGAACCCGGTCGCTGCCGGCTGCGTCGAGCGCGGCGCGGACTGGCCGGGGATCCGCTCCGTCCCGAAGGACATGGGGCGCCCCGGTCGAGAGGTCCGGCGTCCGGAGTGGCTCTTCCTGAACCGCTTCGGCGAGTACGTAGGCGAGCTGCCCGAGACGGCCACACTCACGTACGAGCTACCGCCGGGCTTCCTGCCTGAGCACCGCGGTCAGGTCGTCCACGTCGCCGAGACGGGCGTCCACCTCGCGGAGGAGTTCGCCCGACGTAAGAACGCCCGCAAGGGCATCAAGTACCTCGGCCGTGCCCGCTGCTGGAACGCGGACACGAACCTCAGAGGAACGAAGAAGGAACCTCACGGCCCCCGCAGCGGTCCGGGCCGCGTCATGGCCAGCGACCCCGAAACCAAGTACCTCGCCGAGCTCGAGCATCAGGCCTACCTCGACGCCTACAGCGAAGCGCTCGGTGCGTGGCAGCAGGGCGACCACGCCGTCATCTTCCCCTTCGGCACCTGGAAGGTCGTCCGCCACCACGCGGCCGTCCTCGGCCTGCCGCCCCCCGACTTCCGCCGCTAGCCAGCGGTCCGCGACACGCGGAATTCGGCGGCCGCAGCGGGCCCGGCGGGAGGGGTGTGGGCTTTCGCTCTTATCATGTAACATGTATTGTAAAGTGTACAATATAATCCGAATTTCGCCTCGCCTCGGCCGCGGGTTCGTGCGGAACTCGCCTCGGCGCCAAGGGGGATCAGGACACAACTGTCACTGCGATCTGGGTTCAACTGTCACTGCGATCTGGGTTCGCTGGAGCGATCTGGGTGTTCACGATCGCCGGAATACGCACGACGCCCTCGAGGCGGAGCCGCTTCGCGATTCGGGGTGTGACCTCACCTGTGTAGACGGCCACCACAAACCGCGGAATTTTGGCGACGTCGACCCGTAGATGGCTCCCATCGTCAGAAGGGGATGTCGTCGTCGGACCAGACCCCGTCTTCGGGGTGGGCTCGAGCGTCCTTGGTCGGTGTTTTGGGGGCCCGCCCTGCTGCTGGCTAGGCGTCGCGAAGACTGCTACGATCACGTCATGGAGCGAACCGAAGCTGACCTGCCTCCCTCCGTGTTGCAGGCGGTGGCCGCCCTGAAACGCCTTCTCGTGGCGGCGTTCGGACGGGAGCGGATTCGCGAAGTGCGGCTGTTCGGCTCCCCGAAGTGCGGCTGTTCGGCTCCCTGGCCCGAGGCACGGCGCGGGCTGACTCGGACGCCGACGTGTTGGTTGTCCTCTCGGATCCGGTAACCTACGCGGAACGTCGTTACGTCTGGGGCTGCGCCGGCGAGCTTTTGGATGAGCACGAGTGCGTCCTGGACCTCCTCGTATTCGGAGAAACAGAGTTAGCCAGCCAGCGCGCCCGCGAGACTGCCCTAGCGACCGCGCTCGACCGTGATGGCGTGTGCCTTTGACCAGCAATGACAGCCGCGCTGCTGCGATCGCGGAGCGCGAGAAGGGGGAAGCCGCGTTAAGAGCCGCCGAGGCGCTGAGGACGCTTGAACTCTATGACGATGCGGCGAGTCGACTCTACTATGCGGTCTTTCATCTCGTCTGCGCCGCCCTGATCCTCCGTGGAACCGAACCCACCTCGCATCAGGCAGCACAGACGCTGTTCTCACGAGACTTGGTGAAGCCTGGCCTCGTGCCTAAGGACAGCGCGCGCCTGTTCGCGGGGCTCATGGGTCTGAGGTACCAAGTCGACTACAACCGGGAGTTCTGTCTCGACAAGGCAGGGACGGACGCGGAGTTCGCCTCCGCCGGACCGCTTGTCACGGGCCTCCGTACCGTCCTTGTCGCGAGCGGCGTCGGCAGCTAGCCATTCGAAGGTGAGCGGAAGGTCGGAGTCTCAATACGAGCGGCGAGGGCGAGCGGCCACACTTCAAATCCGGTATAGCTCTTGCACAGGCGCGCCGGATACCACTAGCCGGCCCGTGCCCCCATCCGGACACGGTACACGCTAGTGTCGAGACCCGCGGGCGTAGGGCATGTTGCACTGATCCCGCGGGTTCGAAGTGCCGCTCGGCGACGTCCAGGAAGACGGCCCAGGGCTATGGGCTGAGCGATGGGCCACCCGGAGGCACACCGCCACGTGGGTGTCACTCGCCGGGGCGGATGGTCACCGGGCTGACGAAGGGCATCATCGAGCGGAGCTCGGCCCCGACGCGCTCGAGCTGATGGGTGGTCTCGGCGGCTCGACGGGCACGGAAGTTGGGGCCACCAGCCTTCATCTCCGCGACCCACGCCTTCGCGAAGGTGCCGTCTTGAATGCGCCCGAGGATGGCCTTCATGGCCGCGCGCGACTCCGCGCCGACGACCTCGTCGCCGCTCACGTAGTCACCGTACTCGGCCGTGTCCGAGACGGAGTAGCGCATGTAGTTGAGGCCACCCCGGTACATGAGATCCACGATGAGCTTGAGCTCGTGGAGGCACTCGAAGTACGCGATCTCAGGCTGGTATCCGGCTTCGACCAGCGTCTCGAAGCCCATCTTCACGAGCGAGCTGACGCCGCCGCAGAGGACGGTCTGCTCGCCGAAGAGGTCCGTCTCGGTCTCTTCAGTGAAGGTGGTCGTGATGACGCCGACCCGGCACGAACCGATGCCCGCAGCGTAGGACAGCGCGATGGCGTCAGCGTTCCCAGAGGCGTCTTGGTGGACCGCGAGGAGCGAAGGGACGCCGCCGCCTTCACGGTAGGTCTCTCGCAGGCGATGACCTGGGCTCTTCGGGGCGATGAGGATGACGTCGACGCCCGCGGGCGGCACGATGGTGCCGTAGCGGATGTTGAAACCATGGGCGAAGAGCAGCACCTTGCCGGGCGTGAGGTGCGGCGCGACGTCGCGGTCGTAAAGTGCGGCCTGCGACGTGTCCGGGGCGAGGATGGCGATGAGGTCGGCCTCGGCAGCGGCAGCCGACGGCGTGAGGACCCGCAGGCCGTCTCTCTCGACCTTCGCACGGCTCTTGCTGCCTTCGGGCAGCCCGACGACTACGGAGACACCGCTCTCGTGGAGGTTGAGTGCGTGGGCGTGCCCCTGCGAACCGTAGCCGAGGATGGCCACCTTTCGGCCGCGGATGAGGCTGATGTCGGCGTCCTTGTCGTACCGGATTTGAGCTCGGGGTCGGTCGGTCATGAGGGCTCCGTGAGCGAATGAAGGGGCGTGGAGATCAGGCGTCTTGGCGAGTCTGGCCGCGAGTCATCGCGATGAGGCCGCTGCGACCCATCTCGAGGATCCCGAAGGGCCTGAGGACCGCCACGAGCCCATCGAGCTTGTCGGCGGTGCCGGTCATCTCGAGGACCACGCCGTCTTCGGTGACGTCGACGGCGCGGGCTCGGAAGACCTCGGCGAGCTGGAGGATCTCGGCGCGTTTTTCGGGCGGAGCAGAGACCTTGAGCAGCCCGAGCTCGCGGACGAGCGCCGGCGCGTACGTGATGTCCTGCACCTCGATGACGTTTACGAGCTTCCGCAGGTTCGCCTCGATTCGCCGTGCCATGTCGTCGTCGGCTTCGATGACGCAGGTGAGTCGCGAGACGCCTCGCTCGTGCGTGCGTCCAACATTTAGCGAGAGGATGTTGTAGTTTCGTCTTCTGAACAGCGAGGTGACTCGGTTCAGCACGCCCGGCTCGTCTTCGAGCCACGCGATGAAGGTGTGCACGGCGCGTTGGTTCATAGAGCCAACTCAGAGAGGTTACGGTCAGATCCCGCTACCATTTATCTTCTCCGGTCTCGTAGATGGGGCTCTCGGCGCGTTCCGGATCGCCGCCACGGGCTTTCGTCTCGGTCGGCGCCGCGGTCACCGGACGGCGGATCATGTCTTGAAGGTCGGCGCCAGCGGGGACCATCGGGTAGACGCTGTCTTCTTGTTCCACCCGGAAGTCGATGACGACGCCGCCGCGGGTCGAACGTGCCTTCTGGATGGCAGGGATGACTTCATCCCGGCTCGTAACACGGAGCCCGGTCAGACCGTGGGCTTCGGCGAGCTTCACGAAGTCAGGGCTCTTGATCGGCGTCGCCACGTAACGGCGGCCGTAGAAGAACTCCTGCCACTGCCGCACCATCCCGAGGTAGCCGTTGTTGATGATGGCGATGTTGATGTCGAGGTCTTCCTGGGCGCAGGTGGAGAGCTCCATCGACGTCATCTGGAAGCCGCCGTCGCCAACGACCACCCATATCTCGTCTTTGGGCCGTGCGAAGCGGGCACCCATCGCGGCAGGGAGCGCGAAGCCCATCGTGCCCAGTCCACCTGAAGTCAGGAGCGACCGGGGGGTCTCGTGCCGGTAGTATTGCGCCTCCCACATCTGATGTTGGCCGACGTCGGAGACGATGAGGGCCCGTCCTTCCGTCGCGCGCCACAGGTCGAAGATGACGTGCGCCGCGTAGAGCTTGCCGCTGTCCGGCATCTGCTGGATGTCGCGAACGGCCGAGTCACCTTTGAAGGAGGCGATGCGGCTACTCCACGGGGTGCGCGGCTGCTTGGCCAGGTGAGGAAGCAGGGCTTCGAGGACGGAGCGGGCGTCGCCCACGAGCGGCAAGTCGACCTTCACGTTCTTCCCGATCTCGGCCGGATCCATCTCGATGTGGATCTTCTTGGCCTTGATCCCGTAGGTCGCGGTGCGGCCAGTGACCCGGTCGTCGAAGCGCATCCCAACGGCGATGAGCAGGTCGGCGTCTTGGATCGCCGTGTTGACCCACGCTTCGCCATGCATGCCCATCATGCCGAGGTTGTGTGGGTGTGACGCGGGGAAGGCACCGAGGCCCAAGAGCGTGCAGGCGACCGGGATGTCGCACTGCTCCACGAGCGCCGTAAGCGCATCGGTGGCGCCTGCTTCGATGACGCCATGACCACACAGGATGAGCGGCCGCTCAGCAGCGGCGATGAGCTCGGC
>CANMLD010000114.1 GCA_947498315.1 Pseudomonadota bacterium | reverse complement strand
CCGGCGTGCGCGGCGATCGCTCAATCTCCGTTTTGTCCGACCCACTCCGTCCGCTCGGCGCACCCTCCGCGTACCTATCCCTTGGAATTTCGTCCGCCCTCTGGCCCGCTTGGAGAGGCGACGTTATGCTCACTCCGCGTGCAGCAGCCTGGGCCACGAGGCCGATGGCACGCAGCACTCAGATGCAGAATCCTGGCGGCGAACCAGGCCCACTTGGAGGTGACACGTGTCCGATAGCAGCTTAGGTGGCAGCAGTGCGCAGGGCAGAGCGAAGCTGGTGCTTCTACGAGGCAGCGGCGGTGACGGCGCGGAGTACACCTTAAGCGCGTCCGAACACCGCGCTGGACGCGAACACGGTCTCATCCTCTTCCCCGACGACCCGACCGTCTCGCCGAACCACGCCGAGTTCTTCTACCAAGATGGACAGCTCATGGTGCGTGACCTCGGCAGTACCAACGGCACCTTCGTGCGCATACGTGTGCCGGTGGAGATCGGCGGGTCCGACCGCTTCGTATGCGGCGAGCAGATGTTTGAGCTTCGTGTCGTCGCTGAGCCACCCAACCCGTGGGTCGACGATGTCTGCTTCACCGGCTCGGTCGTGCCGGAGGACCTCGATTTCCAGCTGATTCAGATCCTCGCGGGCGACCGCCCTGGCCTCGTGCGCGGTTATGGCCCGACTCGGGTCACGATCGGTCGCGAAGGCTGCTCTCTCAGCTTTGTCAATGACCGCTACATGAGCCACGAACACGCGTCAGTCGGTCGCAGCGGCAGCACCTGGACTCTCGAAGACAGCGGCTCGAAGAACGGGACTTACATCCGAATACGCACCGATGTGCCGCTCCGAGATGGAGACACCCTCTTCATTGGCAAGCAGTTGCTGCGGGTCGACATCCACTGACCGTCCCGATGTTTCAGTTCGGCGGGACGTCCTTCATGAGGCTCTCGTAGTACCCCTCTCGAGGGAACTCGTACTGCTTGCGGAAGCGCTCGGCTTGGTCTCGAGCGTCTCTGAGTGCGCCGGCGAGCTCGACCTCTGTGGGGTTCTCGAGGAGCCGACCATTGACGAAGACCGTCGGCGTCGCTCGAACCCCCACGAGCCCCGCGATCAGTCGGTCTTCGTCGATGCGTGCACGAAAGACATCGGTGGCTAGGGCCTTCTCGAAGAGGACAGGGTCGAGACCGATCGCCTTCACGTAGCCGACCAGCGACGCCCGATCGAGCGCCGACTGATTCGCGAAGAGCCGATCGTGCATCTCCCAGAACTTTCCGTGGTCCTCGGCAAAGAGCGCCGCGGCGGCTGCATCGCGAGCGTGACTGTGTCGAGCGAGCGGGTTGTGGCGAAAGACAGTGCCGATCTCGGCATCCTTCGCGATGGCGTCTTCGACCTTCCTCGCCATCTTCGCGCACGGTGGGCACTCGAAGTCGCTGAAGACGACGACCCCGAGGAGGGGGTCTGGCGAACCCTTGATCGGCAGCTTGCCAAGAGGGAGATTGCGCAGGTTCTCGATGTTGGTCTCGGGCTTCGACTGCAGCGGCATCCGCATCGCAGCACGGTTACAGGCCTTACCTCGTGCCGTGATGAGGTCCATCCCCGCGGCCCGGTAGCCATCTACCTCGTCGAGCGTCTGCTTGACCATCATGTCGAAGACCGCTGAATCCAAGCTGCCAACCAGCTTTCGGCCATTGAGGAGCAAGGTCGGTGTCCCGTCTGCTTCGATGGAGTCGGCGACGAGCTTGTCCACGACCAGAAGCTTCTGAAGTTCTTGGCTCTTTCGGTCGGCATCGAAGCGGGCCAGATCGAGCCCCAGTGCCTCGGCATGACTTCGAAGTGCGGCGTCGTCGAGGCGCGTCTGATTGTCGAAGAGTCGCTGTGCGTACTCCCAGAACTTGCCCTGTTGCTGTGCCGCGATCGACGCCATCGCCGCCGGCTTCGCGTCCGAGTGGAAGTCCAAAGGCAGGTGGCGAAAGCCGACGGCCACATCGTCTCCGAGCGCACCGCGCATTCGGTCGATGCTGAGCCGCGCTTCCCGCGTGAACTGGCACTGAAAGTCGCCGAAGAGGGTAACCAAGATCCGCGCTTTGTGGACGTCGCCCTGTATCGGCGTCCCGGCAAGCGAATAGGGCGTGTTCGGGATGAGCTTTTTGATGTCCAAGGGAAGATGCGCGGCTTCGGACGGGATGAGCCCTGGGGGCGTGACCCAACCGTCACCGTCAATGACGTCGGGGGCGACCGCGCCCAGTGCCGAGTCGGCGTCCACTCCGACCGCCGCGATGGCGTCCGGCGGCGCGAGCGCCGGATCGGCTGCCCCTGCAGGCTCCGTCCGAGGCGCGTCTGCCGATGCAGCGGTCGCCGATGTCGTCAGCGGCGCCGAGAGCCGTGCTGACACATCCGCCCTTCCGCGGTCGAGGCCGACGACGTAGCCAATGGTGAGCCCTGCCGACAGGAGGACGACGATCTGGAGAACGTCGCGAGGTGAAAAGGAGGAAGGTGCGTCTGGACCGGTAGACATGCTGGCATTGTCGCATGACGGCCTTACGCTTGCACGAGTCGCCCCGAGTTGCGCATCTTCCTCGCGGCGATGAACCATCAACGATGCCGTCCATACCGGAAAACTTGACCCACAGGCGTCAGGGGCGGACCGTCCGCTCATGCTCCTTACAAACGCCCAGTCGCGCCTACTTTCAGAGCGTTTCGGCTTCGTCCGGGGTCCACACACTCACGCCGACTCCCTGCTTCGCCGCCTGACACAGGCCGTCGGTGTCGCGGTGGCGCTTTACGGCACGGCCATACAGGCCGCGGAAGTGCCCGCGTCGCGCACGAGCGTGTCGCGCAGCGCCAACGACGATTCGGCCCCCGGTCTCGGGCTTCGCGTGAAGGTCGCCAAGGGCGAGACGGCGAGCGCGATCGCCCGTCGACACGGCACTACCGTCAAAGCTCTGTGTGCCGCCAATGGCCTCGCAGATCCCCACCGGATTTACGCCGGGCAGGTCCTTACCATCCCCGTCACGTTCGAATCCGAGTTTGACCGTCCTGGCGTCTCTACAGCCACTCCGGCGGCCAGCGTCGAAAACCAGACGAAGCTCGAACCCGCGCAACCCTCGCATCGGCCGGACCCGGCTACCGGACCGGTCGAAGTGCTCGCGACCGACGTCAGGGCGCTCAGCGCGCTCGCGGAGGCCCCTGCAGTAAGCGGGAAGGTGGTTTTGCGCCCGGCCCCGCTAGTTCCGCGAGAGAGACACGATGCGTCTCGCTTCGAGCGTTTCGGCCTCAACGATGGTACGCCCCGCGGGATGCCGTCCCGGACCACACTCATCGATGGTGCTCTCGATGTGACCGAACCCTACCGTCAGCTGTAGGCTCGGTGCCGGGAAGCGATCACTCGCTCGTGGTAAGTCGACGTCGTGCGGCCGCGGCCCACTTGCGCGTCTTCGGGCCGGGATGGGTAGACGAGATCTTGGAGAGAACGGAGAGCGCCTGCTCCCGAGGCACGGCTCGCAACGCGACGTCGAGACGACCCAGCACCTCGTCAACCTGAGCGTGGCGGCGGTGAACGTAGTCCCGCACTCTCTGGGCTGCGTCGCCAGACTCGCCCAAGAAGAGGCGAGCGAGTGAGCGCTTCGGCAGTGGCGCACGATCAAGCGCAGCCGGGGCGAGAGGAGCCGCCGCAGGAGGCTCGGTCGGTTGGGAGATGTCGAAGAGAGACGGCGTTGCTGGAGCTGCTGCGGTGGGCGGCGTCGGCTCCACCGCCGCCGTCTCGACAACCGCCGTCTCGACAGCCGCCACGACGTCCTGTGCTCCCGAGGTGGGTGCGAGCGCCGGGCCCGCCTCTGGTGCTGCCGCTTCGAGGACCGGTTCCGGAGCCTCCTCGAGGGCGGCGACCACCGCGCGCGCTTCGGCGAGACGGTCCGCTCGCTCGTTTGCCGAGCCCAGCAGGCCGGTGACGAGGTGGCCGGACAACGTCGTGCCTGCCGCTAGCGTGTCCGCCAGTTGATGCCAGAAGCTACGTGTCGCCGGTGCACCGCCGGGCAAGGTGGCTGGGCCCTCCGCCGGGATGGACGGCGCGGCCGCCTCGTCCCGAGACCGGTCGCCGACGTCCTCTACTGTCGCCAAAGCGGCGACATCGGTAGACGCGGAGAGCCAGTCGGCACGGGACGTATCGAGCGGGGTCGGTGCTTCACCGTCTGGACGTTGAGGCCGGGGGAACGCCAAACTGAACGCGATGGCGAGGCCGGCGACGAGCGCAACGCCACCCGCCCACCGGAGGTTCACGCGCGGTTCTCGTCGAGCGCTATCTCTATCGGCGAGGTCCAGGGATGGCATTAGGCTGGGGCCCGACTCGTCGTGTGCCCACGGCGCTCCCTGAAAGGCATGGGGCAAGACCTGAGCCGGGGGCGTCGGCCGTACCGGCGGCAAGGTCACCTTGAACTCCGAGACCACTGGCGCTCGGGATTCGAATGGCCGTAGCGGGGTTTGGGCTGGTGATTCAGCGGTCACCGCGGCGGCGTCGCTCGGGCGCGGTGTCGCCGGGAGACGATCCGGCAGAGACGCCGCGAGATCGAGCTCGGAGCTTCGTCGCGTCGGCTGCGGCGTGTCATCGACGGCGACCTGAGCCCCCGCTTGGACGATCTGCAAGCTGACGTGACGCGAGTCCGACGCGCGCTCGACGATCTCCACGAGGCGACGCGCGGCAACGGCCGGCACGAGCGCACTCGTGATCCGCGAGATCTCGTCGAGGGGAACGGCGGTGAACAAGCTCTGGTTGGTCAGCAAGAAGCGGTCGCCTTTGGCGAGCGCCACGTCTTGCTCGAGGATATCTACGTCTGGCATCGGAGACTGTCCGAGCAACGGCTCGTCGTCGTGTGACGCGAACACGCGAAGCAGTGGCCGCTTACCCACCATGAGGCCGAGGTCGATGTTGCCGACACGCGCCGCGTAGAGCCTGCCTTTTCGCACGAGCACGACCAAGCAGCGCGCGTAAGCACGACCGAAGGCCTGTCCCGTCATAGAGCGATGGTGAAGCACCCCGCTCGCGTGCTGAAGCGCCTCGAGCAGCCGCCCTCGAGGATCCGACGCGATGCCGCTACGAAACTGAGTCAGAACGGCGCTGACCGCGAGACGACTCTCGATCCGACCGCCACCGGCGCCGCCTTCGCCAAGGACGAACACAGAGCCGAGGTAGAGGTGCGCGCACCCCATGACGCACGGGTTCTCGCCGCCGTCCTTCCCGCGGGAAGCGTAATCACCTACGATCAGTCTTTCGTCCTGCATGGGCGCGCGAGTCTAGGGCCATGATCAGAGCGGGTCCAGCGTCAATTTTTTCACCGCCTCGCCCGACGGGCGCGTCGCACAGCCGGGATCGCGCTACGGCGTAGTCAGATGTCGCCAAGTCACTGAAATCCCGAAGGAAAGAGCCGTATACAGACTTTCTTTATTGATCTCATAAACTTACGAGCTTCTGCCCAGCCCCTGAGCCCGCGAAAAATCAGCCGCCCGTTTCCGTCGAATGGACGGCTGCCCAGACCCGCCGTTCTTCTGCCTCCATCTCCTCAGCTTCATCGTCCTTCTCGTGGTCGTAACCCTGAAGGTGAAGGACCCCGTGGATGAGCAGGTGGGTGACCTCGTCGAGCAGCGTGCGCTCTTCGCGCTGTCGCTCGGCAGTCTCGACGCTGATGATGACATCGCCGAGGACGTCGGGGTTCAAGTCGGCAAACTCACCTTCGTTCTGCGCGAAGCTGAGCACGTCCGTCGGCTTGTCCTTGCCACGGTAGTCCCGGTTCAGCTCATGAATGGCCGGGTCCGAGACCAACGTGCAGGCGACCTCTTTGTCATCCACGTTCGTGAAGCGCGACACCAGCCCGGCCCGCTGGCGGAACAAGGCGAGGTCGAAACGCACCTTACGTTGGCGAGTTTGAACCTCGATCACGCGGCATCTCCCTTGGCGTTTGCCTCGGTTCCCGCCGAGCCAACGATCGCTGGCGCTGCCGTGGCGTCACCCATGTCTTGTCGGCGGCCTGCACGGGCGTAGAGCTGCGCGTGCGGTCGGCGCCTCGACGCGTCATCCCGTCCATAGGCCTCTACGATACGTTGAACGAGCGGGTGCCGGACGACGTCGTTCTCGGTGAAGCGCACGACGCCGATGCCGTCGATGCCCTCGAGGATCGAGACTGCATGTTCCAGACCGGACATCCTCCCCGGATCCAGATCGGTCTGCGTGATATCCCCGGTCACGGCTGCCCGAGAGTTGTTGCCCAGCCGCGTCAGAAACATCCGCATCTGCTCAGGGGTCGTGTTTTGCGCTTCGTCGAGGATGACAAAGGAGTCATTGAGAGTGCGGCCCCGCATGAAGGCGAGCGGCGCGACCTCGATGGTCCCCTTCTCGATGAGCTTGCGGCCGCGCTCGACGTCCATCATTTCGCTCAGGGCATCGTAGAGAGGCCTCAAGTAGGGGTCGACCTTTTCAGCTAAGTCACCTGGGAGGAAGCCGAGCTTCTCACCCGCCTCAACCGCGGGGCGCGTCAGCACGATGCGCTTGACGTCGTTCCGAAGCAGCGCCGCGACCGCCATGCCCATCGCGAGGTAGGTCTTTCCGGTGCCTGCAGGCCCGACTCCGAAAGTGATGGTGCACGAGCGCACGGCTTCGACGTATAGCTTCTGATTCAAGTTCTTAGGGGCGATCTTCCCGCGGGTGCCGGCGATGACCACGGTGTCGACCCAGACGGCCTCGAGACTCGCGCTCCGGTCCGTGCTCAGGATATCGACCGCACGCATCACGTCGGCGGCGAAGACGGGATGACCGCGCCGCAGCACAGCCTCGAGCTGTTTCAGGACCGCAGCACCGAGGTCCACGGCAAATCCATCCCCACGCACGGCGACTTCGTTTCCGCGAGCGGAGATCTGAACGCCGAGGCGCCTGCCGATGACTCTGAGGTACTCGTCGTTGGCGCCACAGAGACGCTGGAAGATGCTCGGGTCCTCGACCACGAGCCGGGAGACTTTCTCGTCGTTCAAATCGACCTCATTGCGGTCTCCCGCCGGCCTTACACCTGCGACGCGCCTTCCGGAGCGTCGAGGCGAAAGTCTACGGCTCTGACCCCAAGAGCGCTAGCCGCACCCTCCCACGCCTCGCGGTTCAGGTCCCTTGGATGAGCGGCAGGCTGGCCGCCGAGAGCCCGAAGGAGGCCGATGCCGCCTCGTCCGTGATACTCGCGAGCTGCCTCAATGAGACGTGTACATGCTCCGGCGTCATCCGGGCTCCCTTCTCTCTAAACGACGTGAGACGATGGGATCGCGGCGTCGCAACGAAACATGAACCCGCCTTCAGGGTCGGAATCGATTGACCAATCTGCGACGGTCCGGACGTCGTCGGAGAAGAGCTCCACCCGACGGCGGGTCAAGGTGTCGAGCGCGGTGCTGAACGGCCCTGGTAGGTAGCCGCTCTCGGACAGGGTGCGCAGTTGCTCGAGGTAGCCGGGCTCTTTCCATGCGGGCCCCGCCAGGACGAGCGCGTTCCACACCGTGACGACGACCGAGAGCGTTGACCGCAGGAGCTCGGCGGGAGGAGGCTCCGGGAGGTCCTTGAGCAGCGGCTCGCCGAATACGATGAGCGTCTCCGAGATCTTGCGTTCAAACACGGTGTACGTCCGGTCGGAGCAGGTCAGCCGTTGCGGCGCCCCGAGGCAGGCGCTACCTTGCCAGTCTCGATGGAAAAGCCCAAACACTCGACTCGAGCCGGTTCTCAGGGGAAGCCCCCCGCCGTCAAGATCATCACCCAGAACAAGCGCGCCCGACACGAGTTCGCCATTGAGAGCGACTTCGAGGCCGGCCTCGTCCTCACCGGTAGCGAGGTCAAGAGTCTCCGCGCTGGCAAAGCGAGCATCGACGAAGCCTACGTGCGCGTTGACGGCGGCCACGGCGGTAAGCCGCTCGAGGTCGTCCTCGTCGGCGCCACGATCGCCGAATACGTGTGGGCTAACCGCTTCAACCACGAATCGCGACGTAACCGACGGCTCTTGCTGCACAGCCACGAGATCGACAAGATCGCGACGCGGGTCCGCGAGAAGGGCTACACACTGGTCCCGATTCGTCTCTACTTCAAGGGATCGCGGGTCAAGCTCGAGTTCGGCCTCGGCAAGGGCAAAAAGCTCTACGATAAGCGCCAGGACTTGAAAGAGAAGGACACCAAGCGGGAGATCTCGAGAGCGCTCCGGGAGCAGTAGCGCTCGATGAAGTCAACTGACCCAATCCGTCCGGCACGATAGTTTTTGTGCGGCGCGTGCGTGACCATCCCCCGAAGCAGCATCGCCATTCGCAGCATCGCCCTTCTAGCCATGCTCTCGTCCTTCGCTTGCACGAGCGAGCCGGCCGGCCTCATGACCGCCGATGACATGGCGATCCCAGACGAGAGCGAGCAAGTGGAGGTCCCGCTTGGCGACTTCGACGGAAAGAAGTCGGACTCGAGCACCTGGGGGGCAGCGACCACCTGCAAGCCCATCCCTGTCGTGGATTCTCTCGTAGACCCGGCCATCACCATCAGCCTCGACGGCCTCACGCTGCATCTCGTCGACCTAGCCGGTTCCTACGACCGCGTTTTCCCGATCGGCCCTGGCGTCTTCGAAAATGGCGTCTCGCTCACGCCGACCTCCGAAGGTCGGCCTCATGGCACGACAGGGATCTGCACCGCCCGCTGTAGCACGAACGATGACTGCGCGCTTGGGACCACCTGCGAAGCGGAGTCCCGCTTCGGCACGACTACCCCGATTCGATCGGTGTGCCTGCCTTACTAAGAGCGCGAGAGGAGCGTCAGCCCCGCGGAGAGCGTGGCCCGAACAGGGCTGTGCCAACCCGTACGAAGGTGGCGCCTTCGAGGATCGCGTCTTCGAGATCGTCGCTCATCCCCATCGAAAGCGCTGGCAACGCATGACCGAGCCGCGCAGCGAGGTCGTCACGAAGCTCCCGAAGGGCGGCGAACCACACGCGCGGCGCGGCGTCCGGTGGCGGGATCGTCATGAGCCCGATGAGCCTCAGAGATGGACAGCGGAGGAGGACGTGTTCGGCGAGCGTGGTGGCCACCGCAGGCGAGACTCCAGCCTTCGTCTGCTCTCCGCCCAAGTTCACCTCTAACAAGACGGCGAGCTCGTTCACGCCGCCAAGTAGCCTTTCGAGGTGGTCCGCTAGCCGTACGGAGTCGAGCGTGTGGAGGCAGTTCGCGTGCGCCGCCACCGCCTTGGCTTTGTTCCGCTGAAGGTGGCCAATGAAGTGCCATCGCGCGGTGGTACAGAGCGGTGCCTTCGCCGCCAACTCCTGCACGTAGTTCTCGCCGAAGTCGGTCACGCCGGCGGCATGGGCGTCGAGTACCTCCGCCGCCGACCGAGTCTTCGATGCGCCAATGAGCGTCACTGAACCCGGCGCTCGGCCTGCGCGCCGCTCAGCCTCGTGCACCCGAGCGAGTACCTCGCTCGCGTTCACGGCAGGAAGTCCGTGGCGCCCATCTCCTCCATCATTTGGATGACTTGGCAGAGCGGGAGCCCCACGACGTTCGTGTAGGAGCCGGTGATCGCCTCGACGAGATAAGACCCAACACCCTGAATCGCGTAGGCACCGGCTTTGTCCATCGACTCGCCGACCGCGACGTAACGTTCGACCTCGTTCTTCGAGAGCGGCTTGAAGCGGACCGTTGTCCGGACCGCTTGGATGCCCTCCTTCTCGCGCTTGAGGTCATAGATGCAGAACCCGGTGATGACGGTGTGTTCACGCCCCGATAAGTTCATCAGCATGTCGTAGGCGTCGAGGTTGTCGCGCGGCTTCTCGAGCACTTCGGCGCCGAATACGACTACCGTGTCGGCGCCGATGACCCAGCGCACTCCCTCTTCGACCGTCTTGCCCGTGACGCGCGAGATGCGCTGCGACGCGAGCGGCGCATCCGGCTGCGTCGAGCGGACGCGCTGAACGACGCTGAGCGCCTTGTCGCGAGCGAGGCGCTTGACGTAATGGTCAGGGAGCTCGTCCGTGCCGCGCTCCTCGGGGACCTGCGACGGGATCGCTTTGACAGCGAAGCCGAGGCGCTCGAGGAGCTCCTTACGACGAGGCGATTGCGATGCGAGGATGACTTGAAGAGACATGGAGCAGGGTTATCCCGAGAACTTCCATGGGGTCAATCCCCGAGTGCATGGAACTCCAGTGAACGCAGGTCCTCTCATCACGAGATAGCCACCGGACTCTTATTGCCTCGCGGTACCGAGCAGGTAGTCTCCAGCCCATGCCGCCGACGCCCGTATCACGCTCTTTGCCTGAAGTTCTCTCCCCGGCGGGCGATCTCGCGTCGCTCGACGCCGCGCTCCGGAGCGGCGCAGACGCGGTCTACTTCGGACTCGATGACGGCTTCAACGCCCGCGCTCGCGCCGCCAACTTCCCGCGCGACAGCCTCCCGGGCACCGTCGCACGAATTCACCAGGCGGGTGCCCGCGCCTATCTCACGCTCAACACGCTCATCTTCGAGGTCGAGCTCCCCGAGGTCGAAGCCATCGTTCGTGCCGCGGCTGCCGCCGGCATCGATGCGCTCATCGTGCAGGATCCGGCGGTCGCGCTCATCGCCCGCGCGGTCTGCCCCGAGATGGAGGTCCACGCGAGCACCCAGATGACCATCTCGAGTCCGGACGGTGCGGAGCTCTGCCGAACGCTCGGGATCACTCGCGTCGTCGTCCCACGCGAGCTCTCCCTCGACGAGATCCGCCGCTTCCGGGCTGGCACCGACCTCGAGCTCGAGGTGTTCGTCCACGGCGCCCTGTGCATGTCGTGGAGTGGCCAGTGCCTCACCAGCGAGGCGTGGGGCGGACGTTCCGCGAACCGCGGTCAGTGCGCTCAGGCGTGCCGCTTGCCCTACACGCTGATGGTCGACGACGAAGCTCGAGACCTGGGCGACGTACAATATCTCCTGTCGCCGCGGGACCTCTCGGGTGTTTCAGTAGCGAAACAATTGGCGGAGATTGGGATCCACGGGCTGAAGATCGAAGGCAGGCAGAAGGGCCCTACCTACGTCGCAGCGGCCACGAGAGCGTTTCGCGACGCCGTCGACACGTTGGCGGAGCCGTCGGGTCCTTCTACGCAGCGCCTCGCCGACCTCAGTCTCGCGTATTCTCGGGGGGCCTCGCTCGGCTTCCTCGGTGGCACGGATCATCAGACCCTCGTCGAAGGCCGTTTTCCAGAGCATCGTGGCATCTATCTCGGTCGGGTGAGCAAGGTAGGACGGCAAGAGGTCGTCCTCACCCGTGAGTCGCGTGCAGGGGATCCGGTCGACCTCTCCTCTTGGCAACCCGCACCAGGAATGGGCGTGGTCTTCGATCAGGGCCGCCCAGCCGAGGACGAGCCGGGCGGCCCTCTCTTCCGCGTCGACGTCCGTGGGAAGACGCTCACCCTCGGCTTCGGTCGACCCGGGCCCGATCTCGGCCATGTGAACGTCGGCGATCGCGTCTTCGTCACCTCCGATCCCGCCCTGCCCGGTCGCCTCGCTTCCGAGGTCGGACGCGGCGCCGAACGGCGCATCCCCGTGGACCTTACCGTCTCGGGCAACGCGGGCGCCCCCCTCGTGGTCGCTGCTCGGGCGCGCGGCGTTCGCGTCCACATCGCCAGTGCCAGCCCGCTGGCCGTCGCCGACCGCGGCGGCATCTCAGCAGACATCGCCCGGGACAAGCTCGGCGCCCTTGGCGACTCCCGCTATCGTCTCCGGGATCTCGACGCCTCTCGGCTCGGGAGTGGGCTCCACGTCCCGGTCGCCGAGCTGAAGACCCTGCGGCGCGAGCTGGTCACGCGTCTCGACGCGGCGCTCGACGCCCCCCGCGCGCTGGCGACGGAGCCGGTCCTCCCTTCGCTCCTTGCGAGCCGATTCACGGCCCTTTCGCTGTCAGTCGCGGCCCCAGCACCACTCCTCGTGCCACTCTGCCGTACCGAAGAGCAGCTCGACGTCGCGCTCGCGCTTGGCTTTCCCGAGATCGAGCTGGACGCCATGGAGATGGTCGGCCTCGGCCGTTGGACTCAGAAGGTCCGCGACGCGGGTCGTCGCGTCGTGATCGCTACCGTCCGCGTTCAAAAACCCGGCGAGGAGGGCTTCGACTCGCGCATCGCCCGCCTTCGCCCCGACGGCGTTCTGGTGAGGCACGTCGGCGCCCTCGCCGCGTTCGCACGCCTCCCTGTCGAGAGCCGCCCTCGCCTGCATGGTGACTTCTCACTGAACGTGACGAACTCACTCACCGCCGGCCTCTTCGCAGAGCGCGGGCTCGCGACTCTCACCGCGTCGCACGATCTCGACGAGGTGCAGCTCCTCGCGCTCGCCGCACAGCTCCCCGCCGGGCTCCTTGCGGTCACGATTCACCACCACATCTCGACCTTCCACACCGAACACTGCGTCTACGCACACACGCTGAGCGAAGGTCGCGACTTCCGGACCTGCGGACGCCCTTGTGAGTCACATCGAGTCGGCCTCCGCGACGAGAAGCAGCGCGTTCACCCCGTCATCGTCGACGTCGGCTGCCGCAACACCGTGTTCAACGCGAGCGCCCAGAGCGCTCCAAGTCTCGTAAAGCGGCTCGCTGGCGTCGCCCGGCTGCGGATAGAGCTCGTTTGGGAGAGCCGGACCGAGACGGAGCGCGTCCTGAAGGCCTATCAAGACCTCGCTCTCGGGCGCATCGGTCCGCGAGACGTCCTGGCGCGGATCGGGCTTCACGAACAGTACGGCGTAAGCCGCGGCACCATGACGGTGCTCGAACGCAATTCATCGACCGAAGCGGGTCGCTAGGGTCCTATCGATGAGAGCCACAGCCACGACTGCCTTTTTACTCTCGCTCGCCGCCTGTGGGGCTGACGAGCCCGGCCTCCAAGGGATGGTCGTCACGAAAGACGGCGACTGCGCCACACTCCTCGACCTGCAGTGCGACTGCTGCGGGTCGGGGCGAGACTACTGCCTGCAGTTTGTGGAAGAGACGGTGACGTCAGGCGAGGCCCGTACCGAAAGCACCGAAGCGGAGTGCGCGGCGCGACGCGAACAGGTCGGGGCTGACGTGCCTGCGTGGTGCACCAACACCTTCGTCACGGAAAGCCAGAAGCGGGCCGCGTGTCAGGGGTTCGCGCCCTGACATCGCGCGGCGCGCACTCGTCGCGCCCTCTGCGCGACTATCAAAACGGGTAGCCGACCTTCTCGACCGCCGCGTCGGCGATGAGTTCGCGGTCCGCGACCGGGTTCGAGCGGAGAGCGATATCCCAGCGATCGACCTTCTTCAACAGCTTGTCGAGGTCCTCGCCCGCCGCTAGCGACCGAGCGCAGGCCCGTGCGTTGGCGCGAACGCGGTCGGCGGCGTGCGATAGGGTGAGGCGGGTCATGGCGTCCGAAACGGCGCTCGGGAGGCCTGCCTTCTGGCGATAGAGCGCGCGGCCGACGGCGGAGTCGCAGACGTAGGCGTCGATGAGCAAGTCGGCGAGAAAGAGCAGGATCTGCTGCTCCTTCTCGAGGGAATGCATGTACTTGCTGACCGCGGCCTGAAGCAGTACCCCGGCCACTCCCTTGATCTTATCGACGGCGTCGCGCTCCTCGGCCATGGGACCGTCGGCCACAGGTTGCGGGCCCGACTCGAGGCTACCGAGCCACTGCATGGCGCCGAGGCGACCCTGCATGGCACGCTTGAGCAACATGCCCGGGACGAGGAGCCGGTTCACTTCGCTGGTGCCTTCGAAGATCATGTTGATGCGGGCGTCACGGAAGGTGCGCTCAGCGGGATAGTCCTCGACGTAGCCGTAGCCCCCGTACATCTGCAGGCACTCGGACGCGATCACGTTCAGGGCCTCCGAGCAGTAGACCTTCGCGATCGACGACTCGATGGCGTACTCCTCGATCGGCCGCATCTTCTCCTTGCCCGACTTGCTCTCATCGACGGGCCCCATGGCCTCTGTCATGTCGTCGGACAAGCCCGCGATCCGGTAGCTGCAGCTCTCCATGGCGTAGATCTGCGCTGAGCTCTCGGCCACCTTCTGACGCAGCGCCCCGAAGCTCATGGTCGACTTGCCGAACTGCTTTCGTTCGGAGGCGTACTGAATCGCGGCGGCCAGTGTCACCTTCGCGCCGCCGTTCACGCCCATGGCCAATGTGTAGCGGCCGACGTTCAAGATGTTGAACGCGATGGCCGCCCCGTCGCCCGGCTTGCCGAGCAGGTTCTCGACCGGGATCTTGGCGTCGACGAAGGTGAGCGGCGTCGTCGAGGAACCCCGAATGCCGAGCTTGTGCTCTTCGGCGCCAGATTCGAAGCCTGGCGTCCCGCGCTCGACGATGAACGCGGAGAATTGAGGCTTACCGCTCCCGTCGTCGAGTTGACAAAAGACCGTGTAGACGTCGGCGAAAGACCCATTCGTGATCCACTGCTTGGTGCCGTTCACGACGTAGTGGGTCTTGTCGTCGCTGAGCCTCGCCACGGTGGTCGCGGCTTGCGCGTCCGATCCGGAGCCCGGCTCGGACAGGGCGTAGGCCCCGATCTTCTCGCCTGACGCCAGGGCGGGGAGCCACTTTTGCTTCTGCTCCACGTTCCCGAAGTACACGAGCGGCAGCGTGCCGATCTTCGTGTGCGCGCCGAAGCTCACGGAGAAGCCGCCATAGCCGGAGACGGCCTCGGACAACATGCCGGAGACGCGATGCGGCAGCCCCAGGCCGCCGTATGCCTCGGGGACGCCGGTCATGAGGAGCCCGAGCTCACCGGCCCGCTGAAGCAGCTTCTTGCCGAGGACGAAGTCTTTGTTTTCGAGGGTCTTGACGTGAGGGATGACCTCACGCTCGACGAAGCGTCGCGCCGTCGCCGCGAACTCGAGCTCGTCCTTCGAGTACTGCTCCGGGGTAAAAAACCCCTGGGAACCCGTCTTATCTAGAAGGAACTGCCCGCCAACGACCGCCATGGATACACCTCCGATGAGACTGCGGGCGTTCTGAATGAACGCCCATTCAGAATCCTAGAGTCCCGATGGGGACGCGTCAACAGGCGAACTCGTTTTACATCAGGGGACGATCTTGGTGACGTCCGCGACGGCAAATCGCCGAACCCGCGTAGTGACGCCGCCCTCCTCTGCCGGCGTGCAGGTTGACTCCACGACGACCCCGACTCCTTTCCACGGGATCATGGCGACGACGTGCGTGAGCTTGGTCTCGCGCGAACCTGCACACTTGCCGAGCCACTTGTCCACGTCCTTGACCACCGGGAGCGTCGTCATCTCCGACGCATCGCCGGTACGCGCCAGGACCTGATTGTCTTCGGAGTAGACGACGAGTCCCCAGTCGAGCACACGGTAGCGACCTGTGAGATTGCCGGAGAGGCCGGCCGCTTCCACGACCCCGTACTTTGCGAGGTCGCTATCGAAGCCCTCGCGCTTCAGCGTGGCCTTGTCCGGCGCGACCGCTTCGACCTGGTCGGCCACATCGTACTTCGCCGTCCTCACCCAGATCTTGGCCTTCTTCCACTTGCCCTTCGTAAAGGCTACCGCCGTGTGCGTCGTCGTGGTGCCATTGCTCTCTTCTTCGAGGCCGAAGACGACGCCCCTGGCCTCGATTAGACCGACCGGAACCTTCGATGCCAGCGTCAACGGTCCCTGCTCTGCCGAGGACACCATTGGAGAGGCGCTGACGAGCGCGAGGAGGCCACCGGCGGCGACGCGGTGAGCCCAGACAGATGACCACGAACGGGCGGAGGTCCGAGCGCGGGGGAGGAAGGTCGAAAGGCCAGAATTCATGGAACGAACACTCCTCGAGAGGGCGCCCGCCACCAAACCACGACGAAAGTGGCGCGGGCGGCTAGGCGAAGGCGGGATCGTGTACCGGAGACCCGTCCTGGGTCAACAAAGCGGTCCCTA
>CANMLD010000113.1 GCA_947498315.1 Pseudomonadota bacterium | reverse complement strand
AGCGGGATGAAGGTGGCGGCGACGTCAGCGATGACGCCTGGCGATGCGGTCGAAGCGACACCGCGGTCCGTGGCCGCGAGCTCGGCCTGAATCGACTCCGTCAGCGAAGAGTCGAGGACCACATAGGTGCCGAACACATCGACGCCGATCCCGACCCAATTGGCAGGGTAGTAACGGTACGTGAGCCCCAGTGACAGGCTGCGTGTGTAGACGTCGTTCAGAGAGAACCCGAAGAGCGGCGTGATCTGGTGTCGATCGTTTCGCCACTCGAGGGGGGTGCGGATCGGTGGCGCGTCACGCAGAGTTGACTTCTGGGCGTCGGCGACAGCCGGCCCGAGGAAGGCCACCAGGACCAGGGCTCGGAGCATCGTCGTCATTTCGGTAGCTCGTAGTCCCAGCCGAAGGGAATCCAAAGACCAAAGCCTGCATTCACCACGAAGTTGTTCATGAGTGTATCTCCGGCTTTGTAGTCCTCGTTGTAGATGTGGTCCTTGAGCTCGAGGTGAAGCGTGAGCCACCGCGTCAAGAAGAGCCGCGCCCCCAGCCCAACGGTGCCGGTCGCGTGCATCCCATCGATGCCCGTCAGGGTCACGCCGCCACCAACCGATAGCCACGCGTTCCACGGCACGATCCAGGAACCGAAGAGGATGAACTTCCCGTAAAAGGGCGTGTAGCTGACTTCACCGCCAGCGTACCAACGAACGGGCCGCTTCTCAGGGAACACCTCGAAGGTGTTCTGGACGTCTGCGAGCTCGTCAGTCTCATTCGAGAAGTAGAAGCTGAAGGTCCCTGCGATCGCCCACTCTTCCGTGATGTGGAATCGAAGGTCGCCGCCCGCCTGGTGGTAGTCGAAGTAGGGCTCGTTGAGCGTGTAGCCATATTTAGGTACGAGCTCGACGCGCAGCCGTTGAATGAAGGGGCGTTGCTCGATGACGTGGACTGCTCGCGTCTCTTCCGCTGTTGCTGCGGAGGCCGCGAGGAGGCACGTCATTAGGAGGAGCCAGATCTTGTGAATCGAGTTCAACGGTCCGATTCCCGGGGGGCACTGCCCCTTTATTGAGCGCCGATGAAGTTACTACCATTGAACCGACCGGGCCGGAAGTGAGAGCCGGGCTGGCGTTGGTGGTCGAGTGCTGGGCACTCCTCGCGCAGTGGGAAGTAACCACGGCATTGTCCCTTTCGTCAACTCGCTGCCCGGTCTTTCACGCGCGGAGGCGCGCGTCAAACCGAAGACGGCATCAACCCGTGGGGCTCAGTCGCGAGCGAGCGGGAGCGTAGAGCGGGTCGGTCAAAACTCCGATTGGCGTTCGCCGGCAATTTCCTAGCATCCACTTGCTCTCGCTCCTAGAGGGGCTTTGAGCCCGCCGTCGTCGCTCGAGTACGCGCCTATCGGCGCCAAGTGACTGCGTCGAAAATTGCGCGGCGTATGCTCAATCTCCATTTTGACCGACCCTCTGAGGGCCCAAGGCCCCTGCCGAGCCAAGGTCGAAGTCATGCTGCACCCAAACGAGGGCTCAGTGAGAGCCCGGCGGAACTCGTCAGTGCCGCCCCCCGTGAGCGAGAAGGACCCAGACGTCGTAGAGCGCGTGAGTGTAGACGGCGACCGCAAATCCGCGGGCCCAGCAGAGCGCGCCGAACGCCGCACCCGCGAAGAGTCGAAACCAGAATGGGAACCAAGCGAAGGGCTCCGCCGTGAAGTGCGCGAGTGAGAATGCGAGGCTCGAGACCACGAGTGCGAGCACCGCCGCAAGCCCTTTCCACTCGTCCCCCAAAGCGCGCGTCAGGAGAGCGCCAAAACCGACGAATAGCCCGAGGCGAAAGACCAACTCTTCGTGAAAGCCCGCACCGGCACTGATGACGAGTCGTTGCAGGACGTCTGGGGGCAACGTCAAGGCGGGGGCAGCGGCAGGCCACGCGACGAGCTGTACCTCCCGCATGACCACCAATACCCCGTACCCGAGCCCAACCGCGTAGATCCCGGACTCGATGAACAGCGGGACGAAGTAGCCCGTGACGCCCTTACCCGACCCATTCATCGCCGCCGCGGTGAGCCCGAAGACCAGCAGCAGCGACGCATTGGCGACGAGGAACCCGACCCCGCCGAGCTTCAGGAGCATCCGAGTGACGAAGTCAGCGCCATTGAGCGCTTCGAAACCAACTACTAACAGGCCGATCTGATAGGCAACGAGGAGCGGCAGCGTCAGGACGAGAGAGATCCCCAAACGGCGGGTGTCGCTGAAGTAGCCCACGATGTTCTGGGGCCCCGGGTCAGGGTGCGGGCGCTGCCGGGGGAGTCGGCGGGGCGTCCCCGGTCGGCGGGGCCACGACTGACCCCGGCGGCGCCGCGGGGGCTGGGCTCGCCGGGATGACGATGGACTCGACCATCGGCGGTCCGACGACGCTTGCGAGCACTCGGCCGAGGGAACGGTCGTTGTAACCCGTGGGCGAAGAGAACCGCCGCCCGTTGATGAAGAGAGTCGGTGTGCCTTTGACGCCGGCGGCTTTGGCGTCTTCGGCGTCCTTGCCGAGCACCGCGTCCGGTCGAGTCGATGCTAGGCACGTGGCGAGCTTTCCCGCATCGACGCCGGCGGCCTCGAGCCACTCCTTGCGAGCGTCGGGGCCTAGCGCCTTCTGTTGTTCAGGCTCGAAGAACTGGCGGTAGACCTCCCAGAACCGCTCTTGCTCTTGGGCGCAGACCCCGATGCGCGCGAGCGCGACGGCTTCTGGGTGAAACTCTTGAGGGAAGTGCTTGACCGACAGTCGCACCCGACCCGCGAACGCCTTCATAGCGCGTTCGAGGATCGGCACGAGCCGTGACGAGAAGGGGCACTGAAAGTCGGTAAACAGCACGATGTGGGCTGCGGCAGTCGGCTCCCCCGTCGTTGGCGCGTTCTTCACATCGAAGACCAAGACGTCACTCGCGAGCGCTTGCCGCTCGACACCCGCATCGATGATCGCGGCGTAGATTTGCGCGCGCTCTTGGCCGCCCGCCACGCGCGCTCGGGCCTTTTGCAGCTCCTCGTCGACGAGGGCGCGAAGCTCTTCGATGGGCCTCACGCCCACCACCTTCCGGCCGTTCACGAAGAGGTTGGGAGTGCCTATCGCTTCGAGGCGCGACGCCAGTGACTGATCGTCCTCGACGCGGGCGCGGTGACGCCCTTCCGAAAGCGCGGTGGCGAGTGCTCCAGCGCCAAAGCCGAGCTCCCCCGCGACCGCCATGAGGTCGCCCGAATCGAGGGGGGTCCCCTCGGGGCGTCCATATACCTTACGCGCGTACTCCCAGAACTTGCCGCCGATCTGGGCTGCGACCCCGATCTCCGCGGCGTCACGCGCCTTTGGATGGACCGCCAAGGGGTTGTGAAGGAAGACCAGCCGGACGTCCCCGTCCCGCTCCTTCTGAAGAGACTCGAGGACGGGCAAGAGCTTCGCGGTGAACGGGCACTCGAAGTCGCCGAAGAGCGCCATCGTAACGAGGGCATCCGAAGGGCCGATGGTCGGGACGTCGTCCCTGACGGGGACCTTCCAGACGGTCGGATCGACGGGGCGGGCCGGCGGCGGCCGAAGCTCGGCGGGGGCACCATCTAGCACGAAGCGAGCGAAGTCTGGGGCGTTTTTGCGGGTCAACGCCGCGAAGGCGGGGGCGTCCGAAGGCGCAGTGGCGCCGGCGCGCAGGGCATCGGCGGCGGCGAACTCAGTGGCGATGAGGCCCTCGAGAACCGAAGGCTCCACAAGCCCCTCCACCTTGATGCCGTTCACGAAGAAGGTCGGCGTCGCGGTCACGCCAAGCGATTGCGCGATCGCCTTGTCCGTCTTCACCCGGCTAGCCACATCCGGCGACTGTCGATCGAGCGCCCAACTCCCGATATCGGCGCCAGCCACCTTCGTGAAGGTAACGATGTCGCTCTCGTCGGTGCGTCCTGGATTGTTCAGCAGCGCATCGTGAAAGCGCCAGAAGCGCCCTTGTAGGTGCGCAGCGACGGAGGCGATCGCCAGCGCCTCGCCTCGGGGCTGTGCCGTCAGCGGCAAGTGTCGGTACTCGACGCGCACGCGCCCTTCCGGCTTGCCGTGTCGTTCGAGAACGCCGCGGATGAGCCCGGTGGCCTTCGCGCTGAAGGGGCATTCGAGCCCGGCGAACATCGTGATGACGACATCGGGACGGCTCGCTCCAATCGTGGGAGACGTCGCGAGAGCACGAGCCCGGTCGAGCGGGACGCCTTTGGGGTCGCCACCGGTAGTCCCCGCGGACCCGTTGGCCTCTGCGTTCGCCTCGGCCACCGCCTCTGCCGGCTCGGGCGTCGAAGGCGCTCCCGAACCGTCAGCGTCGAGCGTCGCCGTCGGCGCGACGCCGGTCGTTTTAGGCACGGTATTCGGAGCGACGCATTGGCCGGCTTCGCAGATTCGATCGCCCTTGCAATCGCTGTCCGCGACGCAGCCAGTCTTGTCGGGCTCAGACTTGCAGCCGGTCAACAGGAGCGTTCCCGTGACCGCCGCTAGAGACATCCTGACGAGGCGCCTGTAGGGGTTTCGGGCATTCGAATCGAGAGTATGGGGGGAGACCAGCCTGCGCGTCTTCATAGTGTCACCACGATCTTTCCGAAGGCCTCACGGCTCTCGAGTGCGGCGTGTGCGCCGACGATGTCATCGAGCGGGAAGACCCGGTCGACTATGGGTTCGAGTCGCCCAGCCTGAATGTGGTCCGCGATCTGGAGCAGCTCGGCTCGGGTTCCCATCGTCGAGCCCAGGACGGACAGGTTCTTGAAGAAGAGGCGTCGGAGCGGGAGGGTGACGTCGGAGCCGCTCGTGGCGCCGCACGTAACGAACGTGCCACCCGCGCGGAGCAGTCGAATGGATCCCTCGAAGACGGCTTTGCCTACGTGATCGAACACGATGTCGACGCCACGTTTCCCAGTGAGTTCGAAGAAGCGACGACTCCACTCCGGCTCCTGTTGGTAGTCGATGGCCTTCTCGACTCCCATGGCTTCGGCACGCGCGCACTTCTCGGGGGTCCCGGCGGTCGCGAAGACCCGCGCTCCGTACAACTTGGCGATCTGGATCGCGGCGCTTGACACCCCACTGCCGGCCGCATGAATCAGCACGGTCTGGCCGGGTCCGATCCGGCTGCGCGTGACCAGCATGTGCCAGGCGGTCTGGAACGTCAGCGGGAACGCTGCCGCAGCGGGGTAGCCTAATCGTGAAGGCTTGCGATGGACGTTCCGGTGGGGCACGGCGATGAGCTCGGCGCAACCGCCGTCCTGAGTCTCGCCGAGGATGCCGTAATGACTGCACAGGTGGTCGTTGCCGCTGGCGCAATCGAAGCAGACGCCGCACGTCACTCCGGGGGAGAGGAAGACGTCCGTGCCCGGTTCGAAGCCTCCCTCACCAGACTCTTCGACCACGCCGGCAATGTCGCAGCCGGGGATGAGTGGGAGAGGGAACTTGAAGCCAGGGAGGCCTTTGCGCGCCCACAGGTCCATATGGTTCAGGGCGACCGCTTTGACCCGTACGAGCGTCTCGCCTGGACGCCGCTCCGGCGTGGGGACCTCTTCAACCGCGATGGCATCGAGTCCACCGTGTTGCCTGATGATGGCTGCCCGCAAGCGCGTTCCTCCTGTACTCTGTCGCGAAGCTGGCTCCGGAGGAGCTGGCCGTACCACGCAATGACGCAGCACCGCACGGAGGCGCAGAAGGTAGTGTCGGGATCGCGCTTTGGCAAACCGGCAGAGGCTCTACTGCTCGTGAGCGGGGTAGCAGTGGTTGCGCTCGTCGCATGGGCGGTCATCAGCGGTCGCTTCGGCAGCGCACGAGAGAGCGGCGGTCCACGGCCGGGTCCTGGCATCGCGGCAGCGCCGGTCCCGGGCGCACCGGGGCTCACCCTGACGACGCTCGGCGCCGTATCGAACGCGTCCGGTCTCGCGCTCGTGCGCGACAGTGGGCGACTCTGGGTCGCGACGGTCGACGAGCTCGATGAATGGGAAGGAGAGTCTCCGCCACCGCCGCTCATCACCTCGTCCGATCCCGTCAGCGGCGACGCCGTGCGAGGGCATGGCGCCGCAGGCGCGCTGGGCGAAGTCGAAGCGCTGGCAGCCACGGCCGAGGGCTTCGCTTACCCCTGGAAGTCTGGAGAACAGGCGGTGAACTTGCGCCTTCCAAACGGCACCGACCGGCCGCTGGTCACGCCCGATGTCCTCGCTCGCCTCGAAGGCGCCTTCGCGGCCATCCGAGCGGAGTCGCGAGCAGAGCGCGCCCGGATATTCTGGGAGTTCGAAGGACTCGACGCCACCAAGTCCGGCTGGGAGCTACTCGCGACAGCGGTCGATCGCGACGCACGCGATACCCCTGCCTCCACGTTCGCGACCTTCCGCCTCTCCTTCGACAACGCCGTTCAATTGACTCGTCTCTCTCCCCCCCTGCGACGGCGCGACGGCCGATTACACCGAGACTATGCAGCCGCGCTTTGTGTCCTGGCTGATGACGTCGCCGTGATCCCGGCCTTTCTAGGCTCCGGAGTTCACCTCTTCGGACCCGACGGCCTCGAACGCCGCTTCCTCGACCTCCCCGTGCGTCGCATCGAAGGCGTCGGCTATGACGAGGCCACGCAGTCGCTCTTCCTGGTCCGTGAATGCGTCGGTGAAGGCAAGGACTGCGGCCCGGTCGCGTTCGGCGTACCCCTCTGGACGTGGAAGGGAGCGCTCGTTCCGTAACCAAATCCGCCGAGCGATTTACTCCCTTGTGCCGTTACGGCAAGCTCCCCCCATGCCCAGTGGATGCACATGATCTTTCGCCCTACCCTGCTCTCCGCACGACGACGAAGCGCTGCCTTGCTCTTCGCGCTCCCACTGTCCGGCGCTGCTTGTAGCGACCACGCGGACGAGTCGGTCAGCGATGTCTCTGCCAATGGCGATGCCACCACGGGGGAGACGTCGGACGAACCCGACGCCAAAGGCTCAGGCTTTCAGCGCCCAGAGCCCTACCCTGGCGATCCCTTGGCCATCGCGGGCCAGACGCCACTCGCGGCCCCGCTGTCGCTCGGCGCCCTCACGGCGACTGCACAAGGAGCGCTCACCACCGATGGCATGCAGGTCCTTGCGGTCAACGTGGACGGTAAACCCGATGGCGCTCCCGTCTTGACGGCCCCAGAGGCTCTCCTGGCCGTGGCGCGGAACGACGACGACGTCTATGTCGTCACCCGAAGTGGGATGTGGCGCCGCGCCTCCGACGGCAAAGAGGTGGCCGGCCCCCGCGTCAACGCACTACACGCTGCTGACTCGGGACTGATAGGCCTCCTCGGGCGCGCCGGGATCGCGGTCGCGGATGCGGCGCTCGACGTCGAGCCGACCACGACCGTCCTCGCCGGCAGTGTCGTGCGCGACCTGGCGTTCGTCGGTGACGCTCTGGTCATCGCAGGAGGACCGGCCGGAGTGCAGCGCGTCGTCATCGGCCCGGACCGCGCCGTGACTGTGGAGACCAGCTACGCGACCGCGCTCCCGGTCACAGCTGTGGCTGCGCTGGGTGCTGACCACGTCGTCGCCGTGGAAGCCGGCGCATCCATTCAGGTCTTGGCTTTGGCACAGGGCGGCTTCGAGAAGGTCGGCTCACTCGAACACGACGGGCCGGGCCTCGATGTGGCAGTCCTCGGTGATGGTGACACCTCCCTCGCCGTCATCGCCGATACTGACCGCGCGACACTGGTCGATCTGCGCGACCCCGCAGCGCCCCGGTGGGTGGCGAGTCAGACGCTGGGCACGAACGGCGCGCTCTCGGTCATCGCTACGTCGGCAGGAGTACTCGTCCGCGGCGCGTCGGCCGTCACGGCCCTGACCCCGGCGCTCGACGCGATCGCCTCTGCGATTGCCGTCGAGCCGGCCCTCATTCAGATCGAAGCGCTGGCCGACCTCGATGCGGGCGCGAGCGGGGTGCTCATGCGCAACCCCGGCGCGCTACCACTCGAACTGACTGAGATCATCCTCTCGGACCCACGGCTGACTGCCAACACGGGCCAAGATGAAGGCGAAGCGATCGTCGTGGAGCCCGGAGACGTGGCCTTCTTCGAGATTCGTGTCGCCGGGACGGCTCCTCTGGAAGCCACGCTCTCCTTCAAGACCAACGCCGTCGATGCACCGAACGTCTCAGTCCCGGTTCAAGTCAACCCAGCTCGCTTGAAGCAGGGGGACCTCGCCCCTCCGTTCACGCTCGTGGGGACCGAAGGGGAGCTCGTCACCATTGGTGAGCTCATGGGATCGGTGATCCACGCAAAGCTCTTCAACGCTTACTGAACGAGCTGCGTCGAGGAGTTTCCTCGACTCCAGTCTGAACTCTACGCGCCGTACCGGGACTCCGGGCTTCGCGCTTACGCGATCCATGTCGGCTTCGATGTTCCCAACGCCGTCACCAGCAAGGTCAAGACGGGCATCGAGATCCCGATGCTCGTCGATTGGGACAGCGCCGTCGTCGCGAGCTACAATCGGCTTGGCGAGGGGATCACCATCTTCCCGCTCGGCTATCTCATCGACAAGAAGGGCGTCATCCGCCACGTCTATACCGAGACGGAGCCCTCTACCGAGACGCTCCGGGGCCAGATCGACGCACTCCTCGCCGAACCCTGACCCCCTCCCCTCGCCTCTCCCATGCCGCCCTCACGGGCCGGATCGCCTGACTCACCGTGGCCGATCAGCGACTTGCCCTACGTGGGCTCTACCTCATCCTCTTCGGTTTTCTCGGCGGCCAAGGGAACTACTTTCCACTCTGGCTCGAGTCCGAAGGCTGGACGGACGGGGAGATCGGCTGGCTTGGTGCCTTGCGCTCCGCGTGCCTCATCTTCGCCCCGATGTTCTGGGGGCGCATCGCCGACATCGACGGGCACACTGGACGGGTACTCCGCATAACGGCCATCGGCAGCGCGATCGCGTTCCTCCCAACCCTCGCGACGTCGGACTTCTGGATCGTGATGGCGTCCACAGCCGTCTTCAACTTCTTTCGAGAGGGCATCGTCCCGGCTGCCGACACGGCCGCAATCCAGCACACCCGGCGCCACGGCGGCACCTTCGGAGGCCATCGGATCTGGGGCTCTGTCGGCTTCGTCATTGGCGGATTTCTGCTCGCCATCGCGGTCGATGTCGGCGGCCGAAGCGCCATTCCAGCCGTGCTCATGGGGCTTCTGCTCATCACGCTGCTCGGCACAGAGCGGATCAAGGTCGCAAAGGAGGAGGAGCGAAAGACGGAAGGCGCGCGCCAGAGCGTCCTGACGAGCGACGTCGTGCGCCTCATGGTGGTCATCCTCCTCTGGCGTATCGCGTCTTCTGGCGTATTTCAGTTCTTACCCTTGCACCTCGGCAAGCTTGGCGTCCCTGATCGCTGGGTCCCTGCTTATTGGGCTGCAGGGGTCATCAGCGAGATGGCGCTCTTCATCTATGCCGAACGCCTCTTCGGTCGCTGGTCGGCCAAGTCCGTGTTTCTTCTCTGTCTTGGGGCTGCCGCCCTCCAATCCGCACTCAGCGTCGTCGTCGAGAGCCCCTGGGTCTTCCTGGGCGTCATGACCCTCCACGGGCTTTCCTTCGGGGTGGCCTTCTATACGACGGTGGTGTGGCTCGGCGTCCTCGTTCCGAAGGAACGCCTCGCCAGCGTCCAGGCGGTGCTCTACGCCGTGGGCTTTGGGGTCGGCGGCGCCTTGTCCTCGGCCGCCTCCGGCTACCTCTATGAACACGGGCAAGGGCCCTGGCTCTTCGGAGCGTCGGCAGGTGTGTGCGCGTTAGCGGTCATCGTCGGTGCCGTCGGTCTAAGCGACCGCACGACCTTCGGAGACGCTGCCCAGGGCCGTCGGAGCGGCTCCTAGAAGCCAGCTGTCAAGCCTGGGTTTCGGCCAGGAACGAGCGGGTCGTGGCGTGCTGCGGACTGCCGAAGACGGAGTCCGGCGTTCCGTGTTCGACGTCATATCCTCCTGAAAAGACGTGGACATGCGTCGCGACGTTCTTGGCGAAGCTCATGGAGTGGGTGACCACGATCATCGTCTGGCCCTGCCGGCCGAGATCACCCATGACGGCGAGCACTTCGTTGGCCATGACGGGGTCGAGCGCCGAGGTCGGCTCGTCGAAGAGGATGGCCTGCGGCTTCATGGCGAGCGTCCGCGCGATGGCGACGCGCTGTTGCTGACCGCCCGACAGGTCACGCGGATAGACGTTCTGTTTGGCCTCCAGGCCGACACGGACCAGGATCTCCTTGGCCCGGTGGGTCGCCGATTCGACGCTCTCCTTCAGGACCTGCACTGGCGCGATGGTGCAGTTCTCGAGGACCGTCAGGTGGGGGAAGAGGTTGAACTGCTGAAAGACGAAGCCCACGGTGCGGCGTATGGCCTCGAGGTGACGGGCATCCCGCCTGGGGTGGGTCTCTGCGTTCAACTCGAACTCCCCAACGCGTACACGGCCGCCTTGGAAAAGCTCGAGGCCGTTCACGCAGCGAAGGAAGGTGCTCTTGCCCCCGCCGGATGGGCCGATGATGGCGGCGACCTCGCCCTTCACCACGTCGAGCGAGATCCCCTTCAGGACCTCGAGTGTGCCGTGGCGCTTGATGAGGCCCTCCACGCGGATCATGGCTTCAGGGGCGCCCTTGTTGATGTCTACGGAGTCGGCGGCGCTCATGCGGACACCCCGGCAAGGCGGCGCTCGAGCGAGCGCGACAAGAGAGAGAGAGGGTAGCTCATGGCGAGGTAGAGGATGCCCGTCATGACCATCATCTCGATGGTCGCCTGGGTGTTGAGCGAGAGGATGGAGAACTGCTTGGTCAGCTCGACGATGGTGATGACCGAGCAGACCGATGTGTCCTTGAAGAGGCCGATGAAGTCGTTGACCACGGGAGGGATTACGATGCGGACGGCTTGCGGGACGACGATCTTGCGGATGGCTTGCGATCGAGACATGCCGAGAGAGAGCGCGGCTTCCATCTGTCCGCCCGGGATGGCCTGCAGGCCGGCACGGTAGATCTCCGACTCGTACGCCGAGTAGTTGATCGCCAGCCCGAGGATGGCCGTCGGGAACGCGGCGATGTTCACGCCCACCTCGGGAAGCAGGAAGAAGATGAAGTAGAGCTGAAGCATCAGCGGTGTGCCGCGCAGGAACTCGACGTAGATGGTCAGCGGGACCGAGATCCAGCGGCTACCGTAGATGCGGCCGACCGCCACGAGAAGCCCGATGAAGACGGCGATCGGAAACGAGATCAGCGCCAGCAGAACCGTCATGCCAGCCGACTTCACGAGCGTCATGCCGTAGGTGCTGACCACGTCCCAGCCGCGTTTGCGCTGGCCGAGCTCGACCGTGTCGACGGTGGCGGCGCTCTTCTCGACCTCGGCCGAGACCGCCTTCTGATAGCCGAAGAATTGGCCCATCGCGATGATCTCACCGAGCCGCTTCTGATCGTCGTTCCACATTCCGTATCTGGTGTAGATGTTCTGTAAGGTTTCGCTGCGGAACAGGACGATGATGGCCTCGTTGATCTTCTCGATCAGCGCCTTGTCGCCCTGCCGGACGTAGATGACGTAGTAGCCGGGTGCGACGGGGGGGCCGAGGCGCTCGAGCTGAGGGAACCGCTCGAGATAGAAGCTGACGATCGGCGTGTCTTGCAGCGTGGCGTCGAGCTTACCGTTCTCGACCTCACGGAGGGCGTCGGTGCCACCGTCGTACCCGATGATCTCCGTAGCACCCCCAAGCGCCTTCATGTGCTCGTCGGCCGAAGAGCCCGTGAGCACGCCGACCTTCCACTTCGAACCATCAGCCTTGGGGGATTTGAACGCGTCCCATGACGCGATGCCCGAGCCCTTCTTCACCAGCAATTGTTGCGCGTATACGTAGTAAGGGATGGACGTCTCCATCACCTCCACTCGAGACGGGAACCACTCGTACCCGTTCATGACGAGATCGACCTTCCCTGCCTTGAGCATGTCCGGGAGCTTGTCCCACTGCCCCTGCTCGTAGGTCAGGGTCACGCCGAGGTACTTCGAGATCGCTTCAGCGAGCTCCACCTCGAAGCCCGTCATCCGGCTGACGTCGTCGTCTCGAGGGTAAATGAAAGGCCCGCCGCCTTCTTGGTCTGCGCCCCAAAGCAGCTTCCCGGCCGACTTGGCGTTGGTCCAGGAGTCGTCCTGCGCGTGAGCAAGGGGGGCTACGAGGGCGAGGAGCATCCCCAGGATTAGCGGCGCTCGTGAGGAGGTCCATCGACGCGCGCCTTTGGCAGCGACCGTTCGGCTGAGATGAGTGGGCACGTCGTGCCGGCGACCCGGAGCGTTTGGCCTGTCGTCCAATTCCTGTCCTGTCCCCTCTCGGTCGGGAGTGCTCAATCGAAGGGCCGATGATTGCAAATTCTGGCATCACCGCAAGGGTCCACGATCGCATTTACGGCAGCGCCGCCGCCCTCGAAAGCGTCGGTAATCCTTGCGGCACGCAGACTCTTTGGTAAGGTCCGCGCGCTTCGGCCAGGACGGCCCGGGCACGCGACGACGGCCGAATCGGCCCGACTTCTGGAGCGACAGACATGGCGAACTCTCTCGACACCTTCGGAACCCGAGACACGCTCAACGCCCTGGGTAAAAACTACCGCTTCTACTCCCTCGAGAAGTTGGCTGCCCGGTTCCCGAACGTGGCTAAGTTGCCGGTGTCGATGCGGATCCTGCTCGAGAACCTCCTCCGCCACGAGGACGGAGGCGACGTCGACTCTGGGGACATCGAAGCCATCGCGAACTGGGATCCAGCCAATCACCCCGAACGCGAGATCGCGTTCCGCGTGGCGCGCGTGGTCCTCCAAGACTTCACGGGAGTGCCAGCCGTCGTCGACCTCGCAGCCATGCGTGACGCCGTCGTCGCCCTGGGAGGGGATCCGCAGCGCGTGAACCCACTCGAGCCCGCGGACCTAGTCATTGACCACTCCGTGCAGGTCGACTTCTTTGGCGACAAGGACGCGCTCCGCAAGAACCAGGCCCTCGAGTTCGAGCGGAACCTCGAGCGCTATCAGCTCCTCCGCTGGGGTCAGGGCGCCTTCCACGGCTTCCGCGTCGTCCCACCGGCCATGGGCATCGTGCACCAGGTCAACCTGGAGTACCTCGCGCCGGGAGTGCAAGCGCGCGACGAAGACGGCGGTGTCCTCTACCCCGACACGCTCGTCGGCACCGATTCGCACACCACCATGATCAACGCTCTCGGCGTAGTCGGCTGGGGGGTCGGCGGCATCGAAGCCGAGGCGTCGCTCCTCGGCCAGCCGATCGCCATGCTCATCCCTCAGGTCGTCGGCTTCCGGCTCGTCGGCAAGCTCCCCGAAGGCGCCACAGCGACCGACCTTGTTCTCCGCGTCGTTCAGATGCTTCGCAAGAAAGGCGTGGTCGAGAAGTTCGTCGAGTTCTACGGCCCGGGCCTTGCCGGCCTGCCGCTCACCGATCGCGCGACCATCGCCAACATGGCCCCCGAGTACGGCGCGACGATGGGCTTCTTCCCTGTCGACGCCGAGACCATCGAGTACCTCCGCTTCTCGGGCCGCAGCGACGAGAACCTCGCGCTGACCGAGGCCTACTTCAAGGCGCAGGGGCTCTTTCAGACTGAGTCCACGCCCGAGCCGATGTTCAACGACACACTCGAGCTCGACCTCAGCACGGTGGAACCTGCGCTCGCTGGCCCGAAGCGCCCGCAGGATCGCGTCGCCCTCTCGGCCGCCAAGGCGAGCTTCCAGAACGCCGCCATCGACATGATCATCCAGGACGGTCGGGGGACGCGGTCGGTCGACGGTGCGCCGGACGCCCGCGCTCGCGAGGAGTTCGCCAAGCGAACGACCGTCGTCGACGGCGATCAGACCTACGAGCTCGGTCACGGCTCCGTCGTCATCGCCGCCATCACGAGCTGCACGAACACATCGAACCCGTCAGTCATCATGGCGGCGGGGCTCCTCGCGAAGAAGGCCCTTCAGAGAGGGCTCACGAGGAAGCCGTGGGTCAAGACCAGCCTTGCGCCCGGCTCGCGCGTCGTCGTGAGCTACCTCGAGCGTGCCGGGCTGCTCGGTGCCCTCGAAGCGGCGGGCTTCTATCTCGTCGGCTTCGGCTGTACGACGTGCATCGGCAACTCGGGACCGCTCCCGGACGCCGTCTTGAAGGGTGTGACCGACGGCAACCTCGTCGCGACCGCCGTGCTCTCGGGTAACCGCAACTTCGAAGCGCGCATCAGCCCGAACGTCCGCGCCAACTATCTCGCGTCACCGCCGCTCGTCGTCGCCTACGCGCTCGCTGGGCGCATGGATCTCGATCTCACCCGCGAGCCGCTCGGTGAAGATCAAAGTGGCAAGCCCGTCTTTCTGAAGGACATCTGGCCCACCAACGCCGAGATCGCCGAGGCCGTTCGCACGGGCCTCGCTCGCGAGATGTTCACTAAAGAATACGCGACCATCTTCGATGGCGACGCCATGTGGCAGGGCATCGTCGTCCCGCAGGGCGCTACCTTCGCATGGGACCCCGAGTCCACCTATGTGCGACGCCCGCCGTTCTTCGAGAACCTCCCGCGAGCAGCGCGTCAGGCCGCCGACATCACGGGGACCCGCGTCCTCGCCAAGCTCGGCGACTCGGTCACCACGGACCACATCTCCCCCGCCGGCAACATCGCCAAAGACAGCCCGGCGGCTCGTTATCTGGTCGCTCACGGCGTTGAGCGCAAGGACTGGAACAGCTACGGCGCGCGTCGCGGCAACCATGAAGTCATGATGCGCGGCACCTTCGCGAACGTGCAGCTGCGCAACCAGCTCGCCCCCGGCACGCAAGGCGGCGTCACGACCTTCCTGCCCACCGGTGAAGTGCAGTCCATCTACGACGCGGCGATGCGCTACGCCGAAGTGGGCACGTCGCTCGTCATCCTCGCTGGCAAGGAATACGGAACGGGCAGCTCGCGCGACTGGGCCGCCAAGGGGACGGTCCTTCTAGGCGTCAAGGCGGTCCTCGTCGAGAGCTTCGAGCGTATCCATCGCTCGAACCTCGTCGGCATGGGCGTCCTCCCGCTTCAGTACATGCCGGGCGAGAGCGCAGCGACCCACAGCCTCGACGGCACGGAGACCTTCTCGTTCACGGGCCTCGAAGCCGGCATCGCGGCGGGCCAGACCGTTACTGTCACGGCGCAGAAGGGCAACGAAACCAAGACCTTCACGGTTCGCAGCCGAATCGACACGCCGAGCGAGGTTCAGTACTACCTCCACGGCGGCGTGCTTCAGTACGTGCTTCGTCGGCTCGGTGGGCTGATCTGATTGCGTTGGAGAAGATGGGGATCGAGCGATCGCCGCGCACGCCGGGGGCGCTTGGGTCGTCCCCCACCCGCAAGCGCATTGACTCGCGGCCGCCCTCTTGCTTAGACCGGGCGATTTTAGGCGCGTACTCGAGCGACGAAGAGGGGCTGGATCGCCCGTCCTTGAGCGAGAGCAAGTCGTTGCTAGGAAATTGGGGACGGGGATCTCCGAAGGTCCCGGATCTCGCGCATCCATCAGGAGGGCATGGCTGAGCCAGCCCTCCAGGTGGTAGCGTGCGGTCGTGCTCGGTCGCATCCAGCACTATCGACGCCCTCCTCGCCGAGCGCTTCGCGTTGCCCCGCCTCCGGGGGGCTCCGGATAGCGCCGGACACGGCCTGCGCGCGCCCTGGGCGGTGATCCCGGAAGCTTGGAGATCCCACCGACCGAGACGGCGGGTGCTGCACCTTCGTGGGCAAGAACGGCCACGTCTGCGGCTCGCGCTACGCCGTCGAGCTCCATCACCGGATCGCGTGGGCGCACGGCGGCTCGAACACTGCCGACCACCTCACCCTGCATGACGGCCCGCACAATCGGCTCGACGCCAATCTGGAGGGGCTCGGGAGGCGACCGCGCCGTGGGTCCGGAGTAGGTCCGAGGGCATCGGTCACTTGAACGGGAGGCAGTAGGAACTCCA
>CANMLD010000112.1 GCA_947498315.1 Pseudomonadota bacterium | reverse complement strand
TTGACGCCGATGTCGACCGTGAGGCCGCCCTTGACGCGACCCGTGATGGCGCCTTCGACGAGGTCATCGCGCTCGCAAGCTTCGGAGATCTGGTCCCAGATCTTCAGCTTGTCGGCCTTCTCCTTGCTCAGCTCGACGAGGCCGTTGTCGTTCTCACGGCGCTCGAGGTAAACGTCGATCTTGTCGCCGACGTTGACGCCGACCTGCCCGTCTGCACCGATGAACTCGTCGAGGGGGATCTGGCCTTCGGATTTGTAACCAATGTCCACGGTTACGAAATCCTTGCCGACTTCGAGCACCCGACCCGTGTAGATCTCGCCTTCGCGGATCGCATCGGACTGGAGGAAGTCCTCGAGGAGCTTGCCGAAATCGTCGGCGTCGAGGTCGGGCAGTTGCTTGAGCTGGTTGGGGTTTCGAGTCACTGAGCGGGAACCTTTGCGGCCATCACGGCAAGACCGGAATGGACGGCTGTTGTAGTCGCGGACGCACATGGACGAGCGCGTAAGCCGCGGGAGATCACGCAGCACCCGCCATGGGCGCCCGCGATACGGCGCGGGAAACTACGCCTGGTTGCAGGGGGTGTCAAACCACAAACGACGTCGCAATCGGCTATCCAGACAAATTTGGCCGCGAAGCTCGCGACTCCCCGAGATGGGTCGATGTGTCGCGCTTGCATGACGGCCCGGTTGGGACGAAAACCGGTGCTCACCTGCGAGGCGAGCCGGACGCGGCAGACCAAGCGGGGATTCCCTCGAGACACTGGAGAGCGCCTTGAAGAGTTACGAGATCGTGGTCCTACCCGGCGACGGCGTCGGTCCCGAAGTCACCGGCGAGGCGCTCCGAGTGCTCGCGCGGGTAGAGTCGTTCGGGCTGTTTCAGCTGAACACCACCATCATCCCCTGTGCAGGGTCGTACTACGTCGCCCATGGGCAGGAGTGGCCGGACGGCTCCTTCGATCGCTGCAAGTCGGCCGACGCGATTCTGCTCGGCGCCATTGGTCACACGCTGCCGAACGGCCAACCGGTGCGACGGGCCGACGGAGAGCTCGCGGGGTATGAGCAGGTCATCGGACTACGGACGAAGCTCGATCTCTACGCCAACGTGCGGCCTGTGAAGCTCTTCCCGGGCGTCACCCACAACATCTCCGGTCGCTTCCGCCCGGTGTGGACCCCCGAGACGGTGGACAGCGTGTTCTTTCGCGAGAACACTGAAGGTGCGTACGCGCCCGGTGAATTCCGACTCGAACGTGGCGGTGAAGTCGAGCTCGTCGTGTCGCCGACCATCGTCACCCGCCGTGGCGCCGAGCGTATCGTTCGCCGCGCCTTCGAGCTCGCGATGCGTCGAAACGGAGCCCCTTCCGACGGCAAACGCCGTGTTACTTGCGTCGACAAGAGCAACGTCATCCGGGCTCATCGCTTCTTCCGCGACGTCTTTCGTGAGGTCTCGCGGGACTTCCCCGAGATCGAGTGCGATTACGGGTACGTGGACGCCTTTACGGTCGCCCTCGTCAGCCGTCCCGAGCGCTTCGACGTCGTCGTGGCGCCAAACCTCCCCGGCGACATCGTCACCGACCTCGCCGCTTTCTTGCAGGGCGGCATGGGGATGGCTGCGAGCGGCAACATCGGTGATCATCACGCGATGTTCGAGCCCATCCATGGCTCGGCTCCTGATATCGCAGGCAAAAACGCAGCCAACCCAGCAGCCTCGATCATGTCAGCCGCGATGATGTTGCGTTGGCTCGGAGAGCGGCACGGCGACGAAGGCGCAACGGCCGCTGCTGACCGCATCGACCTCGCTGTTCAATCGGCCATCGGTTCGGGCGCCGCGCTGACGCGCGACCTCGGGGGCCAAGCCACGACCATCGACGCGGCTGACGCCATCCTGGCGCGCCTCACCATGTAAGTATGGGTCCCGCAGTCGCCTGTCACATCACCGCGAGCGGGACCAGCATCACCTTCTCGCCTCGAGTCTCCGTTCGGAAGCGAACGTGGCGGCAAGCGAGGCTCTGCTTGAGACGGCGTTCAGTGCGCACGAGCTGTTCGACGAAGCGGACGTAGGGCATGACGTCGCCCTTCTCGACACGGCGCCACTCGTCGTAAAGACGCTTCAGGTACTGTTCGGTCGGCTCGCTCAGGATGTCGGCGCTGACGGCCTCAGGGTCACCAGCGATCTCGAAGTCGGCAAGTCCCTCCGGCTTGAGTGCCGTCGCAGCGACGGAGGCACCTGCGGACGTGGGGGAGGAGGACGACGCGGTGCCGCGGCCGGATGGACCTGCGGAACCACTGCCCCCGGGCGACGAAGGCGAGTTGCCCGATCCTCCTGGGGCCGCATCGTCAGAGAGTGGGCGCCCTGTCATGACAGCCAACATCAAGTTCAGGTTCTGAGCCATTCGAGTGGGCTGGTCCTCGCTGTAGTCGACGGGGAACTGGAAGTCGAAGTTGCCGGAGATGACCTCGTGAACCCCCGCGTCGATCTGCTCGAAGGAGCGAGTGTGGTTTCGAATGAGGGCCCAGAACAGAAAGACGCCGAGGACGAAGAGCCCACCGCCAACCATAGGGACGAGGCGCTGAAGTGCCACGAAGTGCGCGTCCCAACGATCCCGTGGCGTCGCAAGGACGAGACGGAGCTTCTCGTAGCCAGGACCGTAGGAGACGGCGCCGGCAGCTTCGCTCCGGCGAAATGGGACGCTCACGGCCAGCCATTCTGGGCTGCTGATGAGGTGTCGTACGGCGTCATCGCCACCAACTCCATTGGCGCCGCTCGCCACCACGATTCGGTGGTCGGCACCCGCCAGCGTCGACGCGACGACGCGCTGGTCGTGAACGTAGGTGACGTCGCGGTCAAAGAGGGCGCGGTCCGATGCCGCTAAGTCGGAGTCGATTCGACGGCCGACCAGGAGCGTCGCGTTGGTCGACTTCCCGCTGGCGATGGGGGTGACAGCGGCGAGCCACGTCGCCTTGTCGGCGTCAGCCGCGCCGTGTGCCCCTGTGAAGACGTCGAGAGTGATCCCGGCGGTGGGCGGTCGAACGCGACGAGAGTCGGCCGTGGCCGAGTCAGGCGCCCCCGCTGATGCCGCCAGCGCTTTACCGTGGGGGCCGTACAGGACGACGAAGTCGGGGTTATGGCGTTCAAACTCAGGCTCCGCGCCACCTTGGAGGGTCTTCAGCGCCTCTGTCAGCAATGCTGACGCGCCGCTGGCGTCACCAGCATCGGCTTTGGCCCACGCGTCCACACTGGCGGATACAGCCAGCGCCCGCGCCGACTCGACGAGGCGTTGATCCCGTAGTCGCTGATGAGCCGACACCATGGGAGGCATCGTCTCCAGCGATGCCTCGGCGAGTCGTCCAGCTTCGAGACGCCCCTGACCGACATGGTGACTGACGGCGACGACCCCGAGTACGATGAGCAGAAAATACAGAAGGCTCACTTTGACGTTGAACATGACCATCTCCTGCCGTCGAGCGCGTCTGAGCACTCTCACACTCGGCGCTCCCGCTCGAGTGCGTCCGGTGTGCCCGCCGGGTTGGTCGGGAGACACGGTACTCCGCAGAGGTGTTTTCGAAGCTGCGTCGCAGACGTTAAGGACTTTGACCCCTGCTCCGACTCTTCTGCTCCGACTCTGGCGACGTGGACCCGGGTCACTCATGGCCACGGGCGATGCCGGGGCGGGCGGCAGGCGAGCCGGGGCGGGCGGCAGGCGAGCAGGGGCGGGCGGCAGGCGTTTTCGATGACACCGAAGGTCACCGTTGACGGGATCGCGTCTGCACCCTATGTTCCGCCCGTTCCGGCTTGTGTCGGAGCCGGTATCTGGTTGGGGTACCGGTGGTCTTGTCGGCGCTATGTCGGCTCGGTCACAGAAGACCCGCCACCCGACTGGTCGCGTGAGGCCTTCCCGCGATCTTTCTGATCGGTTTTCTTGACCGACGACGAAATCGAGCGTGATCTGGGCCGTTAGGTCCATGCTCAAGCCTTCATCCGGACGCGGAGCACCGTGACGGAGTCGGCTGCAGACGAAGCCCAGTTCCGCTTTGCCGGATGCGGTCAGTAGTCACCAGCTCGGGCCCCTTCGATGGGGTCGGGGGATCGGGGAGGTTCGGGGAGATGAAAGCCGTGGCACGACAGCGCTCTTCCGAGGGAGGTCCGACGGAGTCACAAGACGGCGCGGCGGCACGAGACCTGCCGCTCGACCCTGGGCTTGGCGCTAACGCAGCGCCAGCCACCGAGGAAGATGGCGATCGCCGAAAGGGACGCCGCCGTTCGAAGACGATCGCGCTCAAACGACTGACTCGTCAGGAGATTCAGGACGGGATCGAGCTCGCGGACATGATCGGCTACGATCGTCCGAAGTCTCGGCTCGAATGCATAAACGGACCGCGGCCCTGCCCCTTCGTCGCTTGCAAGCATCACCTTTATCTCGACGTCAACCCGGACACCGGCAGCATCAAACTGAACTTCCCGGACGTGCCGGTGTGGGAGATGCGCGAGACGTGCGCTCTCGACATCGCCGACCGTGGCGGTGTGACCCTCGAGGAAGTCGGCGAGATTTTGAATCTCACGCGCGAGCGCATTCGTCAGGTCGAGGTCATAGGGCTCGAGAAGCTACGTGAGACGACCCTGGCCGAAGATCTGGGTGGCGGCGTGGTCTTCGACGACCGAGGGGAATGACCTCGGCCGCCGGCCGCCCCCGCGACCTTTCCCTCCAAAGAACATGGCACACCCGTCCATTGGGATAGTTCTGGCCAAGCCAACGGCGAACGTCAGTCGGTGACGTCCGCCTGTCTGTGGGAGGGTTCCGCGCGATGTTGCGTGAGACCTCGCCGAGGCGCCCTCGCAAGGTCACGGTGCGGTACGAGCGCCTCGAGGGTCCTGTTGTACCCGACGGGCGCGATACTCGCGCGTCAAGCCTCGACGCTGAACCAACTCTTGGCAGTCGGACGCGGCTCGGCCTCGCCTCAGTGACGTGGAGCCCTGTAGCCGCTTCGCTGCAGCACCCGATGAATTGGAATGGAAGAGGGAGAACGTGAGAGAGCGAAAGGGCCGGCCGGCAGCGGGCCGGCCAGGCCATCACATGCGGGGCCGGCAGCGGGCCGGCCAGGCCATCACATGCGAGTACCGACGAGCTCGAACGTGGCGTCAGCGTAGCCGCTGACCATCAGGTGGATGGCCGTCGGCGAGCCTAGCGTGACTTCGCAGGTCTCGTCGCTGCCGTCCGCGTACGGACGACAGTCATAGTCCGCTTCGGTCGCAGCGGAGCCGATACGGGCGTAGAGGTCAGCGTCACCAGAGCCGGTCATTACGAACTCGTAGCGACCTGCATCGAGCACCGGGGTCTCGAAATGGACCGACTCGCCCTTCTTGACTGAGCCCTTCTCATCGAGTCCGTTCCAGGTCACCGGCGTAATGGGGGGCGCGTCCTCGGAGTAGCCGGGGACGAAGACGTTGTCGTGCTCACCGGTCACGAGGACGACTTCGGAGTCGTCGATGTTCTCGAAGATCTGCTCGTAGGTCTTCGGACGCTCCCACTCCAGGAGCCCGTTCACCATTGCCATGGTGGCCGCTGACATGCTCGAGAAGAACGACGGCATCGCGTTAGCCACGAGGTCGAGGTGTAGCGTTCCTTCCGGGTCGTTCGGGTTCACGGCCGCGTGGGCTTGGGCGAGCGCGTCGTCGACGTATGCGTAGGTGTCGCAGCCGTTCATGAACACGATCGCGTACTGGCCGGTGACCCACTTGCCCTTCGCTGCGAGCTTGCGGACGTTGGCGCCGAGCCCGGCGTGACCGTTGTAGACGATGAAGTCCGCCGACGGCGTGAGCGCTTCGTACTGGTCCCAGAAGGACTCCGGCGCCTGTTGGACGTTGTCGATGAGGAACGCCTTGATCTGGAGGACACGATCGCCAGGGAGGTTGGCGGTCACCGAGAAGGAGGGGTTGGCGACGCCCGGCTTGAACGGGAGGTTCGCGGGCTCCATCGAGAAGGCCGGGTCGAACTTGGTCGCGACCTGCTTCACTTGCTGAGAGAAACGATCGTAGGCGTCGATCCCAGCGTCGCCGCTGGTGGCGCCGTCTTCGTACTTGCCGAAGATCGCGACGACCTCGAGGCGGCCGTCCTCCCAAACCTGGTGGAATTCCGGGTACTTGCCGGTCGTCTGGATCGCGCTCGGGAAGACGTTAGCTTCGGCGCGAATGACGTCGGCGTCTTCGAGCTTACAGCCGCTCGCCTTGGGCCGGTAGTAGTACCAGTAGCTTCCCGTCGTGACGTCATGCGCCTGGGGATCGAGGCAACGGGTGTACTTCTTCGCGAAGGCGTCCTTGGCGGCGTAGGTCATGTCGCTGGGCAGGTTGAGCACGTACGTCTTCGGGACGGGTCGGCTCTTCGGCCACGCCACCGGCATGCGTCCATGATAGCTGATTCGGCAGCCGCCAGACTCGGACTTGGCCTCTACGTTCGTGAGCGACAAGCGGTCGATGCGACCGACGCCGCCCTCGCCGTTGAAGTGTCCAATCGTGAAGAGCAGGTGGTCCTCGATCTGACCCTCGGGGTTCCAACACCCTGACGCTAAGAACGAGGCGTCGAACTCGAAGTCGAGGAACACAGCCTCGGCACTGGAGTCCGCCTTGCCGGAGACGGGCGTGCCACCTTGGAGGTCGGTGCCCGACGAGACGACGGAGGGATCGGCAGCGCCACAGGCCGTGGCGAGAGCGGCGAGCGCGGGAGCGAAGAGGCGACGCATGCGATTCTCCTGAGCGTGGCGTCCGTGGACCCACGGGTGAGGTGCCGGCCGCCTAAGCAATTATCTTGCCAGGTCTAGAGACCTCACCTGGGTTCGCAACAGGTTGCGCATGGTAGAGTGGGGTCGCTTGTTCCCTGCGACGCGCGCGAAAGGGAGCACGAGTGAGTTCCCACCGCGTTTCGGGCGAATCGAAGGCGCGAACGGCCCTGGTGAAGACCGTCGCGCCGAACGACTACTGCTTCGGAAAGAGATAGCTCTCGGCTTCAACAGCGAACGGTTCCTCGAACTCGAGCCCGCCGATGGCCTCTTCCCCTTCGGACTCGTCTGGATCCGTGAGGACGTATGGCATCAGGACGTCGATGCTCTCTCCGCCCTTGAGTTCGAGGTGGGCGCAGATGGCGTCGGTAACCGCTTCCGGTTCATCCGGACCACGTTCGAGCGCGACGTCGGTGCAGAGCGCAGCCGCGCGGATGGGCGGCTCGGTGGCGAAGCGCTCGCGCACACGACGGGTGAGTACTTCTACGGCCTCATCGACGCTGTTCACGTCGTCACCGTCTTCGAGTTCGACGATCTCGATCTCGTCATCGTCCGACTGCACGAGCGCGAAGGGCGGGAACTCCCCGTCTTCTTCGAGCGCCTGCTGCGCGAGTTCGAGGGCCGCGCTGTAGAGCGCTTCGAGTTGTTCGTTCACGGGAGTCTCCTCGGGGGGTGAGAGTTCGCGGCACGGTGCCGGCTACGCGGGAGCGAGTCAAGCGAGAAGCCCGGAGAGAAATCAGAGCAGATAACGCTCGCCGGTGTCACACGCGAAGGTCACGACGCGGGCGTCCGGGCCTAGGCGGCGGGCCTCGGCAAGCGCGACGTAGAGGTTGGCACCGGAGCTCGGACCGCCGAGGATGCCTTCGGTGCGCGCGAGGAGAGCGGCGTATTGAAGGGCGTCGTCGTCCTCGACAGCGACAGCGTCATCGATGAGTGAGCGGTCGGTCAGGGACGAGACGAAGCCCGCGCCAATGCCCTGAATGGCGTGCGGGGCGAATGGTCGGCCCGCGAGCGCGGCCGCTTTCGCGGGTTCGACCGCGACGACGCGAAGGGTCGGGAGCCGCTTCCGGAGCGCTCCTGCGGTGCCGGTCAAAGTGCCGCCCGTCCCGACCCCGACGACGAGGACATCGATGCGACCGCCCGTCTGGTCCCACAGCTCGTCGGCAGTCGTCGTCGCGTGCGCGCCCACGTTGTCGCGGTTCTCGAACTGGCGCACGAGCATGGCCTTCGGGAGGGCCGCGTGGAGCTGCTCTGCGCGGTCGACCGCGCCGCGCATACCGCGGTTCTTCGGGGTGAGCTCGACCTCCGCTCCGTAAGCACGGAGCAGGTAGCGGCGCTCGAGGCTCATGTCTTCTGGCATCACCACGATGCAGCGGTAGCCACGCACGGCGGCGAGCATCGCGAGCGAGACCCCGGTATTGCCCGAGGTTGCTTCGATGATGACCGAGCCGGGGACGAGCTCGCCGCGCGCCTCGGCGCCGAGGATCATGGCGCGGGCGGGGCGATCCTTGAGCGACCCTCCCGGGTTCTTCATCTCGAGCTTCATGCAGACTTCCGCGCGCGGCGTCTCGCGTCCAACTCGATTGAGCCTGACGAGCGGCGTGGCGCCGACACAGTCGAAGACGCTCGGTGAGATGTGACCCATGGCGATTCAGCTCCCTGAGAGGTCGCGAAGTGAGTGGCGTGGCCAGAAGGGCGGATCAGCTACGGTCGAGACCCCAACGCGCGCGGACCTGTTGTTCGATGCGACCGAGGATGAGCCGGTCGAAGGCGAGGCCGAGCGCGATGATGGAGACCATCGCGGCGAGGACCTGCGCCATGTCGTTCAGCTCACGACCGGTGTGCAAGTACTGACCAATACCCCCGGCGACGAAGAGCAGCTCCCCCGCCATGAGCGCCCGCCAGGCGAAGATCCACCCGAGCTTAAGCCCGGTGAGGATGCCTGGAAAGGCCGCAGGCAGAAGCACCCTGAAATAAAGGACGTGCCCCCGGGCGCCCATCATTCGAGCGGCGCGGAGCGTATTGGGTGGGACGGTACGGATGGCGTCTTCGGTCGCGGTGACGATGCTCATGAGCGCGCCGAGAAGCACCACGAAGAGGATGGCATTCTCCGAGAGCCCAAACCACAAGAGCGCGAGAGGCAACCAACAGATGGAGGGGAGCGCCTGCAACCCCACGATGAGGGTCCCGACGCTCCATGAGAGCGCTGGGATGCGCCCGAGCGCGATGCCGAGCGGGACGCCTGCCAGGACCGAGAGCCCGTAACCGATGAAGAGCCGCTTCATCGAGACGAGGATGGCGAGTGGCAGAGAACCACTGACGAGGTTCGTCCACAGGTTCTTGCCGACCTCGAGGGGCGCTGGGAAGACGTAGGTCGGGATCTCGCCAAAGCGAACGAAGAGGTCCCACAGGGCGATGAGCGCCGCGATGAAGGCCACTCGCTTCAAAAAGAGCGCCATCAGATGTGCCCTCCCGCGCCACGCGGTGGGATGCCCGGGCCGGTCTTGTCGGGGTCGCGTTCGAGGGCCATGACCTTGTCGATCTCATCCTTGAGTGCGCGGTTCACGCGAGCGCTCAGGATGTTCACGTCGCGGTCGTTGGGATCGCGCGGTCGAGGGAGGCGTACCTCGATGACCTCTTTTAGGCGCCCCGGCAACGTCTCGAGGATGGCGACCCGGTCGCCGAGCTCCACGGCCTCGCGGACGTTGTGGGTGACGAAGAGCACCGTGGGCTTGAACTCGAGCCACAGGCGCTGCACCTCGATGTGCATGGCGTCGCGGGTCTGGGCGTCGAGCGCCGCGAAGGGCTCGTCCATCAGCAGCACGCCCGGGCGTCCGACGAGCGCCCGCGCCAGGGCGACGCGCTGGCGCATGCCGCCCGAGAGCTCGTGCGGTCGCGAGCTTGCAAATCGCGAGAGGTGGACGAGCCGAAGCATGCCCATGGCACGCGCCCGCGCGTCCTCGGCGGAGACGCCGGCCAGTGAAAGCGGAAAGCAGACATTCTCGAGCACCGTGAGCCACGGGAAGAGCGTCGCCTCTTGAAACATGACTGTGCGGTCCGGCCCAGGGCCTTTGACCGGCTGGTCGTCGACCAGCACTCGCCCCGCGCTCGCGAACTCGAGGCCCGCCACGACGTTCAAGAGCGTCGACTTGCCGCAGCCGGAGGGGCCGACGATGCAAACGAACTCACCGGGCGCGATCGTGAGGTCGATGGCGTCGAGGACCAGCCTTTCGCCGAACCGCTTCTCGACTCCCTGGATGTAGATGGGCTTCATGGCTCTCGAAACTCGGAGGTGGTCGTCACGGGGTGAGGACGATGCCAGAAATCTCGGCGCTCGGAAGGTAGCCGATGGCGAAAGCGGCCAGGGCAAGATTGTTGAGCTCGACCGGGTCGAGCTCGGCGGTCGGGACGACATGGGCGAACGCATCAGACAGAACGGCGGGTGGGAGCCGCTTTCCGACGAGCGCGTACACCGCATCCCCTACGGCCTCCTCGGCGGCTTTGGGGTGCTCCGCGTGCCAGCGAGTCTCGCTTCGATGCGCCGTCAGGAACGCGCGGGTGAGGTCTGGTTGCGCTACAGCGAAGGCCCGACGAGCCGCGAGGACGGTGACGGGCCGCTTCGGGCTGGCGACGGACTCATCGACGAAAGTGCGGCAATCCGCCTCGGCGATGAGTCGAGCCGCCCACGGTTCGGGGACCCAGGCGCCATCGAGCTCCTTGCGCTGAACGAGCCCCAAGATGTCGGCGTTGGCGAGTGGAAACACGGCGACGTCGCCGCCGCGATCGACGGACGCGAGCCCCTGCTTGACGAGCCAGGAGCGCATCGCGACGTCTTGCGTGTTGCCGATCTGCGGCACGCCGATTCGCTTGCCGCGGAGGTCGGCGGGTGCGTCGATCCCAGAGTCGCGACGAACGACGAAGCGTGAACCGCCGGTGGCGCTGCCCGCGAGCAGTTGGAGGGCTCGGCCCTGTGACCGGACGAACGCGTTCATCGCGGGGCTGGGGCCGAGGTAGGCGAGATCGATCTCACCCGCGAAGAGCGCTTCGACGAGCTGCGGGCCGCTAGCGAAGACGGCGGTCTCGAGGGTGATCCCGGGGAGGGCGGCTTCGAAGCGACCACTGCCGACGCCGGTAAGTGCCTGCCCGTGCGTGAGGTTTGGCAAGTAGCCGAGCCTCAGCACACCGGGCTCGCCTGGGCTCTGACTACGGTCACGGCAACCCGGGAGCACGACCATCACGGCGAGCAGGATCGTGGCTAACAGCGTTGGCGGCGCGGGGGCATGTGACGGCACGGAAGCCATATACCGGAAGCGGTGGGGTCCTGCGAGATCGATGGCGACGCCGGCCGCGCTAGACGAACAGAAGCACGCAGACGGTGACCACGACTGAGCCAAAACAGTTCACCCAGAAACCGTTTCTCGCCATCTCAGCGATGGAGAAGCGACCGGTCGCGAACACGATGGCATTCGGAGGTGTGCCCGCTGGCATCATGAAGCCGAGGCTGCCGGCCAGTGTCGCTGGGAGCATGACCATGAGGGGATCAAGGTCATGGGATTTCGCGACCGCGGCCAGGACGGGCATGAGGATGGTCGTGGTCGCTGTGTTGCTCGTGACCTCCGACAAGAAGGTGACCAGCACGGAGATGGTCGCGACGAGCATCCAGGTCGGCCAGGATGCGACGCCACCGAGTGAGTCGCCGACCCACGCGGAGAGGCCGGTGCGTTGAAAGCCGTCCGCGACCGCTAAGCCACCGCCGAAGAGGAGGAGGAGCCCCCACGGGATCTTCTGCGCGGTCTCCCAGTCGAGGAGCGGGAAGTTACCCGGGGCGGCGGCCCCCTCGGGGCGACCGTGGACGCGGACGAAGAAGAGGAGCAGGGCGACCAGGATAGCTACGGTGCTGTCATCGACGCGGGGACCGACGCCGAGGAGGTTCGCCCAGCCCGGGATGGTGATGGAGCCGATCTCGATGGACTGTCGGAAGATCCACAGCATGGACGCGAGCCCGAAGGCCGCAAGGACGAGCTTCTCGGGCAAGAGCATCTGGCCGAGATGGTCGCGCTGAGCGCGCAGGTGCGCGACATCGACGAGGCCGCGCTCGGACCCATCGAGGTGAGCGAACTTGCGAAGCGGGCGGGTCAAAATCCACCACGTGCCCGCGATCATGATGACGACGATGGGGATGGCGAAGCGCATCCAGTGAAAGAAGGTCAGGGGCGCGGCATCGGGGTAGGCCTTCTGGTACTGCGCCATGAAGATGAGGTTCGGCGCCGTGCCGACGGGGGTGCCGAGGCCGCCGATGCTAGCCGCGTACGCGACGCCAAGGAGGAGACCCGCGGCGAGAGGTCGGAGGCGCGGATCGCCCGGGCGGTCGACTTCGAGCCGGGCGAGCACAGCCGTCGCGATGGGCAACATGATGAGGGTCGTCGCCGTATTGGAGATCCACATCGAGAGTCCTGCCGTCACGATGAGGAAGGCGAGGATCAGGCGGTCAGGCGCCGTCCCGACGCGGACGATGACGTTCAGCGCGATCCGGCGGTGGACCCCCCAGCGCTCGAGCGCCAGCGCGATGAAGAACCCGCCCATGAGCAACAGGACGAAAGGGTTCGAATAGGCGATCGAGACCCCCTGGTAACCTTCGATGCCCAGGAAGGGGAAGAGCACCAGGGGGAGCAGCGAGGTAGCGGCAAGCGGGACGCACTCCGAGAGCCACCAACACGCCATGAGCCAAGTACACGCGGCGACTCGGAAGGCGCCGGGGAGCGGCGCAGCGGGCCAATTCATGGCCATCTCGGCGGCGATGAAGAGCGCCGTGGCGCCCACAAGGCCGAGCCAGAGTCCGATGCGTTGCCCGACTGTCATGACATTGGGTGCTTCACCGACGTGGAGGTTCAGGGTCTCTTTAGAAACGTCTCGATGTTCTTTTTGTGCTCATCATAGCTGGATGTGAACACATGGCGACCGCTGCCGTCGCGCTTCGCGACAAAGAAGAGCGCGTCGCTGTCGGCAGGCGAAAGCGCGGCGTCGAGAGCGCGGGCGCTGGGGCTGCAGATCGGGCCGGGCGGCAGCCCCTTGTTCGCGTAGGTGTTGTAAGGGTTGGTGCGGTCCTTCCGGTGGCGCTGCGCCGGGACGTCTCTCCAGGTGTCGCGCCGGTAGACCAGGGTGGGGTCGGTGGCGAGCACCTCACCGCGCCGTAGTCGGTTGTAGAAGACCGCGGCGATAAGTGGACCTTCGTCGTTGACCGCACTCTCCTTTTCTATCAGCGACGCGAGGATGACGAAGTCGTGGTCACTGAACCCGAACTCGGCGCCGAGTCGCTCTCGTTCCGCCGAGCGCTTTGCCTTGATGACCTCCCAGGTCTTCCGGAACTGCGACGTCGCCGACTCGAGCGCGGTGAGCACGCGCGGCGCGCTGCGGCTCAGGTGGTAGGTCTCAGGCGCGAGGTAGCCCTCGAGGCGGCTCACGGCGCCCTCTCGACGCTCGGAGAGATTGCCGAGCCACCCCTTGACCACGGCGTCGTCCCGGTCGAGAGCCCAGAGGTCACCGGATAACCCGAGCTGGTTCAGTCGCTCATCGATGCGGAAGAGGTTGTCGCCGGGGATGATCCGGAGCTTGAGCGGGGCGTCCGGATCCGACGAGCCCGGTCCCGCCGCGAGTGCGTCCATGAGGCGGTCAGGGCTGAAGGACTTGTCGAGCTCGAGCTTTCCGGCGCGCGGGGGCACGATACGGTGACGCTGTCGGGCGCGGAGGCGGAAAAGCCACGGCGACCGTACGAGTCCAGCCGCTTCGAGCTGGAGGACCGCTTCGTCCCAGGTCGCGTCTTTGGGCACCTGAAGCATCACGGCACCGCCTGAGGGGTCGACCGGCGACGTCATCATCCAGGCGAAGGCGCCGTAGCCACCTCCCAGGAGGACGAGCGCAAGGCCCACGAACCCGAGCAACCAGCGGCCGACGCGGCGCTTGGCGCGTGGGGGACGCGAAGACGCCGCGGTCATGGCAGGGTGGGGTCCGATTCGCCGCGAGCCTCGTGAGGCAGGATTTGCTCGCCCCGTGCGCCGTCGAGAAAGGCGCGCAATAGGACGAGTGCGGCGATCGTGTCACGCGCGTCCACGGCCTCGCGGCCGCGTTGGCCACTTTGGGCGATGAGCTCGCTGGCTTCGACCGTGCTGAGCCGCTCATCGATGAGCGTCACGGGCTTTCGAGTCCGATCCGCGAGGCGTTCGGCGAAGGTCCGGGCGGCCAGAGCGGATTGGCCGACAACGCCTGAACTCTCGAGGGGATAGCCGACGATGAAGGCGTCGACGCCGCGCTCGGCAGCGAGGCGGACAATCCGCCTGAGCCGGTCAGACGCCTTTCGCTCCTCAGGGAGCGTGCCGACGGGGAGCGGCACGACGCCGTCATCGTCGGTGACGGCGAGGCCGACGCGCCGTGTGCCAAGGTCAATTGCGAGGATCTTCCGACCGAGGCTGGGTTGTGGCACGGGACTTAACCTCGAGTGGGTAGACGGGCGAAAAGAGTCAACAACGTGGACTACCAGCCGAGCTCGACTGCGGCACGCACTTTGGACACCGCGTCCATGCCGGCGGCTCCGTCAGGCGCATCCAAAGCGCCGCCCGGAAAGAAAAAACCGCCCTGAATGAGGATCGTCACCCAGACGCGGTCAGCGATGAGCTGTCCGTAGCGAAGCCCGACGTCGACTTCCGTACCGAGGTAGCTCGATTCGGGCGACGCGCCCAGGTGGTTCGCGGCGTAGCCGCCGTTCTTGGCCGTCTGCCAGGCGTCGGAGACCGGGGCGTCGGACCAAGCGAAGACGCCCTGAAGGTCGATGCCGAGGCCGATTGGGCTGGTGTAACTAAAGGTCGGGCTGACGTAGACGGCGTTGGTGATGGCGCCGTCCGACGGGAGCAGCTCCAGGCCCTTCGGTGGCTCGGCGAGCAGCTCCGGGTTTCGGGCGTTCTCGACGGCGCGGGCGCTGATGCGGCTCATCACTTCCGAGAACAGGATCATGCCGACGTGATAGTCGGGATCGAACGTGAACGCCCGCGAGGTGCCGTCGTTTCGGTCTTCGTCGCCGCTCGCGTAGCCGATATCGAGGCGCCCTTCGAGACCGAGGTCAATGGCGGACACTTTGGCTTGAACGGCGACGCCCAACGCGAGGAGATCGAGCCCGTCCTGAGCTTGTTCGAGCCTCGCCCGGTTCGTGCGGCCTTCGAGGAACGCGAGCTCGGCGCCCGCCTCGAGCTTCAAGGCTGGGCCCGCGAAGAAGTGCTCGTATCGGAGGTACAGGTCGTAAGCGCGTGCTGCGAGCGTGTCGCCGTCGTCATCTTCTTGATCGCGGATGGCGACGTAGGCGCCCGCAGTGAAGGACCACGGCCTTGTAGAGCCCTCCTCGGGGAGGTCGCGCCAGACGAGGCTGATGACGCCTTGCAGAGCGAGATCGCCCGCGATCAGGTCGGCGTTCTCGTCGCGAAACACGACGTCGAAGCCCCCGATGAGCAGCAGCTTCTTGGCCCAGGCGTCACTCTTCCAGCCGAAGGGCGCTGTCACGAACATCACCCGCTCGACGATGTCGCCGAAGCGGCCGTAATCAAAGAGATCGTGGCGCTCGTCGTTGCCGTCGTTCGCGATGAGCCCGAGTCCCCAGCGCGAGGTCTGGTGGCCAAGGCGGAGGACGCCCGCCTTCGACCGCCACTCGAGGTAGAGCGAGCGGTACTCACCGGCGTCCGGGCTGCCCCACGCGTCGAGTGAGTCGTCCGGGTCGAGCAGCGCATCGGGCGCAATGCGGTTCAGCTCTCCGAAGGTGCGACCGCTGATGACGTCGACCTCACCGTGCAGAGTGAGTCCGGTGCTCCCGAAGTTCACCATCGGGTGGAGTCGAATCAACTGCCGGCCCACGTCGATTTGATCGTGTTCGGCGCCGCCGGCGTCGAGGGTGAAGTTCGTGTTGCGCACGTACTGAAAGACCCAGCGACCGGGCATACAGGCGATGGAGGTCTTGCACTGTTCGATGCGTTCTTGGAGCGACCCCGCTGCGACCGTCGGTGACGGGAGTGGCTCCGGCTCTGCATCCGGAGGCGCGAGGGGATTGGGCTCGCCCTGTGGGTCCGGCGGGGGCGGCTCGTCCGCCGATGCCAGGCAGGTGACCGCCATGGCAGAGATCGACATCGCGAGGAGAAGGTGGCTGAAGCGCAAACGATGACTCCTGGCGAGGTGACGCGTCGACGGAACTTCGGTCAAGGCGGCGGCGGCGTCAAGTCAGACCGGAATCGTCGGCTGGGGCGGCCCGAAAAGTCGCTGACCTACCGGCGACTACATTCAGTGGGTCGGACAAAACTCCGATTGGCGTCCACCGGCAATTTTC
>CANMLD010000111.1 GCA_947498315.1 Pseudomonadota bacterium | reverse complement strand
GGTTGGCCGATGACTTTTCGTAGTAGGACCCGACCCGGGCGGGGAGTGACGCGTCATACGCTGCGAGAGCGGCGTGGACCTCAGAGCCGGGCGTCGTGACGAGCGCGATGGTGACAGACTCGTGGTGGAAGTTTGCGAGCCGTTCCGCGACGTGGCTGAAGGGGCCGTGGCCGAGGTCGTGGCAGAGTGCAGCGGCGACGACGGCGAGTCGGTCGGCGGGGTGCGCCCTGGGCCGGAGTTGGTCCACCATGCGCCGGGCGAGATGAGCGACGCCCATCGAATGGACGAAACGGCTGTGTTCGGCGCCTTGGTAGACGAGGTTGGTCAAGCCTAGCTGGCGTATACGACGTAAGCGCTGGAATTCACGAGCCTCGATGACAGCGAGGAGGGTGCGATCCTCGGCGGTGTCTTTGCCGAACGCGATGATGTCGTGAACCGGGTCGCGAAAGAGCTTTGGTCGCTCGACAGGCGTGGTGTCGTGCTCGCCACTGGGCTCACTCATGAGAGGAGCGCCTCGAGGAGCCGGGCCTGCAGCGGGTGCGAAGGGACGTCGACGAGGGCGGCGTGAACGCGAGGGGAGACGAAGAGTCGAATCTTCTTCACGACCTTCACGAAGTCTTTGGACACGCCGGGCACGACGCTCGACAGCTCATCGAGGCGATAGACGCGTTTGCCGACGACGTCGTCGCCGTAGACGATCTCAATGGGTTCGAGTTGGTCCTTGTCGCGCGGAGGCGTGTCGATGAGGAGCTCGACGGGGCCGAGTGGCCCGCCCGTGGCCTCAGCGAGGACAGCCGCCGCACGCGAGTGCAAAACGGCGAGCTCGTCCGAGCTGGCGAGGTAAAGGCGTTCGTAGGCGTCCCGCTTTTCGGGTTCGGCGTAAGCGCGGCTGTAGGTCACCAGCCGCTTATGGAGGCGACGGGCGCGTAGGTTGCCGACGAGCGCGCTAGCGAGTGTGCCCGGCTCCTGGCCAAGCCACGCAAGGAACGCGTCGTCCGAGAAGGTGAGGAGGCGCTCGGCGAAGTCGGGCGGGAGCGCGCCGCGACCCGCGACGTCGTCGAGGGCAGCTTCGACCATGGCGCTCACGGCACGGACGGTGTGGTGCCAGTAGACCTCCGAGAACATGAGGTAACGCGAGAAGGTGAAGAGCTCGGCGGGGACGCGGCCGCGCGCGGCCACGACGACGCGACGGCCGTCGTCGCTCGGCTGTAAGGCCTGAAGCAGACGGCCGCTGTCGAAGCCGAGCCCGTAGGCGACCCCAAGGTGAACCGAGTCCCGCGCGAGATAGTCAAGCTTGTCGATGTCGACGCCGCTCGAGATGAGACTCGCCAACAAGGCGTCTGCGGGCGCCTCGTGTTGTGAATGGTGCACGGTGACGAGGCGGGCGACGCGTTCGGGGTCGACGCCGAGCGCCGAGCGCAGCAACGGCCCGAGTGAGCCCACGATGATGGCGCCGGCGACGGCTTCGTGACGAGGGAGACGCGCGGTAGCGGGCCGGCGGCGGTGGACGGCTTCGAGGCTGTGGGCAAAGGGGTAGTGGCCGACGTCGTGAAGGAGGGCGGCGGCGAGGCCTGTCAAGACGTCGTCGTCACTGAGGTTCGCCTTGGGTGCCACGTTTCTGAGCGCGGCCTGCATCATTCCGAGCGCGCCGATGGCGTGCTCGAAGCGGGTGTGGGTCGCACCGGGGTAGACGAGGTGGATGGGTCCGAGCTGCCGCACGTCGCGGAGGCGTTGCACCTCGGGCGAGTCGATGACGATGCGAAAGCGCTCGGTTACCCGGACGTCGTTCTGACCCGGGAGCCGAATCCCTGGGCCATAGGGGTCGAGCTCGCTTGTGATGGACACGCAGGGCTACTTCGACGCGCCCCGAGGAGCCGACACGAGCTGGCGGATGGTTCGTTCGATCGTGGCGTACTCGCCGATGCCAAGCCACGCCCCACGGACGACACCGTCGCGGTCTACGACCCAGATCGTCGGCATGACTGACGGCGAGAACGCTTGCTCGAACGACTTCTCGTCGTCGACGCCCACGCGGTACGGGACCGGGTGCTCCTTGGAGTAGCCCTTGACCGTGTCCGCGTCCTCGGACGAGACACTGACGATCTCGAGGCCAGCCCCGCCGAGCTCCTTGCGGAGCCGTTGAAGGTCGACCGAGAGTCGCTTGCAGGGGCCACACCAGGTCGCGAAGAAGTCGATGACGATGACGTTGCCCTTGAGGCCGGCGAGGTCGATACGACCAGCAGCTTGGGCGTCTAGGAGCGTGATCGCGGGGATCGTCTTGCCGACCCAATCCGCACGCAGAAGCTCCTGCTGGTCAGGGCGAGGAGCGAGCACGGTCTCGAGGTTCACCCTCTCGCCGTTGCGGCTCACTTCAATGCGGATGGTGGTGCCGGAAGTGGTGCCGCCCACGCGCGTCACGAGGTCGCGCGTGTCGGCGATGTCGGCCCCCTGAAACGCGAGGACGAAGTCGCCTGGCTTTACACCGGCAGCTTCGGCAGGGGAGTTGGTAAACGTGCGTACCACCTTCGGGACGGCGCGCTCCACACCGAGAGCCTTCTGTTCGTCTGGCGTAGCTGCTTCGAGTCGGAGCCCTAGCCAGCCGGGCCCCGTCGGCGGTGCCGCCGTCGCACGAAGGGCCACGAGCGCCCCGAACGCCAACACGAAGGTGGTGAAGGCGCGAGTGACGACGGAGTGGGACTGAAGCGGTATCGAGCGGGCGTGAACCATCGCGCGAGCATAGAGGTACGCGGCCCGGGTCTCAAGGTCGGCCGTCGTGATCCGAGCCGCGCGCTGCGTGCTTATCGAACCCGGGGGACGACGAGCCCTAGAAACTGCTACGATCCGGTCATGAAACGCGTCGTCACCTGCACTCACTGTGGCATGTCCCTGAAGATCCCGGCCGAGACGCCCGCGGGCCGGAAAGCCCGATGTGGACACTGCGCGGCCGTCTTCGTGATAGCCGCTGCGGACTCCGTTGCTGCAGCGCCGCCCCCGGTCGTCGCGACGTCGCCAGCACCGCAGAAGCGCGAGAGGACGCGGACCACCGCCGGCGTGTTTCGGATCGAAGACCTCCCACCGGAGCTACGCAGCCTAATGGCAGCGATGCCCGAGCCGGTGGACGCGCCAGTGAAGGCTCCCTCGCCGTCACCAATGCGTGGCCGCTCACGCTCGACCTTGATGGAGCGGGCGTTCGACGTGAGCCGCGTCGGGAACAGCGACAACACACGGACCGGTGCGAAGGTCGTCGAGCTCGAGGGGGATGGGCGTGAAGAGTGGTAAGGGGCCATCACCGGCGGCGCGTGGGCGCCAGGCTGGGGACCTTCAGCGTGTGGCGAACCGAGGCGGCTGGCTCGGCCTTCGCTGCATTGGCTGCCCTCGTCGTCACCTCTGTCGCGTCGTGCTCAGAGTCGACGGCCACGGACAGCGACGTTGCCGTCTGCGAACCGACGCGGTGCCCTGCCTTCGCGCAACGTGCCAAACCCACGCTGCGAGTTGGGATTCGACCGACAGACGCACGCAGCGTGGCTGACTTCCAGCCATTCGAAAATAAAGGAATCGTCCCGGTCGTCTTCGGGGGCAATGGAGCCTGGATGCTCACTCTCGCCGTCGCGACGGACGGCTTCGACTGTTGCGTGGACCGGGTCAACGTTCGCGCGTCGCTGACGTCCATCGACTGCGGCCGCAACTTCGGGATGATCAACTTGCGCCGGCGCCCACTGGTCGCGGGGCCCGATGGACTGCGCTACGTCTTCAACGTGTGGCTCGTCGTGGGTGACGTTGAGTATTGGGACGGCGAAGAGGCACTCCTGACAGTCTCCGTGGAGTCGTATGGAGGCGGGGAGACCCTGGAACAGACGTTCACAGTCACGCCGAAGAAAGCAGGAAGCACCGATCCCGCCCTCAGGATGAAGATCGGAACCAGCGAAGCAGACGAGCTGAGCCCCGACGGGTTCTGCACCCTCCCGACCTTCTCGGAGCTCACGCCGCTGCCCCTTGCTGGTAGCGACGTCGGCCTGGTGCTGGCCGCTAGGACTTCAGCCCTTGGAGCCGAGGTGACCGAGGTCGACATCGACGGCACGCTCACCAAGAAGAAGAAGGCCGATCGCCGTTGCCAGCCCACACCAACGGAGTCCTGCCAGATGTTAGACGTGGAGCTCGGACGCATCACAGGGCGACGCCACGCTGTGGTACGCAGGGAGGATGGCCAAGCCTACGTTCTCGGGGTTCCCCTCATGCTCGGCAGCACGTCCGAGTGGTCCAATGAGGTGGGCAGCCTCACGCTGTCCCTCACGCCCGCAGGCGGCGGCGACACGTTGACCGGTTCGGCGGCGATTCGACTTCTCGCTCCTATGCGTTGAGGTTCGTTCAGGTCGCAGGCAGCACAAAGCAGAGGTCGAGGTGGCGTCCTCACACTCCTCGCCCTATGCTTCGCGCCATGTGGTCTCGACTCGCCGCCGCCGTCCCCCTCATAACTCTCCTTTGGAGCGCGGTCGCGTGCGACAATGCTACGGTCGCATCGGCGTACGACTCCTTGCTGCCCACCGCCGACGCCACTGAGTGCCTGCCGTCAGCATGCACGCCGAGCGGTGAGGCGCCCGAACCCGAGTTCAAGATCGGCACCAACGAAGCCGGCCTCATCGAGGTGGCCGCTTTCACGGAAGCCATCGACCAGGCCGAGGTCCCGGTCATCTTCGGGGGCCAAGGAGCCTGGATGGTCGTCCTCGCCGTCGCGACAAACCAACTCGATTGCTGCGTCGAGCGCGTCAACATTCGAGCGCAGCTCGCAACGGTCGACGGCAGCAACGTCCTCGGCATGATCAACTATAGGCGCCGCCCACTGCTGAAGGGTGACGACGGCAAGCGCTACCTGATGAACACCTGGATGGTGCTCGGCGACGAGGCAAAGTGGAAAGACCAGTCCGCCGTGCTCACGTTGTCATTCGAGCCGTACGGCGGCGGCCCTATCCTCGAAAAGACCGTGACCGTCACCTTACGGAAAGACAGCACTGTAGTCACTCCCGCGGCGCCCGCGTTACGCCTCGGCACCCATGCGAAAGGCGCGAAATCGTCCGACGCCTTCCTCGAACTCGCCGACGGGGACGATCTCGAGGTGGTGGTCGATGAGGGGGGCTCCCTCGGGCTAGTGCTAGCCACCTCCGCGTCGTCGCTCGCCGCCGAGGTCGACAAGGTCGTGCTCCAAGCGACCTTGACGTCGCCAGACGGTTCGGAGGAGTTTGGATCCTCCTCGTGGAACGACCAGCCGCTCGCTGCCGGCAGCGATGGCCTCGACTACGTTCTGGACCTGTGGATGGGCTTCAACGAATCGGCCATGTGGCAAGACCGCGAGGCCATCCTTGCCGTGCAACTCGAGTCCGTCGGGGCTGAAGCGACGTTGAAGAAGTCCGTCACCGTCACCCTACGAAGGCAAGCGTCTCAGTGAACGGCGGAAGCGCTGGTTCTGTCGCCGTGCCGGTCTCGGAAGCCCTCCCGACCATGCGGCGTTATCACCTCCTGCTCGGGCGGGGCCTCGAGCGCGCTGCGTTCGAAGAGCTCGTCGCCGAGTCTGGGACGGTTCGGTCCCACTGCGGGTGGCTCGGGCTAGCGGAGTCTGCGACCAAGGTGAGCCCGATCGAAGCCGATGCGCGGCTCGCTCGGTGGTCCAAACGCACGGGCCGCATGGCGTTGCGCATCACTCGCACCGATCCGTCTCACTTCTGGGTGGTCGTTCACGTCGCTGGCGAGCGCTCGGTGGCGATCATCCATGACGACTCCCCAGTCGTGGCGATGCACGTGTCTCGGCTCGGTCGCATCCCTGTGCTCCTCGACACGCCCTTCGGCCGCGATCCGCTCTATGAACAGCTCGTCGGTATGGGGATCTCATCGACGGACGCCGCGGAACAGGTCGTGAACAAACGCGCGGACGAGCTGTCCGCCGCCCTATCGCAAGACGATCTCGACGTCGATGCACATGCGTTGCGGCGCGCTCTCAGTGGCGCGAGCGAGGTCGCGCTGGTCGGGATCTGCGAGCTCATAAGGGCGACGCCGCTGCTCGATTGCATCAAAGACCTTCGGACCCGAGCGGGCGGCGGTGGCTTCTTCAGTGAGTTCAACCCGATCGTCGGCAAGGCGCTCTTCTTCGGCGTCATGTTGCCTGCGACCGTGGCCACGATGGCCTTCGTCTCGGTCTCGACGCGGCTGGCAAGCACCGAGGTCGGCCTCAGCCCCGCGGTCTCCTTTCTGGCGGGGTGCGCCGCAGCGGCGGTTGGGATTTTGGCGACGAGGTGGATGTCACGACTCTGGATTGGCGCCGAGCGGCGACGCCTGCGGGATCTCTTGAAGTGGGCCGCATCGAGCGGCGGCGGCGGCGGAGTCAAGCCATCGCCCGCAGCCCGAGAAAAGTGGGGCGGCCTCTTCTTCCTCCTTCGAGACATCGCGCTGTTGGCCGGCATTGACCGGCCGAAGGGGCCGGCGGCCGTCTACGTCGACACATGGGGCGTCGGCCCAGACGTCCTCGTGGCCTCGCTCAACTCATCGCTAAGGATCGGGAGTGACCGTGACGCGCACTACACGCTCGCACGCCAGCTCGTCGAGCTACGGGGGCGCCTGCTCGAAAAACACCTCGCGGGCGTGGCCGTCGACTCGAACGCCGTCGCCGAAGAGGTACGGGGCTACATCCGCGCGGCCGTGTGACGACTGTTACATGCCCCAGCGCGGCGTCGAGAAGCCGCCGCCCTTCTCGGTGATGCGGAACTGCCAACGGCCGTCTTCGTTCGAGAGGTAGAGGTGCTTGGTGCCGTCGCGAGTCGACACGAAGGCGATGAAGCGCCCATCGGGCGACCAACAGGGATCCGTGTTGGTGCCCTGATTCTGGGTGATGCGCTTCATCCCACCGCCTTCGTCGACGGTGAGGATGTCCGAGCCGGCCCCAGTCATCGCGGCGAACACGATCAGGCCGTTCTTGCCCCAATGCGGCGTCGAGTTATAGCCGCCAGCCATGGTCACTCGCGATGCGCCGCCACCGCCAGCCCCCATCACGTAGATCTGCGGCCCGCCAGCGCGGTCGCTCACAAACGCGATCTTGGAGCCGTCAGGCGACCACGAGGGCGTCACGTTCTGACCTTCGCCATTGGTGAGCCGTGTGGTCGGGTTGCCACCGCCGTCGAGCAGGTAGATGTCCGTGCCGCTGCCCTTCGAGAGCGCCGCCGCGATGGTGCCGCCTGGGCCCATCGACGCGCCTCGGTAGTGCCACGGGTTGTTCGTGAGCTTCTTGCTGCCGATGTAGAGGTCCGGCTTGCCGCCGCGGAAGCTCGTGTAAAGCACGCCGCCATTGGCAAAGCTCGGCAACATCGAGATGGTGTCACCGCCGATGAGTCCGCCCTGGCCATGGCCATCCATCTCGACGGTGCCAATCCCGCGAGTCTGCTGACCGGTCTTGACGGCGTAGACGAGCTTCGAGCCGAAGATGCCAGGCTGCCCGGTCACGGCGTCGATGACGCCGTTGATGAAGGTGTCCACGGCAGCGTGGACGGCCTTGCCGCCGAGGCCACTCGCGGACTGTCCTTTCACGGCGACTGCCTTCTGTGCCAGCACTTCGTAGAAGCGCATGTCGAGGTCAATGGCGCCGCTACCGCGCACGATGACTTTGACGAGGTGCCCAGCGCCGACGTTGCGCCAGTCAGCCCATGACGTGTCGTTCAGCGTCTCGCGGTCCATGTTGGCGACGAAGGTCTTCGAGTCGAGGAGCTCGAAGAAGGTCGACATCTCGAAGTTACGCGCGAGTTGCTTTGACACCGCGTCGCAGATGGACGCGTCGCCTTCACACTTCACGGGAGCGATGGCGAGTTGGAAGCGCTTCTGCGACATCGGGCCCACGGTCACTTGTGCGGGGAGCCCTTCAGTGTCGAGGTCGACCTGGGCCGACGCCAGCCCCGAGAGGAGACACGCCGCGATCGCGAGGGAGAATGCAGTGGTGAACAGTCGATGCATCGGAAGAGCCTCCAAGCTAGAGCCGGAACCGGAAAGGGCGGGCATGGGGCCCTGGCAGCCGGGTCCCCGGCAACGGGTGACCACCGACGTCGGGATCGAGTCCGATGACGGTGGCAGACTTGACCCGAAACCGTCGCTGCGGTCGGTCAATTCCGCGAAGGGCGGCTTAACACGCACCCGCGTTGGCTTCAAGAATCGGGGTTCACCGGGCCGACTCGGGTGACGGGAACTCGGGGCCGGGCGCCTTTCGCGCCGCGGGGGCGGCCAGCGAGGCGAGCCCCGCCTGGCATGCGTGGAAGACGGCGCTGCGGAGGATCCAGCTCGACCGAGTTGCACCTGCGACGACATCGACGTCGGCACGGCTCTGTTCGACCATCTTGGCGGGGAGTGCCTCGAACGCAGGACGTCCATACTCACTGAACTTCGAATCGAGCACCTCGACTCGCTTCAAGGCGCCAGCGACGACCGTGATACGGACCCGCGACGGGAAGCCAGGGTTCGAGCTCGTCCCCTCGAAGCTGCCGCTGGGGACCTTCGAGAAGTCGCAGGCGTGCGCGAACTCCTGAGGGAACATCGCGTAGTAGGTGTCGATTGCACCCTGCTGAGTTGCCCCGTCAGGGAGCTCGGGCGGCGTCGGAGACGCGTTCAGTGCCCGAGCGAGGGCGCCATGGACCAGGTGGGCAGTCCCTGGATCGCTCGCAGGCGACGGCGCCGCTGGGACGCCCTGCGCTTCGAGCGCGCGCTGCGATTCTCGCTTCAGCGTCGCGTCATCGAAGCCTAGCCACAAAGGCGCGTGTGCATCGACGAGGATGAGCGTCGCGCTGCCGCTTGGCGTGATTGGCGCGCGCACCACGGCTCGGACATGGACGAGGCCCAGCAGGTCGGGGCTGTCGGCGTCGTATTGGCCTGCGGCGAGGGTGGCGATGGGGGGAGCGACGGCCGTGACGCCGAAGTTCAGGGTACGGAGCGCGAGGAAGCCGGTTGGGATGAGCGCCAGAAAGCCGATGGCGATCTTCATCTGGTCATGAGGGACGACCAGCATGACGCCCACGAGCGCAACCGCGAGAGGCCACACGGGGGAGACCAGCGTCAGGGCCAACGCGGCGCACGCGAGGATGTTCAGGAAGAGCCCGACCGCGCGACCTGCGAGAGACAAGCGGGTACGGCCCGGTGCGGGACTAATCATTGGGCAAACTTTCCTCAGCCTCATCAAGCACTTGCGTTGCCGACCTGTCGAAGCCAACGAAGACCGGCTCGGGTTCGAGCGTCACTCCGAAGCGCCGACGGACGGCACGACGAACATGTGCGGCCAACCGGACGATGTCGCTGGTCCGACAGCTAGCAGACGCCGCCGTCAGCGCCAGGGTGTGGCGGGTGGAGACCCGTGCCCCACCGAGCTCGAAGCCCCGGGCGACCCCGGCGTTCTCGATGAGCCATGCCGCCGATAACTTCACCCCGCCGGTGCTCTGATAACGCGGGAGCTCGCCCCCGTTCTCGGCCGCGAGAGCGTCCGCGTGGCCGCTGGTGACGACGGGGTTCGTGAAGAAAGACCCGGCGCTGCGTCGGTTCGGATCGGTCGCGTCGATGACCATCGACTTCCGCCGACGGATGGCGAGGACGCACTCCCGCACCACTTGGAGGGTGGGATCGGCGACGGCCAGGAGGGCCTCGGCGACGTCGCGGTACGCCACCGTCGGCGACGACTGCGTGCGTAGCCGGAAGTGGACGCGCGTCACCGCGAAGGTGCTGTCGCCGGTCTTGAAGCGGCTCGTTCGATAGCCGAAGGCGCAATCGGCAGCGGTGAGGGCGATGACAGCGCCGGTTAGAAGGTCGAGGCCTTCCACTGCGACCACGGTGTCCGAGACCTCTTGGCCGTACGCGCCGATGTTTTGAATCGGCGCTGCGCCAACGCGCCCGGGGATGCCGCTCAGGCACTCGACGCCTTGTAGCCCCGCATTGACGGCGTCTGACACGAATCCATCCCAGGAGGTCCCGGCGTCGACCGCCACGTCCACGACCTCGCCCCACGAGGGGCCCAAGGTAAACCCGTGTCCGCCGAGCCGAATGACGCCCCGGGAGATGGGGCCATCGGCGACGAGGAGGTTCGACCCGTCCCCAAGGAGTAACGGCGGCGAACCGGTCTCGTCGAGGATCGCGCGTGCGACACCAGGGAGCTCATCCGTGGTCACGTCGCCGCACCAGAGCGCCACAGGGCCGCCCAGCCCGAAGGTCGTGAAGGGCGCGAGGGGGACGCCCCTCTCGAGACGTCCCACCGCCGGTAGGACGGGCGTCACTGACCCAACGGAGGTGTACCGACGACGTCGTAGGGATTGATGATCCGTGCGACGCCGGTCTCGTTCCAGCTCTGGAGGAACGTGACGGCCTGCGTTATCGACTCGCTGCTGCCCGGGGTGGTCTGGTGACCAGCCGCCTCCGGCTTCTTGCCGTCGCCGTAGCTGACCCGGTCGAGCTGAAAGAGCCCACCGGTCGTAGTGCCACCGAGGAGGTTCCCGTAGACTGGACCGTCGCCCGGTTGGAGGTCTACGAGCGGCACCGATGTGTGAACGGGCGCGATGTGGGGCACGCCGAGGCTACGGGCGAGCCACCAGCTCGCGGAGTTGGGGATGACCTCGTCTCCGATGGCGATCTGCAGGAGCATGTGCGGAGCGCGGGTCCCGGCGTCGAGCTTTCTTTGCTCGAGAACGTGAGGGGCGTAGCTCACGGGATCGCCGGCTTCGATGAGCACCTGCGCCACGGCGAAGAAGCGCTTGATATCGCCATCCGAGGCACCGGGCGCGCCGATGGCCGTGAAGACGCCGAGGGTCTCGGAGTCGTCGAGGATGGATGTGAGACGGCCGCCGCAGATATCGAGGATAGCGGCACCGAAGCGATCGGTCATCGAGAGCAACTGGGGCCCCATGATGCCGCCGAGTGAGACTCCGAGGAAGCCGACACGGTCGAGGTCGAGGTCGACATCACCGTCACCATCGACGTCCGGCGCGTCTTCGAAGAGCTGGACGAGCTGGAGCTTGTCCCACGCGGACTGCCGCCAGTTGTCGCGCAGAACGCGGCCGTTCACGCTCGCGGTGCCGAGGTCGACGGCGAAGAAACCGAGCACGTCCATCTGCCCGCCACCCCCGTTCCCACCGGGGTGATCGCCGTGCTCAACAGCGTCGATGGAGACGATGCCAATGCCGAACTCAGCCGCGAAGTACTCGGCGAAGCCGCGCGCTTGACTGCGGTCTCCGCCAATCCCGTGCGCGAAGAGCACTGTCGGGTGAGGGCCCGCGGAGTTGGGGAACCACAGGCTGACGGGATAGGTCCACGTCGCCTGCGGCTCGCCCCCGGCATAGACCTTGTCGAGCGTGTACGCACGACCGTCGAAGGTCGCTTCACAGTGTTTCACTCCCTTGACCTTGGTGTCGCACAAGACGTCTGACCACGCGTAGGTGCGGCCGCGGATGTCGGGCGCGACGACCGCGTCATCGCGCGTCGGGTCTTGTGTCGTGAAGACGGTCGCCGCACTGAGCTCATCGCCACGCAGACCGGACGCGGCCATGAGCGTCTCGAAACGCGGCCGGAGCCGGGCGAGCGCCCCTTGTGTCGCTTCGCCGGACAGAAGCGCTTCGAGCGCTCGGCCGGGCGCGATGCAGTCGTCGCCCACCAGCACATCACGAGTGACCCAAACGGCGTGCAGCGTGTTCGGGGCGAGCGGCTTCAACGGCTCGACGAGGAGCGTGGTGCCGTCATCGGTCAGCGAGGTCTGAAACGGGACGTCGCGGACCTCGTCGTCGACGAGGGCGACGAAGCGAACACCGTCCGGAGCCTCGCCGGGCGAGTTCAGCGACTCTGGGAGCGCGTCCGTAAAGCGCAGGAACACGGTCGCGATGGTGCCGAAGCCGTCGAGCCCGTTCAACTCGAGGACGTTCTTGCCGAAAGTGCCTGGGACGTCCGCGATCCATCTGGTTTTTTCATCGATGGCGACTTCGACGCCCGACGCGGTCTCGGCGTCCGTCGTCCAGAAGTCGTCGGGGAAGGCTCCCAGGAAAGCGTCGTTCTCGGGATCGTATCGGAACTGAACTGGGCCTTTGCAGAACGACAGGGGCTCCTCGAGGGAGGCATCTGCCGCGTCATTGGCGTCGGTGCCGCCTTCATCCGATCCGTCGGCCCCGTCAGTGGCGTCGTCGGTCCCGGCGTCAACCGGGTCGGTCGCTGCGTCGCTCGGGGACTCGCAGCTGAAGGCGAGGACCGACGCGAACAGGGGGGACAGCAGAAAGGAGCGGGAGTGACGCGAGCTCACGAGCATGTGGCCTCCGTTGGGGCCGGATGGGGGTATCGCCCGCTTCGCACGGCGTCAAGAGCGGAGCTTCACTGTGCTCGTCATCGTCGGAACCGTGCTCGTCATCGTCGGAACCGTGCTCGTCATCGTCAGAACCGTGCTCGTCATCGTCGGAACCGTGCTCGTCATCGTCAGAAACGAGTTCCACTGTCGAAGACCAAGGCGCCGACGTCGGGGATCTCGATGGGGAGCCGCGCCGACGCCGAGGCGGGAGGATGGACAGCGCGATAGACCGCGAGCGCGAACGCCGCTGTGCGCTCGGCAGCCGACTCGCCGATGCCGCCAACGGTCGAGGTGGATTGATCGACGTAAGCGCCGGCTGCTTTGCCGGCGCGTTCCCGAATGTCGTCGTCGACGAAGCGAGGCCGCACCACGACCACCCGATGTGAGCCATGCACCAGGTCGCGCAGGAGTGTCGCGGTGACGACGGGCCCGAAAGCCTCGATGATGCGGCCCTGAGCATCGAGGACTCCGACGCGTGTCAGCCCGAGCTCGAGCGCATCGTCCACCTCACCGTACCGTCTCGTGGCGATGAGGTCGCCGGGCATCGCGTCTCGTGTGACCGCGGCGACCCAGCGCTCGGTCTGCCGGGCGCGCAGTGGGTCTTTGGGCGGCTTCAGTGCCGATGAACAAGCCGTGCCCAAGAGGACTAGGACGAAGATGAGCCAAACGAACCGACCCGGACTTTTGGATGGGCTCACGTCGCCACCGTCGATCCATGTGAGGCAGACGCATTCATGACGCGTCGAAGGTACGCCAACGACACGAATGCGATCGCAGCGAGCCCAAGCGCCACGAGGAAAGTCGCCCCGAAGCCCACGCGATCGACGATCGGCCCTGCGAGGAGCCCCCCGGGCGCCTTTCCCGCCACCTCGACTGCAGCGAGCGCCGTGAAGTGGGTCGCGCCGATTTGCCGGTCCACCGTGCTCATCATCAGCGCGAACGTGGCAGTCGTGAGTGCGCCGCCCGTGAACTCCTCGGCGCAGGTGACGCCGATGAGCCAGGCGGAGGTCCCGTCCGTGCCGCCCCCGACCCAGACGGGGCCCGAGGGCGTCCCGACCAGAAGATAGCCAGAGAGCGCGACGAAAGTCGCAGGAAGCAGGCGCGAGACCAGGCACCAGGTCACGGACCGAAGCGTCCCAACGCGTGAAGCGAGGAAGCCACCCGCGAGTGAGCCCGTGATGGAGAAGGCCATGCCCCAGGTGCTGTCCCACGTTGCGACCGTCGTGCCGCTGAGTTGAAGCGACCGTTGCAAGAACGGCTTCCACATCACGTCCGACATGGATTCGCCTAGCTTGTAGGTCGCTATGAAGAGGATGAGCGCGAGACCGGCTCGACTACGCACTACCGAGAGGATGGCGACACCGATGGCGTGGAAGCCGGGTGGGTGGTTTCTAGTGTCTGAGTCTCCGATTCCCGCGCCCGGCCGACGTTTTACTCCCCAATCGGGCCAGAGCGCGATGAGGCCAAGCGACGTCGCGGCAGCCATCGCCACGAACGCGCCAGCCCACCCCCACGTGGGTGTGAGCACGACAAGCGCCCCGCCCGCGAAGAGCATGCCCACTTTGAAGCCAACGACTTGCGCGGCGTTCCCGGTCCCGAGGGAGGCGCCCTCGAGTAGATCGACTGCCAGCCCATCGACGGCGACATCCTGCGTCGACGCCAGCAGGTTCATCACGAAGAGGATACCGAAGAGCCCTGCGAGCGGGATCGTCTCCATCATGAAGGCCGCCACGAGCTGCGTCAGCGCCAGCGGGATCTGCAGTCCGGCGATCCAGCGCCGGCGTGTGCCATAGCGGTCGACCAGCGGGCCCCAGATAGGCTTCAGGAGCCACGGGAGCGAGAGCATTCCGGCGAAGCTGACCTGAGTCATCGTCGCTTGATGGTCCGTCAGATAGATCGGGAGCGCCTTGGTCTGAAATCCGTAGGGCATCCCTTGGACGAAGTAAAGCGCGCCGAGGGTGGCGGTCGAGCGACGGTCGGATGGGGTGATGGTGCTCACGGGGGCAGACCCCAGAGCGCAGCCGGGCGACGAAGTTCAGCCGTGTTTTGACAGCACGTGCCCAGTCGTGGATTTTGGCCACGTGACTCACGCCTTTCGCTCGTTCTCGCTCGTCCTCTTCGTTCTGACTCCTTTCCTGGGGGCGGGTTGCCGCGACCTGCCCAATCCCGATGCAGACGCGATGGCTCGAACGCTTCGCCGACTCGACGCTGCTCAGCGGCCGAACGGGGAAGACCTGCCCGTGGAGCGCTTCGTGGCCTGGACGGCCGAGCGTGATGCCGGCCTCCGTGCCGCACCGGCGCTCGTGGACGAGATGCGCGGGATTGTGGACCTGCAGAGGGCGCTGGTGAAGCGGCTCGAAACCGTCGAGGCGACGACTGAAGAGGCCAAAGCGCTCCTGAAGGCGTACAGCGACGCCCATCAAACCATCCATTTGGGGATGGAGACCTCGTTCGAAGGGCTCCGGCTGGCCAATGGAGATGCGCTTCGGTCTGGCGATGCGCGAGTGCGGCAGGGGCTGGACTCGCTGCGAAGCGCTCGCAAGCTCCGCCTACGTCTCTCGGAGATCTTGGAGATCCCTGAGACTCTGCCTGAAGAGCGGGCGCCCCCGTCTGGCGCGCCGGTGCGGAAGAAGTCATCATCGTAGTGGGATTTACGGGCCTCAGCCCGACTCCCCCGGCGACCACTCCTCCAGTGGAAGTCCGCCCGCGCCACGTGCCACGGATTGCGCCTCGGGGCCATCGCACTCGGCGCCCAGGTCCACGGTCACTTGCTGCCGCATGGCTCTGTTGTGTTCGAGCCAAGCGGTTCGAACCGCTACGGGGACGTGGTGGCGGTCGAGCGCCTCGCTCAAGAGCATCATTCGTCGCTCGAACTGACCACCAAAGATGCGATGCGGCCGGTGCACGGTACCGACGGGGCGGCCAGAGTAGGCGATCTCCGTGGCACCGAGGAGGCGCGCGGTCAGCTCGGCCTCGAGCCGAACCAGCCGCTTGCGATCGGCACCCGCGAACATGAACCCGATCATCGAGTCCACGAAGACGTTGTCGTAGAAGTCTGCGAGGACTCGCTCGAGGCCCTCGATGCCGCCTGCCTGCTCGAAGAGCGACGCCACTTGGGGGCGGACGGAGGAGTCGGCGCGAGGGAGTTCCATCACCAGACTGTACCGCAGACACGGCTGAAATTGTCACGCGCCGTTCGGTGGGTCGGACAAAATGGAGATTGAGTGTGCGCCGCGCAATTTTCGGTCGTGTCCCCATCACGGGGCACCTCCTCGCCGGAAGCTGCTACCAAAGCTCGCCAATGTCGGCTTTGTGATGGAGGCAGTGCCGACCACCTGAGTTACGAGGACTTCAATCGAGAGCGGGTGTTCGCCAATGCCGATGGCCATCGCGGACATTCGGCACTCGAAGGTTCCGTCGAACACCTTGAGTCTCAGGCTACGGTGGGTGTGATGGAAGTCTGAGAGGTTCCCGTGGCCACGCTGCCCGGCGACGTCGCAGTCGCGGCTCGCGCAGCACAGTTGCTCGAGCGGAGGTTGCCAATCGCTCAGGCGTTCCTTCTTCTTTCGACCCGTTCTGGCGCGCGGCCTTTGCCCCTCCGTGAGAACGGCTCATATCCGCTTGGCGACGCGATCACGTCAAGAAGACGGGGAGTTGGCCAGAATCGTCGGTGCCAAGTGCGCGAGCACTCGCGACGCTCGCCTCTCAGTGAGATGCGGCATCAGTATCGAAGATCAGACGAAGCTCTGCTTCGACGCCCCCGGAGAACGGAGTCGGAACCGAGGCGCCCGCAATCGCATCTGCG
>CANMLD010000110.1 GCA_947498315.1 Pseudomonadota bacterium | reverse complement strand
AGAGCGACTCTTCGTTCGGCTCGGCGGGGCTGGTGGGGTCCCGCCCGGCTCTCAGCACCCAAGCGCCTGATTTTGTCCGACCCACTCAGTGCCGACGGTGGCTCTTCCACCGTCGCCCGCGTGCCTTGTTACTCCTCGTCCGGCTCTTCGGGAGTGGGGAGTGGGGATGGCGCGCTAGGTTCATCCGAATCGACATCCTCATGGGCGGCCGCACGAGACGTCGTGACGCTTGGCTCGCTGCCTGTCGCTTTCGCAAACGAGCGTAGCTTCGCGCGGACGGCATAGTGGACTGTGCCTGGCTCGGAACCGTCGGGCTTGCCGGCGGCCATCCCCGTCAGGACCTCGATCCCCTGATCGATGGTGTCGACCGGGTAGACGTGGAACTGGCCCGCGTCCATCGCCGCGCGCACATCTTCGGCCAGCATCAGGTTCGGTACGTTCGACGCCGGCATGATGACGCCCTGAATGCCCGTAAGGCCGAGCGCCTGGCACACGCGGAAGTACCCCTCGATCTTCTCGTTCACACCACCCACCGGCTGCACTTCGCCACGCTGGCTGACGGAGCCCGTCGCTGCGATGCCCTGCTTGATTGGCAGCCCTGACAGGCTCGACAGGATGGCGTAGAGCTCGGTTGAGGACGCGCTGTCACCATCGACGTTGCCGTAGCTCTGTTCGAAGCAGATGGTGACACCGAGCGAGAGCGGGCCGGTCTGCGCGTACATCTGACCGAGATAGCCGTCGATGATGTAGAGGCCCTTGTCGTGATAACGACCGGAGAGCTTCGACTCACGCTCGATGTTCACGATGCCGGACTTGCCCGCGTAAGTGGTGGCTGTGATCCGCGATGGCCGACCGAAGCGGTGATCGCCGATCTCATAGACGGCGAGTCCATTGATCTGGCCGACCACCGACGTCGAGACGTCGATGATCTGGCGACCGTCCACGATCTCGCGCAGCAGCTTGTCGGCGACGAGCGAGTTGCGGTGGCTACGGGCGTCGAGGGCCTTCCGGACGTGGCTGCGGGAGATGGTCTTGTCTCGCGAACGCCCGGCGTGATAGGCCGCCTCGAGCACCAGATTAGCGACATCATTGAACTTTAGTGTAAGTCTGCGCTGGGTGCCGGCCACGCGCATGCCGTGCTCCACGATCGCTGCCACGCCGTCGCGGTCCACGGGCGCGAGACCGTCGTTTTTGCACGTCGTCGCGATGAACTGCGCGTATTCCCGAACGGTGCGCTTGGTCTCGCCGATCTCGTCATCGAAGTCGGCAAGGACCTGAAAGCTCTTTCGGAAGTCTTCGTCGTGCTCGTAGAGCATGTAGTAGGCCATCGAGGAGCCGACGAGGATGATCTTCGGGCCGACCGGGATGGCCTCGGGCTTGAGGCCGGTCGACGGTAGGAAGGGGGTCAGGAAGCCAGGATCTTCGATGGCGACCTCCCGATTGCGGAGGCAGGCTTTTAGCTGCTCCCAGACACCCGGCTGACTGAAGAGGTCGAGGACGTTGACGATGAGGTAGCCGCCACTCGCCTTCAAGATGGAGCCGGCGCGGATCATCGTGAAGTCGGTGAAGTAAACGCCGCTTTCAAGGCGTCGCTCGATCTTCCCGAAGAGGTTCGACCAGGTCGGCCGGGTCTCGAAGATGATCGGAGCGCCCTTCACGTCGGAGTTGTCGACGAGGACGTTGACCTCGTACTCCTTGAGTGGGCGCTTCAGCGCCTCGCGCGCTTCGGCCGGGTCGGACTCGTCGGGAAGGAACTTGCCGAGGTTCTCTAGGATGTCCGCGTAGATCTGATCGAGGTACTGCACCAGGCCGGCGTTCTTCGCGTAGGCCGTCTTGAGCTCACTGAACCCACCGCCTGACACGGTCTCACCGAGCAGACGTTGTATGTCTTGGATCTGCTTGTGCGTGTCGAGCTCGATATCGCGAGTGCGCTGTAAGAACGCCGAGATGTGCGGGTCGAGCAGCTTGCGCGCCTCCTCGATGCGGCGGCGCTCTTCGTCCGAGAGGTGGGCGTAGTCCTTGTTCGAGATCGCTTTGTCGTCGACCTTCGGGATGGTGACGATGCCCGTCTTCGTCGACTTGACGCTGAACCCAATCTTTTCAGCTTCCTTACTCAGAGCGACGAAGCACTCGTTCTCGCGATCGAGGCCTTGATTGAGGATGCCCTGCACCTTCTCTTGGTGCTCCTTCGCATGGAAGGTCTTGGGTACCTGCTCACGGAGCTGCGTGATGAGCTGCGCCAGCGCGTTCTTGAACAGAACGGCGGTCCCAGACGCCATCGGTAGCGCGCGCGGCTCGGTCGGGTCTTTGAAGTTGTGGATGCAGATCCAGTCGTCCGGGGTCTTCCGCTTGGGCGCGAGCCGCGACAGCAGAGTGCGGACCATCGTGGTCTTACCGGTCCCGCTCTCACCTGCGACGTAGACGTTGTAGTTGCGACGATCGAGCGAGAGCCCGAGCTCGAGCGCATCGATGGCGCGCTCTTGCTCAATGACGCCTTCGAGCACCTCGAGGTCGAGCGTCGTCTCGAACGCCAGAGGCGCCAAGTTCGCGACGCGGAAGCCTGCCGCCGATTTCAGCGTCTTTGGCTTACGTGCCGGTCGGAACGGGACGGGCGCGGGGGTCTTTTCGATGGTCGAGGTCTTTGTCTTCGGAGTTGGAGCGGTCATGTCAGGCAGGTCCTTTCAAGCGAGCCGGCTACAGAGCATGGCGCGGGCTACCGGTCAAGACCACCAGCCGTGCTGCGCCCTCACTCCGCATCGACCATCGACGCTTCTTCGATGTCGGAGACGCCTGCATGAGCCGAGTCCTCCAGAACGTCAGAAGGCTCGACGTCGCTCTCGATTGCGTCATCGTCGCTCCCATCCGTCGCGTCCTTCGAACTGACATCATCCTGAGTGACGTCGGTCACCGGGACGGCGTCTTCTTCCGGAGAGGACGTGTCTGACGCCATGGCTACGTCCGATGCCCCTGACAGCGTGTCCGGTTGGAATGGCGTCCCCACGTCAGGGCCACCCGGAATGGGATACGGCGACGGGTTGGGCTCGAGCGAACACCCCACCGCCAGCACCACGAGGGCGAGCCAACGTCGCGACGTCGTCATGGGCTGCCTTCGAGGACCAGGCGGTCAGCGATGGTGACGTCGAAGGAGAGCGCGACATTACAGCTCAGCCCGTTGCAGTAAGACGCTTCTATCCAAGGGGCACAGAACTGCGAGTCATCGGGGCACAAGAGGTACGCTAGCTCATCGAGCTGATCGGGCTTCATGATGCCACAGAGCCACCCTTGCTCGTCGTTGCGGACGAGGTAGGCGGCAAAGAACTCGAGTCGCCGAAGGACCGGCAGCTCTTGTACCCCTTCTGCGGCCGCTTCATCGAGGAACCCCAGCACTGGCGGACCCTGGTTCAACGTCATCGGTGGCTGCCAAAGTCCGCCGCCGGGGTAGGTGTCGACGAGACCATAGTCGCAAGGTTCAGCGGAGCCGTGGATGGACGCTATGAACTCGCGGCCGCCCTCGGGCGCTTCCGCGATGAGCGACTCGCTACACGCCGAGACGGCGCTCGTGACGGCATAGGTTCGGCTTTGCGTCATGGGCCGACTGACGGTAGCGATGCGACCGAAGCCCGTCTCGGGTCCCACGACCCGTGTCTGGCCCCCAGCAGCCCGAAATGCCTCCACATGCTTGTTGACGCTCCAAGACCCGAAGAAGGGCAGACATGCCTCCGGGAGGTCGCCCACGGCAGGGAGGTCCATGTTCTCTAAGATGACGACCAGATCCGCAGGCGCTTGCGCCAGCGGTCCCGGAGACGGCGGAACCGGGCAGGCGCCATCGGTGCTATCGGTCGCGTCGTCGCTGTCGCTCCCATCGGTCGCGTCGTCGCTGTCGCTCCCGTCGGTCGCGTCCGAAGCGTCATTACCATCGCTCCCGTCGGTCGCGTCCGAAGCGTCATTACCATCGGTCGCGTCGGTCGCGTCCACAGCGTCATTACCATCGGTCGCGTCGGTCGCGTCGGTCGCGTCGACACCGTCCAACATGTCCGAGCCATCCGCAGCATCAGCGCCGTCTACCCCGTCGGCCCCGTCGATTGAACCGTCTGTCGTGTCGGAGCCGTCGGCTTCACCACCCGAGTCGCCGCCATCATGGCCGTCGCTCCCAGGCCAGTCGCCGTCCGTTCCGTCCATCGCATCGGCCGCGTCGCTCCAGCCGCCATCCACCGTGGGTTCGTCGTGTGGCGAGGGGTTGGGCTCGAGCGCACAACCCACGAGCGCCATCAACGCGAACGTGAGACTCCATCCTGCTCGTGCTTCTGCTCGCCGCATTCGCGTTCACCCGCCCCGTGGTCGCGCAGGCGCTCCAGCACGGATTGTGCCAATGCTGAAAATGCCCGCCATGACAAGGTTGTGGCGCGGTCACGTTCGACGCAGCGATGTTCGGCGCTCCCGCACGGTGGGGAGTTTCGCCACGCTGTGTAGAGATTCTCTACACGGGCGCCGGTGCACTCTCAGGGCGGCTCGAACTTCACCACATAGCGAATGCTGAATGGGATTGGAGTGCCGCCGCGGTTGGCCGGCGTGAAGCGGGTCGCTTTGGCCACGCGAACGGCTTCGGCGTCGAAGAAGGTGCCGGCGATGGGCGGCTTGGAGACGACGCTCGCCGAGATGACCGTCCCGTTCGAGTCGAGCTCGAGCTTGAGCGTGAGCGCGATCGGGCGTCCCGTGCGCGGGGCCGCCGTCGGGTACTCACCGTAGACTCGCTTCACTACCTTCGGGGCGACGGCCTTCGCGAGCGCTCCGCCGTCGCCGTCGCCCGTTTCGCCCGTGCCGGATCCGGTCGGGGTGGTTCCGGTGCTGTCCGGTGGTCCGTCCCCAACAGGACGGTCAGGCTCTTCGGTCTCCTCACGCGGCGCCGTGGTTGGTGAGCCGAACGAGTCACTGTCGCCCTCGTAGACTCGCACGCTGCCGGTGGTCCCGACGTTCGAGAGCTGCACGGACTTTGGGGCGCTCGGCGGTGGGTTGGTCGCAGGCTTGTTCGGTTTGGGCTTTGGGCCTTTCGGGCGCGCCGGGGCTGCGGCCGGTGCGGGCGCTGAAGCCACCTCTGCCGGTGGCGGGGCGACGACGGGCGGCGGCGGCGGCGTGACCACGACGGGCGGTGGTGGGGGCGGCGCCACTGCCGGCGTCAGCGGGGGCGGCTTTGGGAGCGTGACAGTCCGTTCGAAGGTGCGTACCGACGTCCGCTTCCTCGCAGGCGCGGACCAAGGTTCGGGTTCCGGTGCCCGCCACACGGCGACGCCCAGCGCCGAATGAGCAAGCAACGTCACAACTGCAGCCACGACGAAGCGGCCGCGCCGGTCCTCACGGAGCACGTCGAGCGACCGCGTCAGCGCGTCGCGCACGCGACCGCTACTCACTCGATGGCCTGCTTCTTCGTGTTGATCGCGATCTCAGACACGCCCTGGCCCTTCAGGAAGTCCATCAACGTCACCACGGTGCCGTGGTCGACTCTCTCGTCTGCGGAGAGCAACGCCTGAGGGGTTATCTTCCGTTCTTTGAACTCGGCGACTCGTAGGGACAAAACGGCGAACGTCGTCTCTTTTTCACCGAGATAGAGCTTGCCCTGCCGATCGATCGTCAACGGCATCAGCCCTTGGGCCAGCATCTCCTCTGCGCTCGCGGACGCAGGCAGTTGGACGGCGAGGGCCTTCGGGCGCTCTTCTTCGCGGATGACCTCCGTCGTCACCATGAAGATGACGAGCAACACCAGCACGACGTCTACCAGTGGCGTCACATTGATCGCGGTAATGGGCTCGTCGTCGCCGTCTTGGATCCCGCCCGCCACCTCAGGGTTCCTCGGGACGGGGCTTTGGCGCAGCGATCGGCTCGGAGCTCCACGCATCCCAGTCGGGGTTGTCTTCGAGACGCGGGCGCGACGGCTTCGATGGCTGGCCCACCGGCTCTGATTTGGGACCCGCCACGACCGCTGTCGCGATGGGGCTCACTGCCGGTGGAGCGGCCTCCTGCGGATCCTGCGAAGAGAAGGGCTCAGGCTCGGGCGGGGGCGCCTTCGCAGGTCCGGGCTCGTGCTCCGCGAGTGGAGCAGCCGAGACGACAGCCGAGGCCACGGGGCCAATCGTCACGGCGGGCCGCGGAGGCACCGAGCCGCGAGGGGGAGGTGCGCCGACCGGAGGACGTCGTTTCACAGCCCCCTCGGGGGCCCCACTCGAGGCTGGCGCCGCGCTCGAGTGCCTTTGGTCGACCTCGACGTCGGCCGCCGGTGGCGCCGTCACGGCTGGCCTTGAACGGGGTGGCAACACAATCTGTTGTTGCCGAGGAGCCGCTGCGTCCCGTCCGGCCGCAGGATGGCTCGCCAAGTGTGCGAGCAGCTCATGCAGGAGCGCTTCTGAGCACGAGATTCGCTCTTTGATGAGGGTCTTGAACTGATTGAAGGCGACGACCGCCGGGATCGCCACGAGTAGTCCTATCGCTGTGGCGACGAGTGCCTCTGAGATGCTCCCCATCATGGCGTTCGCGCGGTCCGAGCCTTGTCCCGCACCTGAGAGCTTGCCGAACGCGCCGACGATGCCGAGCACGGTGCCGAAGAGGCCGATGAAGGGCGCGTTGTTGCCGAGAGTCCCCAGAAACCCGAGATAACGGTCGTACGAGAGGCGCTCGACGATGATGGCGCTCTTCACGATCTCCTCGACGGCCACGGGCCCACGGTCGAGCGCTTCGAGACCCTGCATGAGCACTCGGCCTTCGAAGCCTTGGTGCATCCGCGCCAGCTCCGCGGCACGCCGCCGATCGCCCACCGCGAGGGCCGACCGCACAGCGCTGACCAGACGCTTTACGTCGACGCGGCTACTCCGAAAGAACAACGTCCGCTCGATGCCCACGAAGAGCGCCACGACCCCGAGCAGGATGAGTAACCACATCACCCATTCGGCGCCGAGCCAGTCGAAGAGATGAGAGAGCTTTTCGGTCAACATGGGGGCCTCGGCTTCAAGGGCGGGCAGGGAGGGCGGCTGGCGGGTCCAGCGGCGGCAGTTCGTCGATGACGTTCACGGTCGAGTGGCACCAAGCAGCGCCACCGCGGCCGTCTCGGATGACCACCCACAGCGGGATGCTGCCGGGCGCGTCGGACGGGATCTCCCAGTTCACCTTCGCGGCGCCGCGCGACTTGAAGACGCGATCCGAAAACGAGCCATGGGTCGAGAACACCGAGTAGAAGTACGTCTCGTCACGGTCCTGAATCCCGAAGGGCGAGCTCGGATCCGTACTGCCGAGCAGCACCTGATAGTTCTCGAACTCTTCGGGGATGTTGAGCACGCGAAGAACCCAGGTCGCGTCGCGGTCGAGGGTGACGGGTTCATCCGGCGCTTCACCGAAGCACGTGCCTCTGCGCGAGGCCTCGCCGGTGAGTGGGGCGATCTCGTCGTCGTCTTCGGGGCTGCCACTACGAGACAGGTGAAAGAGAAGGCCAGTTGGGTTCGTGTTCTTGGGCGAGGCCGTGGACACGTTCACGCGCTTGAAGGCCTCGACCACGTCGGCTGGCGCGCCTTCGATGGCGTCGACTTCGACTCGGAGTCCGACCGTGAGGTTCAGGCCTGCAACGCTCGACAAGATCGCGAGCGCCGGCGGGGAGAGGCTCTCGGCCGGTAGGCCGTAGGCTCCCCCGAGCGTCTCTGGATCGGTTACGAAGTTGATGGGGACCGTGAGGCGCACCGACTCGTCCGAACCAAGCTCCAAGATGTCGCCGAGCGGATAGTCGAAGCCCGTGAGGACCTCGGCTTCGAGCAGGTTGAAGCACGAGCCGGGGTCGTCGACGGAGTAGCCGCGCCCGCCACTGAAGCCAGCATTGGAGGCGCCGGAGAAGAAGCCCTGACCGCGTTCGGGCTTCAGGCAGGCGAGCCACGTGCGCTTGATCTCGCGTTTCGGGCCGCCGGCCTGTGCGACGGCGTCCCCGAGGCCGTCGATGACCAGCGCGCTCAGGGTGACCGGAGCACCTTCTGCCGCCTCCGGTGGTTCAGCGACAATCGCAACGACGCGTAACCCCTCGATCTTCGAGGGCTCTGGGAGAGGGTCGAGGCAGCCTGCGCAGAGCAGCGCCATCGCCGGGAGCAACACACGAGTCAAGGGGCCCGCATAGTTCATCAGAACACCCCGCGCACGCCGATGGTTGGCAGGATGGGGATCCCGGCGCCGTCGGTCTTCAAACGATAGTCATAGCTGTAGCGCTGGGTCTCCGGATTCGACGCATTGTAGACGTTCTGGATGTCGAGGTAGACCTCGAGCATCCAAGTGTCGAAGCGCCAGCGTTTGTCGAGGCGCAAGTCGAGCCGGTGGTAGACGTCGAAGCGTTCCGACTCCAGCGCGTAGATAGGCTCGTAGCTGTCGCGATCGGCGTCGTAGCGAGCACCGACGATGGGCTGGTAGAAGTTGCCTGACGTGAGGGTGAAGCGCGCGCCGACCGACCAGTCGCGGCCGAGGATGACGGACCATGCCACGTTCAGGTTGTGGGTCTGATCGCCTTCGTAGAGCACCCAGTCGGTGGGAGGGCGCAGTCGCTCTGCCCGGGCGAGGGTGTAGCTGACCCAGCCGTAGTGCCGGCCGCCGAACTCCTTGCGGATGAACACCTCGAGGCCGTAGCCGCGTCCCTGCATGTCGGAAGCCCAGAAGCCCTGCTCGACATTGCCATCATCGCCGACGCTGGTGTTTCCGGCGGGGCGCACCATGTTGAAAAGGTGATTGTAGTAGCCTTCCACCTTGACGAGCCAACCATCGCCAGGCAGCCACTCGAAGCCGAAGCTGCCTTGGGCGCCGCGTGTCAGCGGGATCTCCGGATCGCCATAAGGTTCGAGGTATTGGAAGGGCGCCGGGACCTCATGGCTGAGCGCTCCCATCGCGGTCATGGTCCAACCTGCCGCGAACTCCCAGCGCACCGACATTCGCGGGTCTGGCGCCGCCTTCAGGCTATCTCCGTACCAGGCGAGTGACGCTCTGATGCCCGGGATTAAGCGCAGGCCCGGCACTACTTCCCAATCGAGTGAGACCCACGGGTCGGCTGAGTTGAAGGGCCCTGAGAGACGTGACGACACGATGATCGGGTCGAAGATTGGAGGTCGTGGGTCTCCCACCGGCGGGAAGGACGGGATACGTAGGCTCGCACCGAGGTCGGAGAAGACCGAGTCCACACCGCCCGAGAGGAGCAGCGTCTTCATCGGTCGCCAGTTCACCTCGTTGCGCCACGAGAAGAAGTAGCCAGCGAAGTCGGCGGTGATGGTGTCGTCGTCTTCCGAGGTGCGCTCGACGTTGTTGCGGTCATGTTCCCAGACGAGGCTCGACTCCACGTCGAGGTCGGGAGCTATCTTCCATTCGACCTCGGTCAGAAGGCGGTGGAAGCCGAGGACGAAGTCTGAGCTCCGGTCCTCGCCCGTGTCTTCATTCGCGCCCGATTGGCCGAAACGGTCCTCTGCCCCCAGAGCGATGAATCGGAACTTCACGTCCGGGGTGATGGCATAGGTCACGCGTGCTTGGTAGTCGAGGTAGCTGAGGGTCACGTCGGGGTTCACGAGCGGCAATATCAGCTCGTAGTAAGAGCGCCTGAACGACACCGTCGCAATGCCGCGCCCTTCGTCGAAGGGAATGGAGAAGATCCCGGTCGCCTTCAGGAGATCGATCTCCACGTCGGCATGCCAGCGGTCATCGGGTGGATCTTTGGTGGTCACGACGACCGCGCCGGTCGCGAAGCGGCCGTACTTGACCGGATAGCCTCCCGGATAGAAGTCGAGCTGGCCGACGAGGTCCGGCGCGAGGACGCCGGGGCCCCCGAGGAGGTGATAGAGGAAGAGGGCAGGGTGCCCGTCGATGAAGAAGCCCGTGTTCTCAAAAGAAGATCCACGCACGGCGTAAAAGCCGAGGCCGAAAGGCGACCGCGCTACGCCGGGCAGGGTCTGCACGACGCGAGTCGGGTCGCCGAAGGTCCCGGGCGTGCGCCGCAGCTCCTCCTCGCGGAGCGTCACCTGGGAGGCGACTGCCGGGGGCGGCCGATCCTTCACGACGGTGAGGTACTGGGCTGCACCCACCGGATCGAGATACACAAGCGGAGCCGGCTCAGCGGTGTTCAAGCTCGGCGTCACGGGCGTCGACACCGGCTCGTGTTCGCCCGTGATGATCTCGAGCTGCAGTGACGACGTCGGGAGGCCTTCGAAGACGAAGCGGCCTTCGCTGTCCGTAACGGCCTGCCGACGAGCCTTCGTCCTGGCGTCGACGAGCTCGACCGTGATGGCGTCGAGCGGCGTCCGCGAGCCTTTTTCCAGCACCAGCCCCTCGTAGCGAGCACCCGGAGTTGCCTCCGTTCGGCGCCGTTCGAATCGCGTCGTCGCGAACGGACCGCGCCGCGGTGTGGGGCGGAAGCGATAGGTGAAAGGGACCCTCACCGCCACCGGGACGCCGTCTTCGAGGGCCGGCTCGAACTCGAACTGCTGCGCGGCCTCGAGAGCGAGTTGGTCCCACGGGTCGCCCACCGAACGGTCGATGGTGATCTCCCCCGGGAGGCCCGTCTCGAGGATGGTGATCTGAAGGACGACGTCGACTTCTCCGTCTTCGAAGCCCGGAGGATTGGCGACCTCGACGAACTTCGAGAGTCGTGGCGGCGTGAGGTCGACTGCGGCCGCCGTCGTGGTACCGAGCAGGCACAGCATCGCCACCAGCGATGGCAACGAAAGCCCTAGGTCATGCGGTGCGCCATGACCTTTCCAGGACAGAGCGCTGCCGAAAGTGCGGCGATCGTCTCGCTTGGATGTCACGGGAGGCGAATCTCACGACGTGGGTGGGAGGTGGTGACCCTCGAGGTAGCTGCGCTCTCGGGAGATGCCGAGTTACGACGCCAGATTCGAAGAACAGGCTCGCACGCGACCGGGCCCCGCACAGCACCGTGAACCTATAGTCCGTTCCCGGGGCGGTCAACCGCGAGGGAGGCTCCGAAACACGTTGGAACCATCCAGTGGGTCGGACAAAACTCCGATTGACGTCCACCGGCAATTTTCTAGCATCGAGTTGCTCTCGCTTCTCGACGGGCGATGCAGCCCGCCTTCGTCGCTCAAGTACGCGCCTACCGGTGCCCAGTCGAAGCAAGAGGGCGGCTGCGTCGAAAATTGCGCGGTGTACGCTCAATCTCCATTTTGTCCGACCCACTCAGGCAGGGAGCGGGTGGGCGCGTTGCCCACGCCCGCCGAAGCGCTGAACGCTCGGGCGGGCGGACACGATCACTTGGCCGCAGCGGCCTTGAAGAACATGGACCAGAAAGACTGCTTCCGGTTCATCGTCATCGCGGGGTGCACTGCCATCGCAAAGGACTCCTTCGAGAAGGACGCCTGGAAGGCCGGGCTCGGCATCATCGGCGGGACGCCGTCCGTGCCATCGGTACCGTCCATCGCGTCCATGCCGTCCATCGCGTCCGTGGCGTCCGTGGCGTCCGTGGCGTCCGTGGCGTCCGTACCGTCGGTCGCGTCCGTACCATCGGTCGCGTCCGTCGAGTCGAATTGGCCGTCCGCGGGCTCGTACGCCTTGTTGGCTTGGCAGGCCGCGATGATCGGCTGGCACTGGCCCTCAGCCATCTGCGATTCCTGCACGCAGGCCGCCTGCGGCTGGGCGCCGCAGGCGTCGACGAGGCACGACTGAAGGGTGTCGTACGTCATGGACGCGAGCTCGGACGCCTCCGTGAGACAGTCGAGTTGGCACGCCGCCGCCTCTTGCTGGTTGGGCTTCGTCGCGCAGGGGTTCAAGCAAGCGACGAGCTCGGGGCACGTGTCATCGCCCGTGCCGATGGAGCCCCCGAAGCAGGCGGTGGTCTCCGCTTCACACTTCTCGTCCATGCAGGTTTGGAACGCGGGCCCGGTCAGGTCGGCACAGTTCGCGCTGCCACACTCTTGCACTCCGTTGAACCCATCGAGGCCCTCTGCACTGGCGCTCTCGAGGCACTCGAGCTGGCATTGAGCCGCTTCGGCCTGATCTGAGATGGCGGCGCAGGGGTTGAGGCAGGTGTAGAGCTGAGCGCACGACTTCGTGCCCGCGCCGAGCCCGTCGTTTTGACAGGCCGTCGCTTCGTCGCCGCACTTCTCTACGATGCACGCGGTGACCGCCTCGTTGGTCGTTGCGTCAGCGCAATTGGTGAATTGGCACTGAAGGAACGCGCTGAACGCATCCGCCGACTCAGTCGAGCCCTGCGAGCGGCAGTCTTCGAGGCAGAACTGGAAGTCCTGCTGGTTGTTCTGGGGGCACCCATTGACGCACTGCAGGATCCCGAGACACTTGAGCTCTTCCGGGACGCCATCGCTCCCATCCGAGCCGTCTGGAGCGGTGATGTCGGTACCGTCATCGCCGTCGGCGCTGTCGGTCGAATCGGTGCTGCCGTCCGCCGTGTCGGTGGTTCCGTCGGTGCCGTCGGTGCCGTCCGCCCCGTCAGAGCCATCGCCCGCTTCCGTGCCGTCGGCGGCGTCGGTCGCATCGGCAGCCGCGCTGCCGTCGTTGCCATCAGCAGCCTCGGTTCCATCGTCACCGCTCGAGCTGGATTTGGACGCTTCGCAAGCCGTGACGGCGAAGGCGAGGAGGCTCGCCGAAAGTAGGTGTCGCAGATTCATCGGACCGCTCCCTGCGCGGACCTCAGGGCCCTGAGGGCTCTAGTCGATATCCGCGTCGATGTTGAATTATGGCTGACCCTGTCGGGCAATCGCGGCTGAGGTGGCTTCCACGCGCCTCAGACGACGAAGCTCCGGACTCTATGGGTTGGCCGCGGCGTGGGTCAAGCGTGACGTGATGGCTGCGGCCCTGTTAGAGTCTGGTTCTATGCAACACGAACCACTTCATCTCGATCCGGGCAACCTCTATACTGACAAGGTCGGTGCGAACGGCCTCTCACCCGAGTGCCTGAACGTGCTCCGGCCGTCCCTTACCGCCGCGCACGGTGCGATCCACGCGCGAGTACAGAGTGGTGAGCTGCCATTCCTCCGTCTCCACGAGGATCGCGCCACCCTCGACCGTGTGCTCGAGGCGGCGTCGGCGGCTCGAGCTCGCTTCGATGACCTCGTCGTGCTGGGGATCGGCGGGTCTTCCCTTGGCGGTCGCGCGCTGATCGCTGCTCTCGGTGGCGCCGGGCTACGCGTCCACTTTCCGGACAACCTCGATCCCGATCGCTTCGGGGCGCTCATCGATGGCCTCGATCTCGACCGCACTCAATGGAACGCGATCTCGAAGAGTGGCGGCACGCTCGAGACGATTGCGCAATTGCTCGTAGTTCGGGAGCAAGCCGCAGCGAGACTCGGCGGCTATGGCTCGCTCGCGTCCCGCCTCGTCGTGACGACCGATCCGCAGAAGGGCTTCTTGCGCCGCCTCGCGCGCAGAGACGGTCTCGAGAGCTTCGAGGTGCCTCCGTGCGTGGGTGGTCGCTTCAGCGTCTTCACGCCCGTCGGCCTCTACCCCGCCGCGGCGGCCGGCGTCGACCTCGAAGGGGTGTTCCGCGGTATGGCGTGGGCGGCCGAACGCCTCGCCTCCCCAGATCCGGCTGAAAACCCAGCGCTTGCGGCCGCCGGGCTCCTCTACTCACTCGACGTCGACAAGGGCCGTCCCGTCATCGCGACCGTACCCTACGCCGATTCGCTCCGGGCCACGGCTGAGTGGTTCGCACAGCTCTGGGCCGAGAGCCTTGGCAAAGCTGGGCGCGGGCCAGTCCCTATCACCGCCGTCGGTGCGACCGACCAACACAGTCAGCTGCAGCTATGGATGGAGGGGCCACCGAACATGGTGGTCGCGTTCATCGAGGTCGACCGCTGCGATCGAGCGATGCCCATTCCGGCTGCCGACCTCGGCGACGACCCCGACGTCGCCTGGATGGTCGGCCACGACATGGGTCACATACTGCGGATGGAGAAGCGCGGCACCGCCGAAGCCCTGACTCGAGCCGGGCGGCCGAACCTCACATGGCGCATGCCGGCCGTGACCCCCGAGTCCATCGGGGCTTGGATGTTGATCACCCAGGCCATGACGGCCTACGCCGGTGGACTCTACGGCGTTGATCCCTTCGATCAGCCCGGCGTGGAAGCGGGCAAGATCATCGCGCGGCGCCTGCTCTCGCAGCGCTGAAGCTGCTACCTGGCTGCAACACGCGCTAGGCAGCGACCAAGCTGGTCCTTGTCGTAATCGTCCTGGCAAACCGGTTCAGCCTTCAAGAGCACGAACCAGTAGTTCTCGTTGTGCTCGAGAGTCACCGCGTACTCCTTGATGCCCTTGAACTCGCGCTTGCCTTGTAGCTTCTTCAGCACCGTGTCGGCTCGGCTCTTGAAGCCCCGGGCGCGCGTGCGCTCAATGTGGACGTAGAAGCGGGCTCCTTTGTTGAACTCCTCGAGATAGGGTTCGAACTGTGTCGCGTCCTTCTGGATCGGGCGGATGGTGTTGTCCGAGTAAAAGCTCTCCCCGCGCCACGTGAGCAGCCAGGAGATGACCTCGTCCTGGCAGTTACGCTTGCCTCTCGGCTCGAAGAAGGCCACGAGCGACTCATTGTCCGAGATGAGGGGCCGGAAGGCCTCGTCGACGTCCGCTGGGTTGCGAGCGGGGATGCAGACATCGAAGTACTTATCGAAGAGGTACTTTTGGCTCCAGTGGGGCGCGATCATGGGCATGTAGTAGTTGAGGACCCACGCGGCCATCGCCGTGCTCGTGAGCCCAAGCAGCGTCAGGCCCGCGGTCCGCACGCCCAGGTGGCCGAACGCAAGCAACATGAAGGCGATGGCCGCGCTGACCGCGACCGCCGGGATCCACGTCTCGAATCGGAGCGGCGTCGCGGCCAGGATGGTGTGAAGCGACTCGGGCGTGTGCTTGTAGAAGTCGGATTGGGCCCACGTGCGATCCGGCTCCCACGCGGTCTTCACATCCTTCTCGAAGCGGATCTCGCCGTTCGGATCGTGTGGACGCTGCGCTTCGGAGGGCCACTCGCGGTCGTACTTGTAGGTAAACTGGTTTCGGAGGTGCTGCGGGTTGTGGAAGAGATCCCATGCCAGGAGGCTAGAGATCCCGATACCCGCGATGACGAGCGCGCGCCTCGTCAGGCTGCGGTCGGTAAACGTGTCCGCGAGTCCAAGACCGATGAGCACCGCGAGCGGCGGCAGCGCTGGGAAGATGTAGTGGTGGAACTTCGTGCTCGACGCCGAGAAGAGCATGTAGGCCAGGAAGGCCCAGAGGTAGAGGAACAGGCGTAGGCGCGAGCGGCCGTCGTGGTCACGAAGCTTCAGCGTCGCGAGCCCAGCGAGCCCGACGAGGATGAGCCCCGACCAGGGCCACATGCCGAAGCCGAGCCACTTGAGGAAGTGCTCGAAGCTGCCGTCGTCGATGGAGTGGACGCCGCTGCCGAGCCGATTGAAGTGGTCGTGGATGAAGAAGCGCGTCCAGAACGCGTTACCGTCGGGCCCCGAGAGCAGCGCCACGTACCACGGGAACCCGATGCAGATGAACAGGCCGATGCCGCGGAGCAGCTCAGCGCGGCCGCGGAGCCCGCCACGCCCGTTCGGGTCGAGAGACGCCGGGACCCGCTGAAGCAGCACGCCCCATTCATTGGTCAGGAGCAGGTAGACGAAGATGACCGCGCCCGGGAGCATGAACCCGAGCAGGCCCTTGCCCATCAGGCTGAGCGCACAGAAACCGTAGAAGATCCAAAGGTAACACTTGCGGCGCCAGTCTTCCTTGAAGCGGTCGCTGAGGCTGCCCGACGCCAACTCGCGCGCGATCGGCGCGATGATCGAGAGCAAGAAGGCCCCGAAGATGAGCAGGTAGGTGGCGGCCTGCATCCAGCCAGTGACGCGCCACTGATCGAAGGCGCCAGGCGGGCGACCGTCCGCCCGTGGTAGGGGCGCGTGGTTCACATCAGCGGTGATGATGCCGAGCTGTGGGATGAAGAGCGCCAGGATGAAGATGAGCGTCCCGCCGAGCAGCACCCAGAAGCGGCGATCGCTCGTCGGTTCCCGCGGTCCGAACATAGCGAGCGCGAAGAACATCATCGCGGCCGTGAGCGTGCCCACGAAGGGCATGTCGGTCTGCGACTGGCGGGCGAGGAAGTACCAGAGCGGACAGGTCGCCAAGACCAAGGACGCCAGCAATGCGCGCCGCCTCCCAACCATCTTCGATAACGCGTAGTAGGTCGCGAAGATGGCGATGATGGCGATCAGCGCAACCGGGAAGCGAATGGAGGTCTCGGAGAGTCCGATGGCCTTGATGGTCGCCGCCTCCATCCAGAACAGCAGGATCGGCTTCGAGTGGAACTGCTCGCCAGG
>CANMLD010000109.1 GCA_947498315.1 Pseudomonadota bacterium | reverse complement strand
CGGCCCGTCGAGCTGGGGCGCGCCATCGGCGCCGCACTCCGCGAGCAGGAACGGCGTCTGAGCGCAGGCCAATCCATCCTCATCGATGAGACCGCCGTCGACCCCGACGCAGCAGCCGCCCTCGAGGGTTACCTGCGCGCCCAGCTCGCCGCCACGGGGCGTTTGCCTACCGATCGCACCATCGTCGTCGAGCGCTTTCGTGACGAGATCGGTGATCTCCGGGTCTGCATCCTCAGCCCTTTTGGGATGAGGCTCCATGCGCCTTGGGCGATGGCCCTCGAGTCCGAGCTTGCGACGGGCACTGGGTTCAAAACCACCGCGCTCGCGTCGGACGACGGGATCGCAATGCGCTTCGTGTCCCTCAACACGGCCTCATCGGACAGCGACCCCGGTGACGGTTGGCGACGCTTGTTCCCCGATCCAGACGAACTCCTTCAGCTCGTCACGACAGCCCTGCCCGACACCGCGCTCTTCGGCGGCGTCTTTCGCGAGTGCGCGGCGCGGGCGCTCCTCGTCCCCCGCCGCGGCCCCGGCCGTCGAACGCCACTCTGGTCGCAGCGCCAGAAGGCGCAGGGGCTCCTCGCCGTCGCACGGGGCTACGCCAACTTCCCCATCGTTCTCGAGACGTTACGGACCTGCCTTCAGGACGACTTCGACCTGCCGGGCCTCACAACGCTCCTCCGAGACGTCGCGTCGGGGGCCATCGAAGTGCACGAGGTCGCCACGGACCGTGCGTCTCCGATGGCGCGTTCGCTCGTGTTCGCCTACGTCGCAAACTTCCTCTACGCCGATGACGCACCTCTCGCCGAGCGGCGCGCTCAAGCCCTCACACTGGACCGTGCGCTCCTGCGGGACCTCCTGGGCCCCGCTGCGCTTCAGGCACTGCTCGACCCCGAGGTCGTCGCTGCCGTCGAGGCGGAGCTGCAAGGGCAGTCCATCCTCTTTCAAGCGCGTGACCCGGACGCACTGCATGACCTCCTCCGGCGTCTCGGCGCGCTGACGGAGGGCGAGCTGCAGACGCGGTGCGCCGGTGCGGAGTTGAAGGCCTGGCTGGTCGAGCTGACTCACGCGGGTCGGGGCTTTTGGCTGAGCGTCGCGGGTGAGCGCCGTTACGCCGCCGCCGAAGACGTCGCGCTCTACCGGGACGCCCTTGGGGCGATTGCACCTCAGGAGGTACCAGCAGCGCTCCTCGCGCCGCGACCGAGGGCGCTCGACGAGCTCGTCATCCGCTATTGTCGCACCCACGGCCCCTTCAACGCCGAGCGACTCGCCGCTCGCTACGCCCTCGCCGCGTCGGCCCTCGCGCCGGCGCTGGACGCCCTGGTCGCGCGTGGTCGACTCACCCCGGGCTCCTTCCTCAGCGCTGACGGGACCGAGCGTTGCGATCCCGACGTGCTCCGCACCATTCGCCGTCGTTCGCTCGCTGGTCTTCGAAACGCCGTCGCAGCGTCAACGCCGGAGACCTACAGCCGCTTTCTCCTGGAATGGCAACACGTTACGAAGCCCGCTTCGAGCGCCGCGCGAGCCGAAGGCAGCGAGCTAGTCCGCGTCCTCGACCAACTCGAAGGCCTCCCCCTGCCCCTCTCGGAGCTCGAGTCGCGCATCCTCCCAGCTCGAATCCGAGGCTTCAAACCGGCCGACCTCGACCGGCTCGCGGCGACGGGCGAGCTGGTCTGGGTCGGCGCGGGGCGTCTCGGCTCCCAGGACGGCTGGGTCCTCCTCCTGCGCCGCGAGCGCGCCTGGCTCGCGCCCGTGCCCGACAATGTCGTCCCTGCGGCCGGCGACGCCGCGCGGGTCCTAGACCTCCTCGCTCGCCGAGGCGCCTGCTTTCTGACCGAGCTGCGAGCCCAACTCGAGCTCGCCCTGACGACCCTGGTCGGGGTCCTGGCCGACCTCGCCTGGCAGGGCCTCGTCACGAACGACTCGCTGGCGCCACTTCGAGCCTTCAGAGGGGGGAGCCGCCTTCGCCGTGACGCGGACGCCGCGCGGCTCGCGGGTGGACGATGGTCACTCGTGTCCCCAGCCAATCCGACGGCCGGCGCCGCGGCCGACCCAGAGGTGAGGCGAACCCAGCTCACCCATCAGCGAGCCCTCCAGCTCACCGGCCGCTACGGCGTCGTCGCGCGCGAGATGGCGGAGCTCGAAGGTGTCCCGGGCGGCTTTCAGCTCCTCCTGCCCGCGTTGCGGGGGCTCGACGATGTGGGCACGTTGCGTCGGGGCTACTTCCTCGACGGCTTCATGGGCCAACAGTACGCGTCGGTGCCGGCCATCGACCGCCTTCGGGCTGTCTCGTCAGCGCCAGGGGACGCGGCGCCCATCGCGCTGTCGGCCGTGGATCCTGCCCTCGTCTGGGGCGGCGCCCTGCCCTGGCCCACCGTACCCGTGGACAGCGAATCGGGCGCGACGAGCCGCACTAACCCCCGTCGAGAGGTCGGCGCGACCGTTGTCGTGAGCGCCGGTTCGGCATGGTTTCACCTGCCGAGGAGTGGACGCGAGTTAACGGTGTTCCCGGCGGCGGAGGCAGCAACCCAAGAGCCCGAGCGCGTGGTCGCTACGCTGACGGCGCTGGCCCGGTCTCACGCGCTGAACGGTCGATTCACCATCGAGCGCGTCGGCAACTCGCTGCCAACACAATCACCACTCCTGAGCGCGTTACTGGCTGCAGGCTTCGAGAGGACGCCGCGCGGGCTCGCCTGGGAGAAGTGACGCGCCTGATGACGAACGCTCACCGCCGCGGGAGCGCCCCGGGGAACGCTTCTTCGCCCAGCACCGTCGCCGCCTTCACGAGCATGGCCGAGCCGTGCCACGAGAGGTCGGTGCGGGACAGCGGCCAGCCCAGCGATCCGTTGGTTTGCCCAGGCATGTAATACGGGAAACCGCCAATGATCTCGGGCGGGTTTGGATACTCGTCGGTCTCGCCTTTGCGCCATTGCTGGCGAATGACGAACGCGGCGCCCGCTTCGATGTGTTCGCGCAACAGCGCCACTCGCGGCCCGTCGTCGCGATCCTGTGCGAGGCCCATCGCGTCGGTGACCGACTCCATGCGGAGTGAGGCAGACCACGTCGGGCGGTTGCCGTCGCGTTTGCCATAGCCGCCGACCCAGGACGGGTCGTCCGTGTCTCCCTCGAGGTACTGATCGTCGAGCATCGGCTGGGTCATGGCGTCGCTGCAGGCGGCCCAGTCATAGGCCTCGGGAGCGACCCGGTGTAGGTAGCGGAACGCCTCATTGGCGTAGAGCAAGAAGTAGGGGAGGTCGCCGACCGCGATCTCGTCCTTGTGCTCACAGGAGAACCGCGCCGCCCCGATGAGGCCATCACGGTAGGCCTTGCTGCCATCCGTCACCTCGTCGAGGTGGGCGAACGCTTGAACGGCTTGGCCTCGCGCCAGGAAGCTGCCTTCCTTGAAGCTGCCGTCCTCGTTCTGGAGCGCCAAAAGGTGCGCGCCGAGTCCGGCGAGCGTTGCGTCCCACTTGGTCGCCCGGTCGGGCGTCTGGCCCTCGAAGGCGAGGCGGTAGCGGCTGAGCCCAAAGATGAAGATTGAGGTGCCACCGATGTCAGCGAGCCGAAGCTGGCCTTCACCGCGGTCCTGCAGCCGCTCGGCCGCGTAGTCGAAGACCCGATCGGCTGAGAACGCGAACTCGGGCCGACCCGTCGCACGGTAGAGGATGACGCACGCATAGCCGGGCCCGACCTGCCGGTGGATGACGTCTTGCCAGAGCCACTCGTCCGTGTCCGGCTTGTACTCGTACTTGTAGCTCCCGTCGGCCTGCTGGACGCGAACGAGGAAGTAGGCGCTCAGCGCGGCGGCGTACAGGAGCCCAGCTTCGCCGGTGTCTTCGCCGACGACGTCGAGGGGCGGCGTGAGCGTCGCCCAGTCCTCCGGGAGGGCCTCGACGCGCGGCTCGGTCTCGTCGACGTAGCGGATACGGACGTCTTCGTCGGGGTTCGACGACGTCGGGACATCGGGCACGACCTGCGCGATGTCGGCGCCGCCCGCGGACGTGGCCGAAGACGGATCGGAGTCACAGCCGCCGAGGCTGAAGGCGAGAGCGCCAACGAGGGCGCGTTGAGCAGGGCGCGCCATCATCGCCAGATGATCCCGCCGGGATACCCGACGACGCTGTCTTTGCCGCCCGGCTGTATCATGTGCGCCGAGTTGCCCCGGAACGACACGTCGAGACCCGTGTAGCCGAGCTGTTTCATCGCCGTGATGAAGACCTCCATGGCGATCTCACCGCAGATGGTGAAGTCGCCGTCCACGACCTCCTGCCGGAGCGCCACGGTGTCAAAGCGCGTGATGGCGTCCATCATGATCTCGTCCTTGGCGTCGACGTCGGCCATGGGTTCGTAGTGCGAGAGGTCGGTGGTGCCGATGACCAGCACCTCTTCACCTGCCTCTTGCAGCTCGGTGACGACCTGCGCGACGACCTTGCCGACCCGCTCGGCCCGCTCGACGGTGAACTCGGGGTATTCCTCTTTCTCGTTGTCGAACAACGAGATGAAGACGACCTCGACGTTCGGGTTCTTTCGAGTGAGGTAGGGGAGCTGCATCTCCGACGGATGGGCGTTCTGGTGCTCGAAGGCCTCTTGATCCCCGTCGAGATCCTCCGGGAGGAGCTCGAGGAAACGATCGATGACGTCCCGGCGTGTCGGGACGGCCAGGCCCGGCACGAGCCACGGTCCGCCGTTCCAGATAGCGGCGGTCTTGCCGACCTTGATGTGGTTCGGCGCCAGCACGATGACGAGGTCCGGTGGGCTGATGTTGGCCCAGACCTTGGCGGCGGTCTCGCCACAGGCCTTACTGCCAGCATGGGGAGTAATGATGGCCTGCGGACGCGCCAAGGGCTGGTCATCACGGTGTTTTCCGAAGAGCGCGACCATCTGGTCGTCGAGCTCGTCCGGATCGAGCTTGTACCAAGCGCCCGCCCGGAACCACTGGCGTGCTTCGGGATCGCTAACTCCGGGCTGCTCCGAAGGCCAGTCGGGGAGAACGGGATCTTGAAGGCCGGCGGCAGCGCCGTCCGTACCGTCAGCACCGTCCGCCGCGGTGCCGTCCGTCTGCCCGTCGGACTGCCCGTCCGTCGCGGCGGTCGAGGCCGCGTCGTCGCTCTCACATCCGAGGGCGCTCGCCAAAAGCACGCTGGCACAGGCCACCTTCAAGGTTCGCATTCGCATCGTCTCCTCACCGCCTCATCCAACAGTCGCGGAAGACTACCGACTGAGGCGACTCGACGCCAACGAGTTTGGCGTCGCACCCCGCGTTCTCTACTCGATCCCGGACGCGTCGCGAGCGCCGAGGAGGCTACTCGACGCCCACGAGTTTGGCGTCGATCCCGGTGATCTGGAGCGCGATGCTCGCCGCGTCGCCGACGCCGTCGCCGGACGTGTCGATGTCGTATTCGAGCGTGGACTCGAGGATGGTCTTGATGAGGTCCTTCGGGACGGGGAGACCGTCCGGCGGCAGGTTGTCGATGGCGACGAAGAGCGCCGCCTTCGTGATGGCGCCACCGAGCACACCCGAGAAGCCGGTCACGCCGTCTGGCCCCGTCGTGATGGTGGCGTCGAGGCGGGCCGAAAAGACGACGACGTCGAGCGTCACGCCTTGAATCGGGATGGAGAAGGGGATCTGGCTCGCGTTCGACCCTGCTTTCAGCGTCGCGCCGGTCAACGTCGCCGGTAGAGAGAAGAGCGCGTCGCAGCTCGGGTCGAAGCTGGCGCTCTGAACCACGTAGTCGCAGACCGCGCTCGAGACGTCACAAGCCGGATCGGACGCTTTGCCCTGATAGAGCGTCAGGTCGAAGTCCCCGGCGGTATCCGGGGGCAGGTTGACCAGCAGGATGATGCTGCCACCCGCGACGGCGTCGGCGAGCGCGCTGTTCGCCAGTCCAGCCAGGACGCTGAAGCTGTTATGGACGCCGCCTGAGCAGGAGCCCGTCGGCGAGCAGGTGGCGGGGTCCCCGTCAAGATCGAGCGCCGTCCCCGCCTTGGCGTCCGTCGAGATCTGGATGGTGGCGACTTTGGCGGCGTCCCCGACCGGGATGGGGCAGTTGCAGTCCGTGGTGTCCGCCTTACAGACGCCCGCTACGCAGGCATCGCCGGTGCTACACGTGAGGCCGTCGTCGCAAGGACCGCCGTCAACCGGCGAGGTGACGCACCCGGTCCCGAAGACGCAACTGTCCTTGGTGCATGGGTTTCCGTCATCGCACACCACTGGAGCGCCCGCGCACGATCCGCCATCGCAGGTGTCCGTCCCGGTGCAGAGGTCGCCGTCGTCGCAAGGGCCGTCGGCGTCCACGTAAGAGCAATCGGTGGTGACAAGATCGCAGCTGTCGGCCGTGCACGGGTCGCCGTCGTCGCAGACGTTCGCCACTCCAAGGCAACACGGCGACTCGGTCGGAAGGTTGGCGCACCCCACACCCTCCACGCACGCGTCGATGGTGCAGGCGTTGGCGTCGTCACACGCGGTCGCGGCGCCGCCCGAGCAGGCGCCGGCGACGCAGGTCCCGCCTGAGATGCATGGGTCGTCGTTCTCGCAGGCGCCCCCATCGGACGCCGGCTTCGTCTTGCAACCATCATCGACGCAGCCCTCCACGGTACACGGATCGCCATCGTCGCAATCGAGAGCAGCGGCAGCGCATTCGCCGAAGAGACAGAGGTCTGGACCCGTGCAGGGCGCACCATCGTCGCATTCGGCCTCGATCGCGGCTGAGATACACCCGACTTCGGCGTCGCAGACGTCCGCGGTGCAAGGGTTCACGTCGTCGCAGGGCGTCTGCGTCTTGCCAAAGCAGATGCCGGCTTTGCATGACTCCCCGGTAGTGCAGGCGTCGCCGTCGTCGCACAGGCCGGAGACTCGGTCGGCCCAGGCCCTTTGACCCGCATCGGCGGCGCACAACTGGCAGTCATTGGCCGGGTTGATCAGCCCGTCGACGAGGCACTGACCGCCGATGAAGCACTTGCCCGGCGTTACGTCCCACTCGCACTCGCCGGCGTTGCATCGGTCGATGGTGCACTCGATGTCGTCTTCGCAGTCGAGGTCGGTGGAGCATGAGACGACCGGGTCCGCATCAGGCTCGAGCTCGGGGGTGTCACCGCCCGATGAAGCGTCGGGGGCGGCAGAGTCGGCAGAGACGTCAGGGGTATTGCCGTCCGACCCGCCGAGCTCGGTGGTTGCATCGGCTGTAGCCGCGGACGGATCGTCTTCGTGACAGCCGATCACCAGGAGCGCGGCACCACAAATCAAGGCCAGTTTCACGGGCGGCATCATGGACTTCAACAGTGACCTCATTGCAGCCCCCCAGTGACGAGAGTCTGGCCAGGAGCGCGAAGGACCTCTTTCGGCGAGATGGCGATGGTGACGCCGCCCACGTCGAGTGCAGGTAGGGGGAACGACGCGAGCGACTCACCGGTGAGGCTCCCGAGCAACGCGGGGACCAGGGTGTCGTTCACCAGACCGGCGACGGTGGCTTCGGAGCCCACGAGGTTCTCCTGAAGCACGGTCACGTCGCTCTGGACCTCGTCGATGTCGGTGAGCGCGATGCCGAGCTCGCCGTCCTTGACCTCGAAGACGATCTGCGTGGTAAGCGAGACGTGCATGACGACGTCCATGGGCTGGCCGAGGAGGTTGAGCGATGCCCGAATCTCGAGATCACCGATGTGCACCTTTGCCGCCCCGCCGGCGCCGCAGTCCGAGATGACCGGCGCGAGCCGCGCCGAGACCGCGACGTCGAGCCCCGTGATCCCGTACGCCGACACATCGACGCCCGCGAGTAGCTCGGGCGGCACGTCGAACTCGAGGAAGCCGCCGCGCCATGCAGAGAAGAGGACCTCGTTGATGAGGTCGTCGGTCAAGATGATCTCGAGGGGGTTCGCCTTCTGAAACGCGAGCCCGAACCCGGGGGCGCCGCAGTTGCCGCGGATGACCGACCCGAGGTTGTCGTAGGGCGTGACCTTGGTGGCTGTATAAGCGCCGCCTCGGAGTCCGAGGGCGAGGCCTTCTGGCTTGGTCACGACCGAGTCGAAGTCGGTGATGACCTTCACGGCGACCGGCGGTGCCGTCGGATCGAAGCTCGGCAAGTTGAAGTCGAAGGAGAGCGCGAGGCCGTTCAGTGCGCTGGCCACGAGCGGCCCAATGGCGTCCTTCAGCGCGCCTTCGAAGGAGTCTTCGATGCCACCTTTGAAGGTCGGGATGATGGCGTTCACGATCGGGGACAGGAGGTTACCGAGCAGCCCGTTCAGGTCGACCTTGGGGTCGCTCAGCGACACGCTCACGGCGCCGACGGTCGCCGTGAGCTCATGGGCTTCGTTGACGCCGAGCGCGACGAGCGCCGTGGCGCTGAGGGTGTCGATGGTCAACTTCCCGGACGCGCTCGGGTAGTAGACACAGGCGCCGAACGGACATGTGATCGCCTTGCCCTGAGCCGCAAGATCACCCCGCAGGTTCTTGATGACGACGGTGACTTGTAGTCCGCCGTCGGCCAGAGCAACGGAGACGGTCGGCGTGCCGTAGGTCACGTTGCTGAGGAAGATCTTGTGTGTGCTCCCATCGAGGACGGGGCTGGGGATAGCGCCCGCGATGTCGATGCCACTGACGAGGCCCTGAAAGACCGCCTCGAGCGTCTTGATGGCCTCGGCGGAGAGCCAGATCCCGAGCGCCTTGTCTGCCATCCCCGCCTTTGGGGCGGTCGGGAGCGCGTAGACCGTAGACCAATGGAAGCCTTGAACAACCCGCCGCGTGGCTCCGAGCTCGTCGACCGCCTCGATAATGAGCGTGTTCCCACCCACCGTCGCCGGTATGGCCTGCGAGAAGGCACCGTCGGCCGCGACCACCGCGGTGATGCCATTGACCGTCAGTGACGTGATGGGCCCCGCGCCGCTAACGACCGTGCCCGTGACGACGACCGTGGGCGGGACCGCCTCACCGAGGACCGTCGCCCCGCGTAATGGGTAGGTGACCACGATATCGGGGCGACACGCGTTCGAGACGATCAGGGTGAACCGACATCCCTGAACTGCGTCGCAGGTGTCCGTCGTACACGCGTTGGCATCGTCGCAAACGACCGGCGCACCATCGCAAGCGCCGCTGTCACACACGTCGTCGGTCGTGCAGACGGTCCCGTCGTTACACGGGTCCGTATTGGCTGGGTTCGCGCAGCCCGTGGCGGGGCTGCAATCGTCATCAGTGCACGGGTCGTCGTCACTACAGTTCGTGACGAAGGCGCCAGGCTGGCAGAACCCGCCTGAGCAGGTGTCGCCATAGACGCACGCGTTGCCTTTGTCACAGGGTGCTACGTTGGTGACGAAATAGGCGCCAGTGATCGGGTCGCAGAGGTCGTCGGTGCATGGGTTGCCGTCATCGTTGCCGGCGACGGTCCCCCGGCAGAATCCGCCGCCGCACACGTCGTTCATCGTGCACTTGTTAAGGTCGTCGCAGGAGTTGGTGTTGCCCGGGTAGATGCAGCCCTTCTTCGAGTCGCAGCTCTCGTCCGTGCAGGGGTTGTCGTCTTTGCACAGGGCTGCGATGGGCGCGTGGACGCAACCGCCGGCGGGCTTGCAGCCGTCCGCCGTGCAGGCGTCACCGTCATCGCAGCCGTTCGACGTGCCGGGGCGACAGAGCCCAGCGCCGCAGAAATCACCGCCAGTACAGAGGTCACCGTCCTCGCAGGACCCGGCGGTCGGTCCATGAGAGCAAGTGCCCGCGGTGCAGGCGTCAGCCGTACATGGGTTCCCGTCGCTGCATGCGGGGGCGCCGCCGACGCAAGCTCCCGCCTTACAGACGTCACTCACCGTGCAGATGTCCCCGTCATCACAGACGATCCCAGCTCCGGTCGCCGGCGCGGACGTGCAGCTCCCGGTCGCCGGTGCGCATGAGTCCGTCGTGCATGGGCTTCCGTCCGTGCAGTCCTTCAACCGACCGACGCAGGTCCCCGCAGCGCAGACGTCTTCGGAGGTACACGCACTCCCGTCGTCGCAGGCGTCACCATCATAGAGCGATAGCGCTGTACGGCTGACGCTGATGATGCACCGGGTGCAGGGCGCGTCGTCGGGCCCGTCGAGGTTGTCCCAGCACTCGCCGTCGACGTCGCACTGGTCCGTCGCACAGTCACCCGCGGGCTCGGCCGCGTCCGATGCGCTGCCGTCCCGATCGGGATCAGCACCATCGAGGAGCGGAACGTCGTCGCCATCGCCCGCCCCAGGGAGCTCCGCACCAGTTATCGAGTCGCCCAAGGGCGTGCCCTGCGCGTCCCCGAAGGCCAGCGCCGGGCCCGACGCATCGTCCGTACCGCAACCGAGCACGATGACAACGAGCGCACCAGCGACTTGGCGAGCCATAGAGGGTATCGACTTCCGCATATCTACCTCACTTGATCGAGTGGACCGCGCCACGGTCCCAAGTGAAGTCTACCTCGCTCATGGGCCGCCATGCTAGCAGGTCCTTGATGAGTGATAGCGGACAGTGAAGACGCCTCCTCGCGCTGGTGAGCGGCAGCAAGCGCCCCACGCGGGCTCCTAGAAAGTTTCAGAAAGGCGCGAAAGGTACTTGACCACCCCAGGGGCACTGCCTAGTATCCGCCGGCCTCCACCCACGGAGGGGTGGCCGAGCGGTTTAAGGCAGCGGTCTTGAAAACCGCCGTAGGGAAACCTACCGTGGGTTCGAATCCCACCTCCTCCGCCGTTGCACTGGGGCCCCAGTGGACGTGCTTTTTGAAATCACGTACGGAGAGCTGACCGAGTGGCCGAAGGTGCTCGCCTGCTAAGCGAGTGTAGGGGTAATTTGGCCCTTACCGGGGGTTCGAATCCCCCGCTCTCCGCCACATTCGGTACGTAGGTGAAGAGGCGTCGTGAAAACCGCACGACTACCAGCATCGACGTGGTCTAGAAGCTACCCAACGCGCTCATAGCTCAGCTGGATAGAGCAATGGCCTACGAAGCCATAGGTCAGAGGTTCGAATCCTCTTGAGCGCACCAACTCTAGATCAGGGCTTTATGGATCTGGCACTCACTCTGGCCGCTTCGGCGGCAGGCGATGGCGAGATCCCCGTGGGGGCCATTGTCGTCCTCGATTCGGTTGTGATCGGCCGGGGTCGAGACGCAAGGGAGCGAACCCAGGATCCAACGGCACATGCAGAAGTTCTCGCTCTTCGCGAAGCTGCTGCACGGGTCGGGTCTTGGCGGATACCCGACTCTACGCTGTACGTGACCCTCGAGCCCTGTATCTTGTGCGTCGGCGCCATGCTCGCCGCACGAGTCGACAGGGTCGTTTACGGGGCAGCCAGCCCGAAGTCGGGTGCTATCGAGTCACTCGTGATGCTGGCTGAACCTCCGGGCTATAATCACTCGCTTCGGGTACGAAGCGGTGTTCGCTCCGAAGAAGCAGGCGTGCTCCTTCAAGCGTTTTTTGACAAGTTGAGAACACGCTCCAAGCCCAGATGACGGTCTTGACTTCGGTCAAGAGTGGTTCTGGGCTCGGTCAGGGGTCGGCCCCCTGCAGGAGCATGACAAGTCCGGCGGCGTCTTCGTAAGGAACGTCATCGGCAATTGACACGGAGAGGTGTCCGAGTGGCCGAAGGAGCCTGACTCGAAATCAGGTGTGGCGGCGACGTCACCGTGGGTTCGAATCCCACCCTCTCCGCCCGTTCGTATGACCACGATGTACTCTTCCGTAGCGGCTGCCCGACTTTCGAGTCGTCTGCCCCAATGGTACGTACGCCGCTGGGCGTGGGAGCGTACACGGAGAGCTGACCGAGTGGCCGAAGGTGCACGACTGGAAATCGTGTGTAGCGACACAAATCGCTACCGAGGGTTCGAATCCCTCGCTCTCCGCCGACCGACCCCGCCGCGTTTGCGGTCAGTGACGGGTCGCGCAAGAGTGGCGCTGCAAACCCGCCAGGCCCGGAAGGGAGCAACGGTAGCGGTCAAGCTTTGTGCGCGGCCCGGTCAGTGCCCGCAAACCGGCGGATAGGTCACCCTACCCCATCATCATCGTCACGCGCTCGTAGCTCAGCTGGATAGAGCAATGGCCTACGAAGCCATAGGTCAGAGGTTCGAATCCTCTCGAGCGCACTTTCTGTGCTGTCGGCCCTGAGCCGCTCCGGCGGGCTGGCCAACTTAGCCTTGGCCCCACGCCCAGCCCTTTCCCCCCTCGACGAAGTCGGCGTCAACGCCTAAGCTGGCGTCCTTTCGCCCCTGGTCGCGCGTTCAGCGCCACGGGCCCGTTGACTCCTCGACTCGAAGGTGACGCTTGGCTTACCTCGTCCTAGCTCGGAAGTGGCGTCCCGGAACCTTCGACGCGATCATCGGTCAGGAGCACATCACCCGAGCGCTCCGCAACGCCATCAAGCTCGACCGGGTCGCGCACGCCTTCCTGTTCACCGGTGCCCGCGGGGTCGGCAAGACTACGGCGGCGCGCGTGCTCGCCAAAGCGCTTCAGTGCGTCGATGGCCCCACGGAAGAGCCTTGTGGCGTCTGCCCTGCATGCACTGAGATCGCGACATCGTCGAACATCGACGTCTTTGAGATCGACGGCGCCTCGAACCGCGGCATCGGCGAGATCCGCGAGCTTCGAGACGGCGTCGCGTATGCGCCGCAGCGCGACCGGTTCAAGATCTACATCATCGACGAGGTCCACATGCTGACCACGGAGGCGTTCAACGCTCTTCTGAAGACGCTCGAGGAGCCTCCTCGCCACGTGAAGTTCATCTTTGCGACCACCGAGCCGCAGAAGATCCCGGTCACTATCCTGTCGCGCTGTCAGCGTTACGACTTCAAGCGCGTCCCGCTCGGGCAGGTCAAGACTCACCTCGAAGCGCTACTGAAAGCCGAAGGCGTCACCATCGCGGACGACGGCCTCAAGATGATTGCGCGCGAGTCGGAAGGCTCGATGCGCGACTCGCTCAGCCTCCTCGACCGGGTCATCAGCTTCGCGGGGATAGACGCGAGCGCCGACGCCGTCGCGCAGTGCCTCGGGATCGCCGATCGCAAGTGGATCATGGAGTTGGTGCGGTCGCTCGTCAAGGGCAAGACCGCTGCAGCGCTCGAGGTCGTCGCCGAGGTAAACCAGTACGGGCTCGACCTCCGATCGTTCGCCGAGGAGGTGCTCCATACGCTTCGCGATCTGGTCGTGGTCAAGATCGCGGGCGTCGAGGCCCGCGCGGCCGATCTCTCGGACGTCGAAGCCAAGACCCTCGTGAAGCTCGGCGAAGATGTGCACGTCGTCGCCATGCAGCGGCTCTTTCAGGTGATGCTGAAGGGCGTCGACGAGATGGCCGAGTCGCGTCACCCGCGCCTCGTGCTCGAGATGGCCATCGTTCGCGCGACCGCTGCGCTCGAGTTTCAGGGCCTACCGGACGTGCTCGGAAGGCTCGAGGCCATCGAAGCCCGGCTCGCGTCGGGCGCGCCGGCCCCTGCCCAGCGTGCGCCTGCACCGTCGATGACGGCAGCGAGTCGGCCCGCGACCGCTGCTCCCAGCGCGATGCCTCAGCGCGTCGCGGCTGCGGTGACGCCCCAGCGCGCTGCCCCAACGGGCCAACCGCCTCACGCTGGTCAGGCCGACAATAGCCCAGGAACGGGCATGACTCTGGAAGACTGGCCTGCAATCATTCGAGAGGTGAAGCAGAAAGAGCCTCTCCTCGCGACCATGATGGAAGCGACCCGCGTCCTTCGCATCGAGGGCCCCCTGCTCACTCTGGGCACGGCGAACAAGTTCTATGCCACTCAGTTCGCGTCCGCGTCGACGCAGGACAAGCTCATGATCTGGCTGCGCCCGCGCCTTGGCGCTTCCGCGCGAGTCGCGATAGAGCTGGCGAGCGCAGAAGGCACCATCGCTGCCGAACGCAGTAGCAAGCGCACAGCCGCCGAGTCCGACCGGCGTACCGAGCTCGAAGCGCACCCGGTGACACAAGCGGCCGTTCGCGCGACGCAAGGCCGGGTCGTGGACCTCCGTATCGAGAACCCGCAGCAGGGCGAGGACGAGTAGCGGCGTCTCTCCATGCTCCCTACCCCCCTGAAGCGCCTCATCGCGGCCCTCTCCCGTTTGCCCGGCGTCGGTGAAAAGACAGCGACGCGCTACGCCTTCCACCTCATGAATCAGCCTGAGTATGTAGCTGGTGAGCTCGCGCTTGCGCTCACGAGCTTCCGTGAGGAGCTCCACTTCTGCCCGCGCTGCCATCACCTCGCCGAGCTCCAGCCCGCTCCAGGAGGTGACGCCAGCCTGCTGACGCCAGATCAACAGGGTCTCTGCGACATCTGCAACAACCCGCGCCGCGACGCGCGCCGGATCTGCGTCATCGAGTCCGTGCAAGATCTCATCGCCCTCGAAAGGACCGGGGAGTGGGACGGCGTCTACCACGTGCTTCACGGCTCGCTCTCACCCATGCGCGGGATTGGCCCCGATCAACTTCGTTGCGCCTCGCTGATGACGCGGGTCGACGCGGGTGGTGTCGACGAGGTCATCCTCGCGACCAACGCCGACGTCGAAGGCGAAGCGACCGCGCTCTACCTGCGCCGTCTCGTCGGCGGGAAGGCTGCCGTGAGCCGCATCGCGACCGGGGTCCCGATGGGCGGCGAGCTCGAGTACCTCGATCGCGGCACCCTCGGCCGAGCGCTCCGCGACCGGCGCCAGTAGAACAGCGCACCAATCAGCCGTCGTTTCGTACGAAGGTGGCGACCAGCTCGAGGTGGGGCGTGTGCGGGAACTGATCGACGGGCCGCAGCCGCGTGAGGCGATATCCAGGGCCGTTCATGGTTCGGCCGCTGAGCGCAGACGTGTCTTTCACGAGCGATTGCGGGTTGCATGAGACGTAGACGATCGTCGGCGCGCCGATGCGGTGGAGCGCTTCGACGGCCGTCGCACCGAGGCCCGCGCGTGGGGGATCGACCGTGACGACGTCGACGCCGCCGCAGAGCGACGGGTGCTCATTCAAGGTCGCCCCGACATCGCCGACCAGGAAGGAGACGTGGTGGAGCTCGTTCAGAGCAGCGTTGTTGCGCGCGCTCTCGATGGCTTCGGGCACAAGCTCGATACCGATGACTCTCTCGGCCCGCCGTGCGAGGACGAGCGCGATGGTCCCGGTGCCGCAGTAGAGATCGAGCGCCACGGCGACTCGCTTTGGCACGGCTTCGGAGAGCACCTCGGCGTAGAGCAGCTCCGCCGTACTGGTGTTGGGCTGAAAGAAGGCACGCGGATGGATCTCGAAGCGGAGGGGCCCATCCGGGAGCGACAGCCGCTCCTCGAAGCAGTCACGACCGGCCATGATGACCGATTCGAGCCGCGACCGCTCGCCGCGTCGGGCGATGTGACGCGACCAGATGTAGCCGGAGACGGCGAGGGGCGCGAGCGCGCTCTCGAGATCCCGCGCGATCCACTCGGGCGCGAGAGGACCCTGTGGGGTCTCCACACTCTCGAGGCCCGTCGTCGTCAGCTCGACGAGCCGCTCCCCCGTGCGCATCGACTCTCGCACGGTCAACGTGCGAAGGAAGCCGCCGTCACCGTCGCGGATGGCTGCCCGAAGACCGAGCGCCTGCGCCCAACGGGTGACGCGCGGGACCAGCGCTTCGACGCCGTCACTCATCAACCGACAGCCCTCGAGCGCGACCACCTCGAAGCGGAAGCCACGGGGCCGAAGACCTAGCGCCACCTCCTCACCCGACGTCGCCGGTCCGAACGAGAACTCGAGCTTGTTCCGGTGGCGTTCGATGAGCGGCGAGCGGATGGTCTCTTCGATTGGAACGCCGGGAAACAGCTTTGCTGCCTTGGCCGCCTTCATCTCGACCTGGGCGCTGTAGTCGAGCGCCAAGAAGGCGCAACCGCCGCAGGCCGGCTGAAGCCGCGGCGAGGCGTGTGGGCACGGCGGCAAAGACCGATGTGGCGACGCGTCGAGGATGGCGAGCAGCTCAGTGTCGATGACGTCGCGGTTGCCACTGGTGACGCGCGCCCGGACGCGCTCCCCCTCGAGTGCGCCGGGGACGTGAAAGCGGAATCGTCTTTGCTGGTTAGAGACGCGCATCACGATGATGGCGACGCCCTGCCCCTCTTCGCCGATACGCTCGATGGTGCATTCGACGACGTCGTCCTTGCGGGGTCGCCGACCGTCACGGGGCTCGGGGCGAGGGAGCTCCGTCACGGCGCAGCTCCTTTGGACTCAATCAGCGCACGGGCGAGGTCACCGAGCGGCGACGCGGTCAGGTCGAGGCGCTGCGGCGCGGTCAGGTCGGAGCGCTGCGGCGCGGTCAGGCCGAGGCGCTGCGGCGCGGTCAGGTCGGAGCGCTGCGGCGCGGTCAGGTCGGAGCGCTGCGGCGCGGTCAGGCCGAGGCGCTGCGGCGCGGTCAGGTCGAGGCGCTGCGGCGCGGTCAGGTCGGAGCGCTGCGGCGCGGTCAGGTCGGGGCGCT
>CANMLD010000108.1 GCA_947498315.1 Pseudomonadota bacterium | reverse complement strand
CGCGCCGAGAAGAAGGCACGGAAGGCGGCTCGACAAGCCGAGAAGGCCGCTCATAAAGCCGACGCCCGGGGCGACGAGGGTCCAGACGAGGACTAGCTCGTGTCGGCCCGGAGCGTGCGGCAGGGGCGTGTCCCCGACCCGGTCCGTGTAGCACGGGCGCACAGAGCTCCCGGCCTGGACCGTAGCATTGTATTGCACAGCGGCGGCAGTGCGCTACGGCAGACCGCCCGTGCCTTGAAGCGCCACACTCATTTCTCCGTCCACCTCGTGACGCCTTTCGACTCGGGCGGCAGCTCTGCCATGGTACGCGCGTGCTTTGGCATGCTCGCCGTCGGCGACCTCCGAAACCGCATCGTGGCCCTCGCCCACAAGAGGCTGGCTCGTCCAAGACTGCGACATGGACGCGTTGACTCTGGACCGACACTGCCCGCAGAAGCTGACCGCCGCCCTCTTGTCTTTCGCCTGATTTGGCCACCCTCTGCGTGGCACCCGGAGCACTCGTTTGAACGACCGCTACCATCTCGATGCGCTCTTGAACGCGAAGCGCATCCACATCCTCGGCATCGCCGGCACCGCCATGGGGACCTTCGCCGGCATGCTCAAAGCCCGAGGCGTCGAGGTCCGCGGCTCGGACGCCGCCGCGTACCCGCCGATGAGCGATCAACTCCACTCCCAGGCGATCCCGCTCATGCTCGGGTACGCGCCCGAGAACCTCGATTGGGGCCCCGACTTCGTCATCGTCGGAAACGTCATCCGCCAGGTGAACCCTGAAGCGACGGCGATGCGTGAGCGAGGGTTGCCGCACGCCTCCTTCCCGGAGGCCTTCGGTCAGCTCTTCCTAAGGAACCGACGGCCCATCGTCGTCACGGGGACTCACGGCAAGACGACGACCACGAGCCTCATCGCGTGGCTCCTCGAGCACGGCGGGACCCAGCCTGGGCTCTTTGTTGGAGGCGTCCCGCTCAACTTCGGACGCAGCTTCCGGCTTGGAGATGGCTTGCCCTTCGTCGTCGAAGGCGACGAGTACGACACCGCCTACTTCGACAAGGCCCCGAAGTTCCTGCACTACGCGCCGCAGGTGGGCGTCATCACGAACATCGAGTTCGACCACGCCGACATCTTCTCGGACGTCGACGTCATCGAGACGTGGTTCGCTCGGTTCGCCGCGCTGCTGCCACCCCAGGGGCGTCTCGTCGTTCACGGGGCAGAAGCGCGCGCACGACGTGCGGCCACGGCCGCCGCTTGCCCCATCGAGACCTACGGTCGTGGCGCTGCCGTCCGCGGTGCCGGCCTCGACGAACCCGAGTGGCACGCCGAAGACGTGTCCCTGAGCGGCGATGGCGCCACGTTCCGTCTCTGGCGTGGCGACCGTGATCTCGGGTTGTTCGACAGCCCCCTCCCGGGTTTGCACAATGTCGACAACACGGTAGCGGCGCTCGCGGTCGTCATCGGCGACGGGCTGCCTCACAACACCGCTCGTACGGGCCTCGCCGCCTTCCGCAGCGTCAAGAAGCGTCAAGAGGTCAAAGGCGTCGTTCGCGGCGTGACCGTCATCGACGACTTCGCCCACCACCCGACGGCCGTCCGCGAGACCGTGTCCGCCATCTCAGCGCGCTATCTGCGGCACCCCGGCGCACGCCTGTTCTGCTGCTTCGAGGTCGAGTCGAACACGTCAAGACGTCGCGTCTTCCAATCGGACTACCCGCCGGCGTTCGATGGCGCAAGCGTGGTCCTCTTTTGCAAGCCGCTCGACAAAGCGGACAACCTCCCTGAGGACGCTCGTATTCAGCTCCCTGAGGTCGTCGGCAGTCTCGAAGCGATGGGTGTCGAAGCGCACCTCATCCCCGAGGTGGACGACATCATCGCGTGGCTCGTCCCCCGACTCCGAGCCGGCGACGTCGTCCTGGGCATGAGCGGGCGTCACTTTCACGGTTTCCACGACCGGCTGCTAATGGAGCTCGACATCCATCGCGGGAACGACCCAACTCATTGAAATCAAAGAAACTATTTAGATTGACTTCCAACTATTGGGAGCGCTACTCTGCGGTATCCTTGGGGGCCGTCCTGAGCGCTAGGAGGGGTTATGTCACGACCAGCTGCTAAGAAGAAGATCGCCGATGTCTTCAATTGTAAGTTCCTGAACTCTGACGTGAATGTTGTCAGCTGCGTGGACGGTTACGTCAACGCCAACTCCTTGAACGTCAGGCACTCGCCGTGCTTCAAGTGCTCAATCGGACTCAAAGTCCGTATGCAGTTCGCGGCGCAGTAACCCCGCTTAGCGGCTCCTCGCGAGTGGGGCGACCAAGGGGCCACGCGGCGCCGTTCGTCGCTAGCACTCCGGGTCCCGTTCTCCACGTACATCCTCATCGAGCGTGACGGTCGGTTGCCAGTGTCGCTTGGCCCCAATGACGGCTAGCATGAGACAGGGCATCGCCACAGCGATAATGTGCGTCGGCAGCGTCACCTTCGCGATCGAGTCGAGGAGTCGGTCGATCTGGCCCGCGTCGCCCGCGACGGCGATGGCCGGAATGTCCAGAAAGAACGCTTTGTAGATGTTGGCACATACATAGAGGGCCGCGAGGAGCTGCGCGAACAGGAAGGCGCCGATGGCGCGAAGCCGGGGCCGGGTCATTGCCTTCCCAAAGAGCGCGACTATCGCGAAGAGCACGCTGAGCGAGATGACGGGCGCGGTCCAGAAGGTGCCGTTCACGAGGCTCCCCCAGTATAGCTCAGAGGCCACCATGAACACGACGGAGCCGCGAGTGACGGCCGCGTCGCGCGTCGGGGCACGGCCGATGACGACGACGAGCGCGATCCAGAGGGCGAGGAAGAGGACCTGTCCGCCAAGCCAGTAGTGCCAGGTTGAGATGCCGAGGACGGTCCCAAGCGCGACTCCGAGCCAGCGAGCACGTCTCGAAGGCGAGAACGCGGCGGCGGTGAGTGGCACACACACAGCGAGCGCGATGAGCGCAAGGATGGCGAGGTAGGTCGGCAGTGACCTCACGGCGAGCGGTTCGCCTAGCCCAGGTGCCGCGAGTCGGCCGTTCAAGAGGTCGAAGGCCGGAGACAGGGGCGGGCCCTTCCCGCCCGACGGCGCGTCACACGGCAGGAGCAGAGCGCTGGCGGAGACTGAATAGTCTCCAATCAGATCGGGCACCTTCACGACGCGAGAGGCCCACCGAGTGGTCGGCTCGCCCAGCGTCGTCTCAATGATGACTGGGTAAGCCCGGCGCTCGACCGTCGGCCCATTTGGGAGGGCGAAGTGGAGGATGGGCTCGGCCCTGACGCAGCGCGCTTCGGGGGCGGTGAACTCGATGTTCAGCGGCACGAAGACCCACTGACCCGGTGACGTATGCGGGGGCAGAATGGCCCTGGTCTCGCAACGCCCGCCAGTAGTCCAGAGGACGAGCAGCGTCACAATCCCGACCAGCGCTCTTCCGCTCATGGGAGCACCGAAGGCCGTTCGATGGCGAGGAGCGAGTGAGTCCGTATGTCGACGTCGATCGGGGACACGACCGGCAGCCCGCCCTCGGTTAGGCCCGTCACGCGGGTGCCGTTCTGCAGGAGCACGTCGGCTGAGTCGAGCTGGCCGGGGATGCCGACGAAGCGCGGAGGAATGGGGAGACCGATTGCGGTGAGGATGGTCGGCGCGAGGTCTTGGAGTCCAGTTGGTCTCGTGATGCGACGCGGCGCGCCTAGTCCCCAGATCATCAGCGGGATACGCTCGTTCTCGGAGCCAGGCCTATAGGTGCGACCGAGGGAGGTCTCGAGCTCGTCCGAGATGCCGCTGTCGTGGTCGGAGTAGACGGCGACGATGGTGCGGTCCAGAAGTCCGGAGCGCTCGAGCTCGCCGAAGAGCAACTCGATGACCTCGTCCGTATAACGGACCGAGAGGAGGTAGTCCTGGAGGATCCCGCCGGTCGTCCGCCCGAGCGCATCGCGCACAAAGGTAAAGGGGTGGTGGTTCGTTAGAAGGACGACGTGCGCGAGAAAAGGCTGCTGGGGCGAACGGGCGACGTGCTCACGCATCTTCGTGGCGGCCTGGACGATGAGCGATCGATCCGAGACGCCCCAGCCGAGACGGTCGGTGTCGTCGAGCTCGGACTTCGAGTAGCTGACGTGGTAGCCGAGGCGTTGATGGTTGACCTGCCATCGCCAGAACTCCCCCTCGGACCCCTCCATCGAGAAGCAGTGATAACCGCGGGGGGCGAGCAGCTTCGGGAGAGAGATGGTATCGCTGAGGTCGCGACGGGTGAAGATCGGCTCGTTCTGAGTCGGGATGAGCGACGCGAGGACCAGCACATGGGCGTCCGAGCTGCGCCCGACGCCCGTCTGGTCGATGACGTTGTCGAAAGACCAGGTGCGATCGCGAAGGGCTCGGAAGAAGGGCATGGCGGGCGCGCCATCGAGAGTGGCGTCGAGGGCTGCCGCGTCGACGGACTCGAGCTGGAGCAAGATGATGTTCTTGCGGCGCTCTCCGTGCGTCGATTCAGCACTGCCTGCAAGCCGCGCGAGCATCGCGGTGCGGCGCGCATGGCGCTCGAGAGTGAAGCTCACGTACGGAGTGGGATCGACGTCCGCGACGTCTTCGAAGGCCCCACGCCACGCCTGACTGCCGGCATCGTAGAAGGCGTAAGCGAGGAGGCCGACCTCGCGCACGAGGTGCCCGTTGGTCCAGCGATAGCCGAAGACCGACCAATCGACGGTCCAGAGCGCCACCGCGAGGAGTGCAGTCCAGCCGATGAGCACGCCTCGCCGCAGTCGGGCCCAGAGCGTACCGGGTCGAAGACCTGGGATCAGAGCGGGTGGTCCCGCAGCCACGTGGCGGCCTGGCGGGCGAAGTAGGTGAAGATGACGTCGGCGCCGGCGCGCCGTATCCCGAGCAGACTCTCGAGCGCAGTCTTCTCGAGATCGAGCCAGCCGTTCTGAGCGGCGGCGTGGAGCATCGCGTATTCACCACTGACCTGGTACGCCGCCACCGGAAGGGCCGTGGCGCTGCGTAGCGCGGCGATGACGTCGAGGTACGCACCAGCCGGCTTGACCATGACGATGTCGGCGCCTTCCGCCTCGTCGAGCTCGAGCTCGCGGAGCGCCTCACGCACGTTCGCCGGATCCATCTGGTAGGTCTTCTTGTCGCCGGCCTTTGGCGCCGAGTCGAGCGCGTCGCGGAAAGGGCCATAGAAGGCCGAGGCATACTTGGCCGTGTAGGCCAGGATGGAGACGTCGGTGTAGCCCTCGCGGTCGAGCGCGGCGCGGAGCGCGCCCACGCGGCCATCCATCATGTCGGACGGCGCGATGATGTCGGCTCCAGCGCGGGCTTGAGACAGCGCCTGAGCGCAAAGGGCCTTCACGGTCGGGTCGTTCAAGATGCGGCCGTCGTCCGAGACGAGGCCGTCGTGGCCATCTGAGTTGTAAGGGTCGAGGGCGACGTCGGTCACCAGCATCGCCTCGGGGAAGCGGCGCTTCAGCTCCACGAGCGTGCGCGGGATGAGCCCGTCTGGGTTCCAGGCCTCTTCAGCACCGCGGGTCTTCTGGGCTTCGGGGATGGCTGGGAAGAGGGCGAAGGCTCGCACGCCTACCGTGAGGCTCGCTTCGACTTCGGCGTAGAGGCTGCTCGCGCCCATCCGTTTGCAGCCCGGCATCGACGCGATCGTGACGTCACCGGGAGCGTCGTGGATGAAGAGCGGCGAGATGAAGTGTTCGGGCCCGATCACGGTCTCGCGGGTGAACGCGCGGATGACGGGGCTCTTTCGATTGCGACGGGGGCGATGGACGAGGTCGAGGCTCATAGTGGGCCGCAAGCTACTCTGCAGGAGCAGGCTTGTCGACGATTCCGGAGCTATCCGAAGTGTACGCCGGAGATGGCCTTTCCGAAGACGTGGCCTCGGAAGGTCACCTTACCGAGATCGGCTCCGGCAGCGCCGGCGACGACCATGAGCGGAAGAAGGTGCTCTTCGCGCGGGTGGACAACGCGCGCCGACGGCGCCTGACTCCACGTCGAAAGGCGCTGGTCGCGGTCCGCAGCAGGGAGACCCACCACGTCGCGGAGCCATCCGTCGAACGCGTCGGCATGGCTGACCGCGCGCGGGTCCCCGAAGCCCCGCATGTTGTGGTAGCTCATGCCGCTGCCGAGGATGAAGACCCCTTCGTCTCGAAGCGCAGCGAGGGCGCGGCCCATGGCGACGTGGACAGCGGGGTCGAGCCCCGCCTTGAGCGAGAGCTGTGTCGTGGGTACGTCGGCGCCCGGAAAGGACAGCTTCAAGGGCACGAAGGTCCCGTGGTCATAGCCGCGCTCAGCATTGACGGCGGTCTCGAAGCCAGCCGCGCCAAGCAGGGTACGCACTCGTTCTGCGAGCTCCGGAGCGCCCGGTGCCGGCCACTGAACTTGGTAGGTCTCGGGCGGGAAACCGTAATAGTCGTAAAGCATTGGAGGCCGAGGTGACGTCATCACCGTGGGAACGGCTTCTTCCCAATGTGCGGAGATGACGAGGAGCGCCTTCAGAGGAACGGGCGCCAGCGATGGCACCGCACGCAGATAGGCGGCGAGCGGCTCGGTCTCTGACTTCGGGAACCCCATGTCCGCGAAGGGCCAGGGTCCGCCGCCGTGCGGGAGGAACGCCACGGGCATCTTGTTGAGTGCTGGCATCGTCGTGGCCTCTTTCGGCTGCACGACGCCATCGGGCGGGACCGCCGGGGTGGGGGGCGAGCCGACAGGGCGTGTCGCGGCGACGGCGTTGCTCTCGCCCGCCCCACTCCCGCGGCATGCGGCGGCGTAGCCAACGACGCCCGCGCCGGTGAGGAGGAGCGCGCGGCGTCGGGAGACCACATCGTGCTGATCACTCATGCCGAGCTCGATTTACTCAAAGGGTGAGTCCCGAAACTCCTTACCGTCATGGGTCCAGAGTCGTTTCTTGTTCTCGATGAGCGTGCGCAGGTGCACCGGGCGGCTCCACACCTTGTAGATGTTCGAGAGCGTCTCTCGGCCCCAACGCTGGTCGAGATCGACGCTGTCGTGCCGGTGCCAGAGGAGGAGCTCGCCTCGGTTCGCGTAGTTGGCTTCTTCGACGTAGATGAACGGCTGGCCGAAGTTCGTGAGCTGCGCCAGGAGCTTGTTTTTGATCTCCTTGAAATCTTTACTGAAGATCTCGAAGCCCTGCCGCTTCTTGTTGTACTCGAAGGTGAAGAGCTTCTGCCGCCAGCAGAACTCCGGCGTGAGGAACTCGTCGAGGAAGGTCACGTCGTTGTGAATGCGACGCACCTGGAAGATCTTCTCGCGACCGAGGCCGAGATGACGGTTCCAGTGCAGCTTCTCATCGAGATCCTGGCACTCGTCGTACTCCTTGCCGAAGCGGCCGCGATCCCAGCGGTCTTCGATGTCGCGGAAGAGCTCGATGCCGATCTTGTAGGGGTTGATGCCGCCCGGCGACACGGCCATGGTCGCCGAGTGGGTCTCGGCGAAGTCGATGATCTCGGAGTCGTTCAGTGAATGGCGCGTCATGATGATGGAGTGCCAGTAGCTGGCCCAGCCCTCGTTCATGATCTTCGTCATACCCTGCGGCGCGAAGTAGTACGCCTCCGCGATGACGATGTTCATGACGTCTTCTTGCCACTTCTTCAGCGGCGCGTTGCGTGCAAGGAAGCTGGCGACATCGAGCACCGGCTCAACCGGGAACTTGCCTTCGAGGTGGGTTTGTTCGGCCTCGAGCCGCTGCCGCTCCTTCTCGATGACGTCGCCCGGGTTGACGTAGCGCTCCATGTAGCTGCGCCCGGCGATGAGCTTCGGTGCTTCGATGACGGCGGCGTCTTCTTCCTCGACGACGCGCGTCATTGGCGCACGCTGCACGTAGGGCGAGTGACGGTCGATGAGGTTGTCGAGAGAGAGGCAGACGTCGAGGAACGACTCGACCTCGTCCACGCCGTACTTGTCCATGTAGCGGCGGACCCGGGCCCCGTGGTTGGCCATCTGGTCCATCATCTTGCGGTTGGTCGGCGCAAACCACTGATTGGACTTGAAGAAGTCGCAGTGACCGTAGACGTGCGCCATGACCATCTTCTGCTCGGTGGTACTGTTTCCTTCGAGCAGATAGGCGTAGCAAGGGTCGTTGTTGATGACCAGCTCGTATATCTTATGAAGGCCATAGCTGAAGGACTTGGCCATCCGATCGTATTCCATGCCGAAGCGCCAATGCGGATACCGCACCGGGAAGCCCCCGTAGGAGGCCACTTCGTTCATGCGCTGGTAGTCCACCATCTCGAAGACGGTGTCGAAGAAATCGAGGCCGTAACGACGGGCATGGCCTTCGATCTCGATCTGCAACTCGCGGAGATATGGCGGGAGGGAGAGCATCTTCATGAGGTCACCGCCCCTTCCCGAGGAAGTCTTTGATCGACTGAACGATGCCGTCCTTGTTCTTGATCTCGCTCGTGATGACCGTCTCTTCGCCCGAGAAGTGCTCGCGCAGGTCCTTGATGAACTGCCCAGATCCGTAGGGGGACTCGACTTGTCCGTAACAGAAGAGGTTCGATTGCGTAAGCACTCTTTCTTTCAGGATACGTACACACTCGAGCGTGTCGTCGACGCTCCAGTTGTCACCATCCGAGAAGTGGAACGGGTAGATGTTCCACTCGGAGACGGGGTACTCCTTCTCGATCATGTCGGCGCACAGTTTGTACGCCGAGCTGATCATCGTTCCGCCCGACTCTCTCGTGTGGAAGAAGGTGTCTCGGTCCACTTCGCGAGCGATGGCGTCATGGATGATGTAGCGCGACTCGATGCCGTCGTATTGGCTGCGGAGCCAAGTGTCGATCCAGAAGGACTCGATTCGTACGATCTCCTTCTGCTCGTCGCCCATCGAGCCCGACACGTCCATCATGTAGATGATGACCGCGTTCGAGTGCGGGAGCGACTCGGTCTTCCATGAGCGGTACCGCTTGTCGTCGCGAACCGGGATGATGATCGGGTCTTTGGGGTTGTAGATGCCGCTCGAGATCTGCCGCAGCAAGGCCTGCTTGTAGGTGCGGCGGAAGTGGCGCAGGGACTCGGGGCCGACACTCCGTATCCCGATGTATCGCTCTCGTGTCGTGTGGATCTTGTCGAGGCCCCGCGGCTGAATGCGTGGGAGTTCCAGCTCTTCACCGAGGATCGCCGCGAGATCGCTCAGGTTGACGTCCACGTCCATGCCGTGTTCGCCGGAGTCCTTGCCGGCCTTGCCGGGCTCGCCGTCCTCCGGATCGCCCGGCTGCACCTGATCGCCGACGTCTCCATCGCCCTGCCCTACGCCACCTTGCTGCTGACTGCCGAAGCGGAAGCGCGGGATCTCGATCTGAGGGACCGGCACCGTAACGGTGTCCTTGCCCTTTCGACCGATGAGCTCGCCCTTGGTGATGTACTTGCGGAGGTTCTGCTTGATCTTGCCGCGGACGATCTCCCGAAACCGGGAGTGGTCTTTCTGGATGTTCAGGATCGACACGACGCCTCCGAGGACCTTCCGATGTTTGACGCACGCGAGCCGGGCTCTAGGAGGCGGCCGCCGGCGTTCGTCACGCCGACAGCCCAGTAGGCTACCCTATCAGCCCTTGGCGTCGCCTCGCGCGAAGATGGACGCGACGAAGTTGAGGACGTCGGTGGCCGACTCCTCGTTGTAGCCGTAGTTCTTGATCAAGCGGCCCTTGACGACGTCTATCTTCTCCTGCGTCTCGCGGTCGACGACGCTCGAGACGATCGACGTGAGCTTGATCGTGTCCTTCTGGTCCTCGAACAGCTTCAGCTCGAGCGCCTTGTGGAGCCGCTCGTTCGTGCGGAAGTCGAAGATCTTCCCTTCGATGGCGAGCGCCCCAATGTAGTTCATGATCTCGCGGCGGAAGTCGTCTTTGCGGTTCTCGGGGATGTCGATCTTCTCTTCGATAGACCGCATGAGGCGCTCGTCAGCGCCCTCATCCCGCCCCGTGTAGGGGTTACGGACCTTCTCGCGCTGCGTGTAGGCCTTGATGTTGTCGATGTAGTTCGCGCACAGCCGCGATACGGCGTCTTCGTCGGCTGAGATCGCGCGCTGCACCTCGTTCTTCACGATGTCGGCGTACTCGTCGCGCACCACCGAGAGGAGGTTGCGATACTCGTCGCGCTCGTCCTCGTTCGTGATGAGCGAGTGGCTGCGGAGGCCGCTGTCGAGCTCGTTCATGACGATGAAGGGGTTGATGTGCGTCGCGCCGCCCTTCTCGGAGACGAGCGCATTCGAGATCTTGTCTTGGATGTATCGTGGCGAGATGCCCTGCATGCCCTCGCGCGGCGCCTCTTTCCGAAGCTCCTTGATGTTGTCCTGCGTGTAGCCCGCGAGGGTCTTGCCGTCGTAGAGCTTCAGCTTCTGGAGCCGGGTGAGCTTGTGCTTTTTGGGGTCGTCGAGGCGCGTGAGGATAGCCCACATGGCGGCCACCTCGAGGGTGTGCGGCGCGACGTGGATGCCCTGAACGCGCTCGAGGCCGAAGTCTTTCTGGTAGATGCGCGTCTCTTCGGTGAGCTTCGTGATGTACGGGATGTCGATCTTGATGGTGCGGTCCCGGAGCGCTTCCATGAACTCGTTGCCGAGCAGCTTCTTGTACTCGGCCTCGTTCGTGTGGCCGAGGATGACCTCGTCGATGTCGGTCTGCGCGAACTTCTTCGGCTTGATGCGATGCTCCTGCGTGGCACCGAGCAGGTCGTAGAGGAAAGCGACGTCGAGCTTCAGGAGCTCGACGAACTCGATGATGCCGCGGTTGGCGACGCAGAACTCGCCGTCGAAGTTGAACGCGCGCGGGTCCGAGTCCGAGCCGTAAGTCGCGATCTTGCGGTAGTTGATGTCGCCCGTGAGCTCGGTCGAGTCCTGGTTCTTCTCGTCCTTCGGCTGGAAAGTCCCGATGCCGATGCGGTCCTGCTCCGAGAAGACGAGGCGGCGCACGCGGACGTGGTGTTTGACCACGGCCGCCCAGTCGCCGTCGTACTTCTTCATGAAGAAGTCGAACCAGTAGCGGCAGTGCGGGTTCAGGTCACCGCGCACGTCGACGGGGTACTTCGAGCGCTCGGGGTTCAGCTCTTCGGTGGCCTTTTTGCGCCAGGAGAGCGGGATGAGCTTGAGCGGGTCTTCGTTCATCGGCGACGGCATGTGCTCGAGCATGCCGCTGTCGTTGTTCATCACCCAGTCGAAGGTGTAGAGCGCGCCTTGAGGCGTGCGCGTGTAGCGCTCGAGCCCCTTTTTGATCAGGCGGGCGATGGTCGACTTCGAGCTGCCAACGGGGCCGTGCAGCAGGATGACGCGCTTCTCGGGGCCGTAGCGATACGCGGCGGCTTTGAAGACCTGAACCAGCTTCATGAGCGCGAGGTCGAGGCCGAAGATGGCGTCGCGCCCCTTGTCCGAGGGGTCGTCGAAGAAGTTGTAGTGGATGATGGTCTTCTTGTTGTCGACGTACTCGCGCGTCCCGGCCGCTAGGATCATGTCGTAACAGCGCTGGTAGGAGCTACGCGCGACGTCCGGGTTCGACTTGACGACCTGCAGGTAGTCGTCGAAGGATCCACTCCAGTTCAACTCCTGGAACTCTTGAAGATCGTGGAGTTTCTTGATGCTGTCGATGAGCGAAACCATGTGGACCCTCTTCGTCGCGTGTTGACCTGGCGTTGCCGGGTGAGGGGAGCCTCACCGCCCTAGGCGCGGAACGACAGCTGCCCGGGATGGCGAGCGTAACGGTGGTGGCGAGCCCCCGCAACCTTACGGGGACCTTTCGATCGGACCAGGCCAAAGGCCGAGTAACGTCGCCGCCCTCCTCGTGGACGCGGACGAAGGGACGATGCACATTGGACGACATGAATTCCCGATCACGAGCTTCTGCACCAACTCCGATGGGTCGAAAAAGCCTCGCTGGCAGGGCGCTGTGGTCAGTCGTCGCGTTGGTCCCCAGAGTGGGGCTGCTTTTTGATCTCGCCGTCTCGGGCCGCGCCGATACCTATCGCGCCGGGCTGGCGAGCTCCCGCGCCCCGTGACGGACTCCATGGTGCCAAACGCCCTCTCCCTCTCGGGCGTCAAGAAGCGCTTCCAGCCGAGCGCGAGCTTCGGCGAGCTGCTCCGCGGCAAGCTGCGTCGACCGCCGGTGGTCGCGCTCCACGGCGTCGATCTCGACGTGGCCCCCGGCGCTTTCGTGGGGCTGGTCGGCCCGAACGGCGCCGGCAAGTCCACGCTCCTGCGTATCGCCGCCGGGCTGGTGCTGCCTGACGAGGGCGTCGTCATGGTGTTCGGGCTTCACTCGGAGCGAGACGATACGTCCTTCAGGCGCCGCGTCGGTTACGCGGTTAGCGACGAGAGAAGCCACTTCTGGCGTCTCACCGGACGCGAAAACCTTCGCTTCTTCGGGGCGTTACAGGGCGTCCCGGAGGCGCGCACAGACGAGGTCCTCGCCGACGTGCAGCTCGAAGCCGCCGCGGGGCGGGCCGTCCGCGAATACTCGAGCGGCATGCGTCAGCGCCTCGCGCTCGCCCGCGCCCTGCTTGGTGACCCCGACGTCCTCCTCCTCGACGAGCCGACTCGCGGCCTCGATCCGGGCTCGGCCGGGCGCTTCCGCCGCTTCGTGCAGGACGAGCTGGTCGGGCGACGCGGCAAGACGGTGCTCTACGCAACACACGACCTACTCGAGATGCGTTCGCTCTGCCCCGAGCTCATCGCCATCGGCGACGGGCGCCTGCTCGACCGCGGCCCGTGGGAGCGGCTCGAAGCCGGGCTGACGAGCCTCTTTGGAGAGGCGCTGTGAGCGCCGAGACGACTCGCGGCCCCGGCGTCTCGCGGCCGGGCGCCATCCTCGCCGCGTTCGTGCGACGCGACGCCATCGACGCGACCTCGTACAAACTGGTGCTGGTCCGAGAGCTCGCGTCGCTCGTGTCGACCCTGCTCTCGGTCTATTTCCTGTCGCGCCTCATCGACGGCGGCGGCGCCACCCGAGCCGGCTCGGTGAGCGCCCAGAGCCTCGTCCGCTACGGCGGCGATTACTTCGAGTTCGCGCTCATCGGCACGGCCCTCGGGGACTACGTCGCGACCTCGCTCTCGGGCATGAGCCGCGGCCTCCGCATCGCTCAGACCCTCGGCACCCTCGAGGCCATGCTCGCGACGTCTGCGCCGCGGTGGACCATCGCCGTTGGCTCAGCGGCCTACCGTCAGCTCTGGAGCCTCGTGCGCGTCGCACTCTACATCGTCATCGGAATGGCGCTCGGCGCGCGCTTCGAAGGCGCCTCGTGGGGCGCGGCTCTCATCGCGCTCATCCTTTCTCTACTCGCGTTCTCGGCGATCGGCCTCCTCGCCGCCGCCACGGTGCTGGTGCTGAAGGCCTTCGAGCCCATCACCGCGCTCTTCACGGGCCTCTCCTGGCTCCTCGGCGGCGTCCTCTACCCCCCGAGCGCCCTGCCCGACTGGCTAGCAGCGCTCGGTCAGGCGCTCCCACTGACCCACGCACTCGAAGCGCTGCGCCGCACAGTGCTCGCGGGCGCCAGCCTCGGGGACGTGTGGCCTTCGCTAGTCGTGCTGGCCGCCTTTACGGCTGTGCTCATGCCCATCGCAGCGTGGGCGTACAGCGCGGCCATCCATCGCATCCGGGTCGAGGGGTCTGTCTCGCACTACTAGGCTCGCTGCACTTCCTTGGGAAGGACCCCTTTTGCCTCGGGCGAGGCTCAGAGGGTCGACCAGAGCTCCGATTGGCGTCGGCTGGCGATCTTCTTTTGGCCGACCTTCTCAGAAGTCCTCCAGGTCCAGCATCAACGCCGGGATGTCGCGCCGGGCCTGCAGCGCACGCCAGACATCGACATGGTCTGAGCGCTCGACGTAGAAGACGAGGTAGGGGTAGTGCGTCAGCGGCCAAGAGCGCAAGCCCGGCAAGTTCAGTTGATGGGCGTAGCGAGGTGATCCAGTCGCAGGATGGCGGCTGATGTTTGCGTAGGCCTGCTCCAAGGCGTCGATGAAGCCGAACGCGGCAACCTCGGCGCCTTCGACCATGTAGTAGGCGAGTGCATCCTCGACATCCTGCTGGGCCTGCTCGCGCGGGACCAGAGGCTTGGCTCTCACGGCTGACGGCGGGTCTTGCCTGCCACCTTGGCCGCGCTGCTTACCTGCTCGCGCAAGCCTTCGAAATAGGTCTCACTCACCGGCGCCGTGGGAGCCGACGATGCGCCCGCAAGCAGCAGGTTGCGCAACTGCAGCCGATCCTGATCGCGACGGATCAGTTCGCGCACGTACTCACTGCTGGTGCCGTAGCCACGCTGGCTGACCTGGTCATCCACGAAGGACTTCATGGTCTCAGGCAGGGAAATGTTCATCGTGCTCATCCCGTCAGGCTAGATGCTATGGCAAAATTTGGCAAGCTCGCCCCAGAGATGCCCAAATCGTGGGCCGAAGGTGCGGCGAGATCTCACTCGCCGCACGATGGCCACGGCGTTCGCAGTGGTGAAAGCTGGCTCTCCGTGGGTCGCGACCCACAGATTGGGGACACCATCCGATCTTCTTCTCGCCGACCTTCTCGGAAGTCTTCCGGGTCCTGCATCCACGCTGGGATGTCGTGAAGTCGCGTCGGTCCTTGGTAGCCCCCGCGTTTGGGTCTATGCTCCCACGTCGCATGGCCTCGATGCCCTTGCGGGTGGGGGACGACCCCCCACTACCCGGCGCGTCGAGCGTGATCGAGCGAGGAGCTTCATGAAGATCGAATTCCGTCAGCGCGACATCGACCAAGCCGAGACCCGCGAGTGGCTCGCGTCCTTCGACGCTCTGGTCGAGACGCACGGCATGGAACGTGCCCACTTCATCCTGGTCTCCCTGTTGAAGCGGGCCGAGATCGCGGACGTCGAGCTGCCGGCGCTGGTTCAGACGCCCTACGTCAACACGGTCCCCGTCGATCTCGAGCCTGTCTACCCTGGCGACGAGAACCTCGAGCTCCGGATCCGGCGTTACATCCGCTGGAACGCCGCGGTGATGGTCATGAAGGCCAATCACCACTTCCCAGGCATCGGCGGCCACCTCAGCACCTACGCCTCGGCCGCGACCCTCTACGAGGTCGGCTTCAACCACGTCTTCCGTGGAAAGGACCACCCAGGCGGCGGCGACCACATCTATTACCAGGGTCACAGCTCGCCCGGCGTCTACGCGCGCGCGTACCTCGAAGGCCGCATCACCGAAGATCAGCTCCTCCACTTCCGTCGCGAGGTGAAGCGCGGCCAGGGCCTGTCTAGCTACCCCCACCCCTGGCTCATGCCGAGCTTCTGGGAGTTCCCGACGGTCTCGATGGGCCTCGGCCCCATCGCCGCCATCTATCAGGCCCGGCTCAACCGTTACATTCACAACCGCGGCTTCAAGGACACCTCCGACCAGAAGGTCTGGTGCTTCATGGGCGACGGCGAATGCGACGAGCCCGAGTCCCTGGGCGCCTTGCACGTCGCCGCGACCGAGCGCCTGTCGAACCTCGTCTTCGTCATCAACTGCAACTTGCAGCGCCTCGACGGACCGGTCCGCGGCAATGGCAAGATCATCCAAGAGCTCGAAGCGGGCTTCAAGGGCGCCGGCTGGAACGTCATCAAAGTGGTCTGGGCGCGCGAGTGGGACTCGCTCCTCGCCGCCGACGAAGACGGCCAACTCATTCGGCGCATGGGCGACGCCCTCGACGGCGACTACCAGAAATATTCAGTCGAGACGGGTGCCTACATCCGCGAACACTTCTTCGGCACCGACCCGAAGCTGCTCGAACGCGTCGCCCACCTCTCGGACGAGGACCTGAAGCGCCTCCGTCGCGGCGGGCACGACTTCCGCAAGGTCTACGCGGCGTACAAGCTCGCGATGGAAGAGACCGATCGTCCTACCGTCATCCTCGCCAAGACCGTCAAGGGCTGGTCCCTCGGCGAAGGTGCCGAAGGCCGCAACGTCGCCCACCAGACGAAGAAGATGTCGATGGATGAGCTCAAGGCCTTCCGCGACCGGCTCTTCCTCGACATCCCAGACAAGGCGCTCGAAGACCCGCCCTTCCTGCGCTTCCCGGAAGACAGCCCCGCCTACGAGTACCTCGTCGAGCGACGGCGGGCCCTCGGCGGCTTCGTGCCGGAGCGTCGCGTCACGCAGGTCGCGATCCCGGCCCCGAAGCTCGACTTCTTCCAGAAGTACTTCGAAGGGACCGGCGACGGCGACGCGTCCACCACCGGCGCCTTCGCGCGGCTCCTCGCCCAGCTCCTCACGCATCCGGACATCGGCCGTCGTATCGTCCCGATCGTCCCGGACGAGGCCCGCACCTTCGGCCTCGACGCGCTCTTCCGGCGCCACGGGATCTACTCGGCCCGCGGTCAGCAGTACGTCCCGGTCGATGCAGCGCTCCTGCTCAGCTATCGCGAAGCCAAAGACGGTCAGATGCTCCA
>CANMLD010000107.1 GCA_947498315.1 Pseudomonadota bacterium | reverse complement strand
ATGCGCTGCCGCCCGTGACCCTCGATGCGCTGCCGCCCGTGACCCTCGATGCGCTGCCGCCCGTGGCCCTCGAGGCGCTGCCGCCCGTGACCCTCGAGGCGCTGCCGCGCCGCCACTATTAGAAACCTCGGACTCATACTCGTTGAACCTAAGTCCGAGATCTCCATGAGTCCTAGTTAGTCACGAGCGGTCAGCCCAACGAGGCCAGAGAAGCGCCGCGCCGAGCGAGACCTGCAGCCCGGCCGGTCGACCGAAGCTGACCGCCGACCGCTGATCGCTGAGCGCTCAGGAGCACTGAGCGCCGCGCCGGCTCCAGCCGGAGCCGACGGCGGGCTATCAGCGGTCAGCCCCAGCGCCGGCGTCGCCTGCTTCAGCCGGAGCTAACGTTCCGGCCGGCCGGCTGGGGCGCCGCCCCAGACCCCGCACGGGCTGTCGCCCGTGACCCTCGAGGCGCTGCCGCGCCGCCATGATTGGGAGCGGAAGCTCCTGAAGAAACGAGCGCGAAGCCTCGGGCTCATACTCGTTGAACCCAAGTCCGAGGTCTCCGTGAGTCCGAGTTAGTCACGAGCGCTCAGCGGTCAGCCCGGCGAGGCCAGAGAAGCGCCGCGCCGTGCGAGACAGGTAGCCCGGCCGGCCGAAGCTCACGGCCGACCGATTATCGCTGACCGCTCAGGAGCAGCACCGAGCGCCGCGCCGGCTCAGCCGGCAGAAGCCCTCGGAATCGAGCAGTTATGAGATTGCTCGCCACCACGGCGTTGCGACCCAGGCTTCGTGTGTGGCAGGCTTCCCGCCGGCGCGCTGCATCATGGGAGCGGAAACACATGCGTGACTCTCTCCTCGCTGCTGCTCAGCCTCATCATCATGGCTTGAAGTAAGCGTCATGTTGCCGGTTGCCTCCCGTTTCGGACGACACGACTTGGCGCGACCGGTCCTCCTGCGCACCTTGGCGACCTCGGCAGCTCTGGCTGTCCTCTGCTGTGGGCGTTCGGAGGAGACGGAAGCGCCGTCGTCGTCGAGTCCGAACAATGCACGCGGGATCGCATTCGACGACCACACCGAGCAGGCGGGAGTAGCCTATTCGTGGCGGATGCCGCCCGGTGCTTCAGCTGATCTTGGGCTCCTCGGCGCGGGAGCTGTCGCTGAAGACCTCGATGGCGACGGCCACATCGACCTTTTGGTCGGAGGAACCTCGGGCGATAGCAGACTCTTCTGGAACCGAGGCGATGGGACCTTCATCGAGGGAGCAGCCGCAGCGGGGATCCTAATGCCGGGTGAGTGGGTGGTCGGGGTCGCCGCAGCCGACTACGACAATGACGGCGACCAAGACCTGTTTCTCAATAGCCGTACTCCGGTACGACTGCTGCGAAACGACGGGCAGCGGCGCTTCACCGATGTCAGCGCGGCGGCTGGCTTCAATGCCCTCACTGGTGGCGCCGGGGTCACCTTCGGCGATCTCGACGGAGACGGCTGGCTCGACGTCTTCGTGGGCGGGACCCAGCTCGGCTCCAGCGAGGGCGTCATCACGGATATGGTCGAGATAGCGCTCGTCGGGCTCTCCCCTGCTCACGTGCTCAAGGGGAGCCCCTCGGGCGTCTTTGAAGACGTGTCGGCAGAGTTGGCAATCCCGGACGGCAACCCGCTCTCCGTGGGGATGCTGGACCTCGACGGCGACTTCGACGTCGAGCTGTTCATCGAGCAGGACTCTCAAGGTCGGGTCCAGAACCTCATGTACGAGAACGTTGGAGTGCGCGGCGGCCCCATCGAGCTGCGCAACGTGTCGGAGAAGTGCGACTGTCGCATGCTGCTCGGCCCCATGGGGCTTGGGGTCATCGATGTCGATGACAATGGTCTGCCGGAGCTATTCATCTCTAACCTTTGGCTGGACAGGGTCGGGCGAGAGGCGCTGCTCTTCAATCGGGGGTCGATGCAGTTTCAGGACGTCGCGCAAGAGCTCACGGCGTTCGCTATGGACCCATTCGGTGAACTTGGGAATCGGTCTTCGAGCTGGGCGACGATGGCCTTCGACGTAGAGAACGACACCTTTGAAGACCTGTTCATCGTGTACGGTGAGCTCGTCTGGGAGGGGTCGAAGAACGCCGACCCAGACACGTACCCTCACCTCGCCGCCGGACAGCCCGACGCATTGCTCAGCCGCGCTTACGACGGGCGTTTCGAGCTTCAGACCGGCACTGGGCTCGAGGACACCGGACGCGCTCAGGCTGCCGTGGTCGCGGACTTCGACGGAGACGGCTGCGAGGACGTCTACGTCGTGAACTTAGAGACTCCGGCTCGCCTCTATCGCAATCGCTGCTCCCGGGCACTGACCTATGTCGAGCTGCAGCTCGAAGGTAGACTCTCGAACCGGGACGCGGTCGGCGCTCGGGTCCGACTCGAAGCGGCCGGGCGCGTTCAGTGGCGGCATGTCATGGGTTGTTCGACCGGGCTCCGGTCATGTATGCCGAAGCGGGTGCACTTCGGACTCGGAGACGCTCAGAAGGTCGCAAAGGTCGACATATACTGGCCGTCTGGCCACATCCAGCGCATCGGGGAGCTCGGCGTGAACCAGCTCCACCGGATCGTCGAGGTGCCGCCGTAAGCCCTGGGGCGTCGCCTAGGGGATCGCGCATCGGCTCGGAGTCGGGGGAGATCATCGATGTCGAGGGCGGCGTCAGGTCCGCGAGGAGCCTGCTGTTTTTCGGACCGAGCAGGCCAAAGCGATTCCCTTCGAGAGCAAGGAAGGCTGTTCTTGCGCTTGCCGGCGGGGGACACCCCCGCGCCCCCCGAGGGAGAAACGCCCGGAGCGTACCCCTGGGTACGTGAGGACGTATCGCAGACACCTGACGCCGCTCCCGTGCGGCAGCGCGAAGGCATGCGACGGGAGAAAGACAGCAGGCTCCTAGAGAGCCGACCAATTTCACGCCGCTCGTAGGAGCAGGTCGAGCACCTAGCAGTTGCTAACCACGGCGTGGCGCTGCACGTCGAAGACGTTCTTACTCAGGCCCCGGTACCGCACATGGGTTCCCTGAGTTTGGCCGAGTCGCGCGAGGCCGTGCTCCACTGCGACGCGCTCGCGGAGTGCGGCGCGGCCTTCCCTGCTTCGCTGAGTGGCTCGGAGCTCCGCTTGGAATTGTTCGCTCAGCTGAATTGAGTCACGGGTTCGACGTGCGCTCACGGAAGTGGTGCTCTCGCAGCCTCAGAAGAGCGGGTGCCCCGGAGTGGGGACACGACCCAGATTCCTCGATCCGCGGATTCCACATGCTGGCCATCGACGCCACCTCTTGCTGAGCGAATCGCATGGCAGAGGAGCGGCTTGAAACATGTGCGACCTAAATTGGTCGGCTCCCTAGGACTGCCACTCGACGATCGAGATTCGGATGCCGCCGTTGTTCAGGCGGGCTCTCTCTTCCCAGCCCGCACGCGAGGGGCCGGGCCAAAGCGCGACCACGCGCCATCCATCGAAGCGCTTTGCGAGCCGCTCGAGCAGGGGGAGGACCCGGTCTGCGCCACCGATTCGGTGGCCGTAGGGTGGGTTACAGATGACGAGGCCGGGTGGCGTGTCGCCGGGGTGGGCCCAGTCCGCGTCGCCTTCGAGCCAGTCCACGGCGACGCCGGCCCGCTCGCCATTGGCGCGTGCGGCTGAGATGGCCAACGCGTTTCGATCCATGCCCGTGACGGCGACCGGGCGCTCGCGCGTCGCGGCCCTTAGCTCGCTCTTCACGGCCGCCGAGAGGGGACCTAGCCCTGGCCACGTGCTGCAGAGCAGGGGCACGTCCAGCCCGGGGGCGCGTCGCATGGCCATCCACGCGGCTTCGATCGGGAAGGTCCCCGACCCGCACATCGGGTCGAACACGCTGGGCGGCGCGTCGCTCGTCGCGAGGCCGGGCTCGAGCAAGAGCAAGATCCCAGCGGCCAACGTCTCGCGCAACGGGGCGGCGGCGCCATCGAGCCGGTAGCCGCGGCGATGGAGTCGGTCGCCGGAGGAGTCGACGCTCAAGGTCACGATATCATCGTGCACGCGCGCGAAGATGCGCAGCGGGGGTGCCTCCGGTGTCGAGTGGCCGGTGGCCGCCCGCGCGACGCTCTCTACCCGCTCAGCGATGGCGCCCGAGTGGTAGAGGCGGCTCCGCGCGGCCGACGCCTTGACTTCGATGGCGCCGAAGCGGGTCCCAAATCGCGTCCAGCTGACGCGAGCAGCGAGCTTCTCGAGCTCATCGAAGCGCCGACATGGGCCTTCGGCGACGACCTCGAGAAAGCGAGTGATCGTTCGGGCCCCGAGGTTACAGCGGAGCAGAGTCGCGTCGTCAGCGCGGAATCGGACGACGCCGGCGCTCGGGGCGAGGTCGAGAGCGCCGAGCCGCACCAGCTCGCCCTTGGCGATGAGCTCGAGTCCTGGTGCGACGATCGCGTCAATGAGGCGAGGCGACGGCGCTAGGGGAGGCGTGGGGACGCTGACTGCGTTGGTCACGCCGCGGGCGCGGGCGCGAGCAAGGAACGCACGGCGACCGAGGCGCACGCGAGGCCGAAGGCGCCGACCACGAACGCGGCAGTGCCGTCGATGCGGTTACGCTTGTCGCACTCGTGCATGCCGTTCTGACCCTGCGGACAGACACACTTGAAGCCCTCCCCGTTATCATACGCGAGCTCGGACGGAGCGATCGGCTCCTCCTCGCTATAGACCGCCGTGATCCCGTACGGCCCCTTCTCAGGAAAGCCGTACTTCTCCCGAAGGATCTTCCGGACCGCCTTGGCGAGAGGATCGATGCGCGTGTCGGCGAGATCCGCCGTTCGGATGAAGGTCGGATCGAGTCGAGCGGCGGCGCCGGTCGACGAGACCAGCGGGATGCGGCGCTCACGGCAGGTCGCGATGAGGTGGCACTTGGCGGTGATGTTGTCGATGGCGTCAACCACGAAGTCTGGGCGATGCCCGAGGAGCTCGTCGCTGGTCTCCGCGTTATAGAAGGCGCGGATGGCGTCCACGCGGCCCTGGGGGTTCACCTTCTGGAGGCGCTCCGCCATGATCTCGACCTTCACCTTTCCGACCGTGCCTCGCATCGTGTGAAGCTGGCGATTCGTGTTGGTGATGCAGACGAGGTCGAAGTCCACTAGGGTCAGACGCCCGATGCCGGAACGCATCAGCGCCTCGGCCGCGAAGGAGCCGACGCCGCCGACGCCCATCACCATCACGTGCGCCCCGAGCAGCGTCTTCATGCCGCCGTCGCCGACCAGCCGCCCGATTCGGTCAAAGCGGCGGTGTAGCTTGTAGTCGTCGTCAGGGGCTTCGTAGTTGGGGTCGAACGTTTCGATCAGCATGGCGTCTCCTCAGCGTGGTCCCCAAGGGAGCGCAGCGCGGCGCGACTCTACTCAGCTTTGCATGCCAGGTCACGACCGAGTTTTGGCAGCGTTCACGGCGCTGCCGTGTGCTTCAGGACGCGGCGATAGTTCTCAGTGGTGCGTGCTGCGATGGCGGCGAGCGGCTCGCCCCTCGCCGCGGCGACGGCGACCGCAACGTCAACTAGCCACGCTGGGCGGTTCAACGGACGGTGCGCTGCGGCCACGGAACGATTCGGCGGCGTCTGATCGGGGCAGTCGGTCTCGATGAGCAGGCGATCACCCGGCACGGCTCGGACCATGTTGGCGCCGCGTGCCGGCGACGCCCGTAGAAATGACGCGCTGAACGAGAGGCATAGCCCGAGGCGCAGGTACTCCCGAGCGACGTCCTTGGGCCCCGTAAACGAATGGACCCACCCGCCGTCAGGCACACCGTCGTCTCGAAGCAGCGAGAGCATGGCGCCGTGAGCGTCCACGACGTGCAAGACCACGGGGAGCCCCCAGTCACGGGCGAGCGCGAGGTGGTCGCGAAGTGACGCGACTTGAGCGGCACGGCTGGCTTTGGCGTCGCCGAGGAGGTGAAGGCCCGTCTCGCCAATGGCGGCGATGCCCTCGCGCCTCACGTCGGACAAGGCTTGCCCGCGCGCCGCTTGAGAAAGCCCAGCCGCGACGAGGGGATGCAGTCCTTCACTCAGGAGGACGCCCTTAGTCTCGGCGGCGAGTAAGCGCGCCCCTCGCCATTGCTCCGGTGAGACGCCACCCACAAGCCAGCCGCCGACCCCAACGGCGCGCGCTTCGGTGATGGCCTCGTGCCGGACGACGTCTAGCCGCGGGTCGTCGAGATGGCAGTGTGCGTCGAAGAGGGGAGCGTCGAACAGGGGCGCGTCTACGAGCGCCCTCTGAGGGGTCGGGCTGGTGATCATGGGGTGGCTCGGGACGCATGAGACATTCTGCTAGTCTACCGCGATGCCAGCTCGCACTCTCTCCATCACCGATCATCGCCACGATCCCGTCGCCTGGGCCACCTCGCTCGGCATCAGCCGGGAGGCCGTGGACCTCTATCTCGACTCGGACGTCATCGATCTCCACAACGATCTCTACGTCCCGGCCCGTCTGTATGGTTACGACGTCCATCGACGCCACCGACCCTGGCTCTTCGGCTTCCGGTTCACCGGCCAGACCGACCTGCCGCGCCTTCGAGAAGCACGCCTCACTGGCATTTGCCTCGACATCGCGACCAACCCGGCTCGGCCGGGCAACAACCGTTCGGCCGTCGCGCATCGCAACATCGAACGCGTGAGGCGAGATCTCGGGGAGCACCCCGAACACTTTCGCTTCGTTCGCACGATGCGGGAGTACCGCGCTGCACGCCTAGATGGCCTCACCGCCTGCTTCATCGGGATTCAGGGCGGTCAGGCCTTCCAGCATGACCGCAAGAGCCTCGAGGATCTGCCCGAGGCGCTCGTCCATCGCGTGACGCTCGTCCACCTGACGAACAGTCGAATTGGCAGCACCAGCTCGCCGCTCGGACCGGACCGGGGAGGGCTCACCAGTCGGGGCTGCGAGCTGGTAGAGGTCCTGAATCAAAAGCGAATCTTGGTCGATCTCGCTCACATCAACCGTGCGGGGTTCCTGCACGCCGCTGACGTTCACGATCGCACCCAGCCGCTCATCTGTACCCACACGGGCGTGAACGGTGTCTATCGCCACTGGCGAAACCTCGATGACGACCAAATTCGGCTCGTGGCCGATACCGGCGGCGTCGTCGGCATCATGTTCCACGGGCTCTTCCTCGACGGCAGTCAGTGGCGTCACTGTCCGCCCGAGCGCGTGCTCGACCACATGGAGCATGTCATCGAAGTCGCCGGAGAAAAGGCCGTCGCCATCGGGACCGACTGGGATGGGATGGTCATCCCGCCCCAGGGCCTCGAAGAACCGGGGCGGCTCCCACGTCTGGTTCAGTTGATGCTGGACCGTAAGTGGTCCGAGGCGCGGATTCGCGGGGCGCTCGGGACGAACGCCCTACGCACGTTCGAGTTCATCGCGCCGTAGCTGGGCTCAACCAACCGCGACCGGTGCCGCCACTTTGGGTGTCATGACCCACGACTGCATGGCCGAGCACTCCGCCGCCCACGCCTCGGCATCGAGACGGATGTCGATGAACGAGCGGAAGATGGCAGTAACCATCGCATCGAGCTCGTCGATGAGCGCGAGGCGTTCGGAGAGCTTCTCATCTTCTTCACGCGTGAGCAGCGCCGGGATCTTGATGCCCGAGAGCGCCAGCGAATCGCCAGCGACGGTCGTGGTCCACTCACGCTGACCGCTGGTGATGCGCAGGCACGCCTTCTCGACCTTCTTGGCCTGTTCGAGCGCCACGTGGGCTTCGGCCGTAAGGGTAGGGTCCTCCGCCTTCACCGAGACCTTGTCGGCGCCTTTACCTTCTCCGGCGAGCGAGATGCGATCAGTGAGAAAGATCTCGATGGTGACCCCATCTCCGATCTGGAAGAGGCCCTCTTGCAGGTCACTGCGGTACCAGAGCCAGGTAAGGAACTCACGGCCCAAGAAGGCCGTAGCGGCTAAACGATCGACGAGATCCATGGCGGACTCCTATTCGGTGACGCCGACGAAGTCGGCCGGCTCGAGGTCCAGCAGCTTGCCCGCCAGCTCGGCGGTCTCGGGACGCACCGCGAGGATGGTGTAGGGAGCACGCGCTACGAGGCGAAGGCCCCACGAGTCATGCACGACCTCTTCGAAGGACTCCCGAATGGCCTTCGACTGACTGAAGAAGCGCATCGTGCCGTCGGCGGTGTTCCAGACGACGTCGTAGGTGAAGATGGATGGGAGCGCCCGTTTCCGGAGCTCACTCAGCACCACCTCCTTGATCTCGGCCCGCTCGCTCTTCTTCAGAGTGTCACGGCCCATCTTCTTCATTTGCTCCTTCTCGCGGCGCTCGAGGTGCGCCTGAAAGGCCGTCTTCGGGATCTTGATGACGTCTTCTCGAAGCGACAGGCACAGGTAGGGCTCGACGTAGAGCTTGGCCCAGTCGAGCTCGAGGTCAAACGGCTCCCCTAGCGCGACCCAGCCGATGGAGCGGTCCTTGCCGGCGTCGATATCGATGTCGCGGAACGCGTGCTTTTGAATCGCCGCGATGAGGTGGTCCTTGAACCCCTCGGCCGGCTCTTCGACGACGTAATAGGTGGTGTAGGTCAACGTGCCGTGTTTGGCGCCCATCGCACTCGCTCCTTCTTGACCGGGTCCAACTGCCGTACCAGCTCGGCGCGGCGGAAGGACCCTCGGGGGCCTCGCTGGTAGCGCGTGGCCGCCCGTCGGTCAAACAAAGTCAGCCAATCCAAGAGGGGCAGCCGTCGAACGACGTCGTCAGGAGCAACGACTACTCACGTGCCGATTGATTTTGACGATATCCCTCTCCCTTGGCAGCATGCGCCCCCCTTTGCACCGCCACCGGGCTGGAGGGGATGGACGCGACGCTGCTGCAACCGGCGCGTCGCCACACGCCGAGACTGACGAGGAATCATCGATGGCCGAGAAGATATCTGCTGGTAAGGACATCGACGCTCTCTGCACGCGTTGCAAGTTGCTCCTGGCGCACACCATCATCGCCTTGGTCGATGGGGTCCCGGTCAAGGTAAAGTGCAACACCTGCCATACTGACCGTGTCTATAGGGCACCGAAGGGAACCAAGGCTCCCGCTGTCGCCAAGGCGTCACCCGCCGCGCCGAAGTCGGCTGTATCGAGCACCAAGTCCGGGGCGAAGCCGTCGAGCCGGTCGACCTCGCCCGTCATCACTGCCCACCAACTCGAAGAGAAGTGGCTCGACGTGCTCGGGTCCGCCCGTCGTGGTGCCGCGCTCGAACGCGCCTTCGACCTGACCGCGACCTTCCGCGCCGGCGAAGTCATCCTGCATTCCAAGTTTGGCCCCGGCGTCGTTACCGCCGTGGAAGGAAACCGTATGACCGTCATCTTCCGCGACGGCGACCGCCAGATGGGGCACGCCCGCCCTGCGGTCTGACCGCCAGAGCGGTCGCGAGAGCGGCCCCGCCGGAGGGTTGGGCCGCTCTTGTCTCTACTTCTTGAACAGGTTCTCGAGGTCCCGAAGCGCCTTCGTTCGGTCGCCGTCAGACGCACCGCCGATGTCCTCGGGGCGCTGAGTGACGTTCGTCGACGTGCGAGACATCACGGTCGCAGGCATGCCGCTGCCCATCGTTCGGCGCGGAGGGCCACTCATGGGAGAGCGACCGGGCGGCCGAGATGGGCCTCGTGCCAGCGCCGCTTCAGACCGGAGCGACAAGGCGATGCGGCCCCGGTCAGCATCGACCGTGATGACGCGCGCGCTGACCTGCTGGCCGGCCTGCACCACTTCGCTCGGCTCAGCGACGTAGTCGTCGGCGAGCTCCGAGATGTGGACGAGGCCCTCCTGCTTGAGCCCCAAATTCACGAAGGCACCGAACTTGGTCACGTTGGTGATGATGCCCTTGACCTGTAGGCCAGGGCGCAGGTCGCGGATGTTCGTGATGTCGGGGTTCAGTGGTGCTGTCGACCGGGCGCGAAGGCCACCGGTCACTACTGGGGCCGCACTCATCGGCTGAGCTGACGCGATGACGCGTTCGCGGACGACCTGCAGCACTTCGCTGACACGGCGAGGCGTGAGCTCGCCTTGTACTCGGCTGAGGCCGAGGCGGCCCGGCTCGATGCGGCACCACTCGTCGATCGGCTTTGCGGCCCGGCGAAGCAGCACGATTGCCGAGGCCTCTTCCGGGCTGACTCGGCGCAAGATTGGGTCGTCGATAGAGCGCGCTTCCACCATGCCTGCCGGGCTTACTTTCACGACGCGGACTTTTTGTTCGGTCAGGAAGTCTTCGAGGCTGGTGAGCCACTCTCCGGCCGGTGCCGACTGTGGCAGCACGATCAGACGTGCCCGCTGTTCTTTCAGCCATCGCAGCACACGATCCTGCCAATCTCCGGCAGGTCGCAGGGGCGATGAGCCGCCCACGGCGCCACGCTTATCCAAAAGCGCGAGCCCCACGCGTTGCTTGTCGGTGCCAACGAACACGGCGCCGAGAGGAGTCACCTTGACGGGGCTCGCTTCGAGGAGCGACCGGTACTCGATCGCCATTGCACGCACGAGCTCGTCTTCAAAGTCGGCTGACAGCCGCTCGCAGATGGAGCGGTCGAAGTACGGGAAGCGCTCTTTGAAGAGCGTCATCGGCTTCCGTCGTCCCAGCTCTGTGTCGATCAGCGGTCGATGCGCATCGAGAGAGGCGAGGGCCGCGTCGACAGGGTGTTCCCACTGGAGCATCAGCGCACCTTCGCGGCTGTCCCTCTGTATCGAGAACCACGTCTCAGCCGTCAGTTCCGCGAGCTTGTGGTGGCCTGCAAGTGGTTGCAAGGCCGCCGCGCGGCTGTGCCCCGACACGGTGCTGACCGTAACGGCGCCGTCAGCCAGAGTGGCCGTTTTGGAGGCTTCGAACCACGCCCAATACGCAGCAGCGCGATCTGGGGTGTCCTGGCCAAGCTCGTGCGCCGCTTGTACTTGCTCGACGCGGGGAGCTGCACCGGCAAAACGCTTGACGACGGAAACGTCGGCATCGAGCTCCTGAACCCGTTCGTCTGCCGCGAGCCAGCGATGGCGCAAGAGCGCGAGGTCCACGAGAACGTCCGGGTCCGCTAGTCGCAGCGCCGGGCGTACCGTGCTCAGAGGTTCGCTGAGGTCACGCGCTCCCGGAGCCGCAAAGATTTCGAATGCATTGGGAGGGAGCGGGTTCTCGAGGGCCGCAGCCGCGAGGTACGCTTGGAGTTCCACCTTGAGTGCTCCTCTATCGGGAGTGGCCAGCTACTAGCTTGAGTAGACGGCTGCGCCTCGTGGGCGCTGGCTATTGAGACCGACTCGACTCGGGCCAGTCGGAAAAGATCGACATCGCTAAGCTACGAAGCGAGGTCTTCGGTAGGTGTTATCGCCACAGCAGTCGCCGGTGGGGACACGAAAGACCTACGCGAAGGGAGATGGTACCTCACCGAACCACCGAGTCGCCGGCGAGGTTGCCGCTACTCGAAAATTTGCGGTTCAGTTTAGTCAGATGCCGCGATCTGCAAACAGATTTCCCAGGAGGAGTGCCTGAATGCGGGTACGAGAGGGTAGCATACGGGCCTGAGTCTTCACGTCAATAGCGGCCCCTATTCTCGTCCGACTCGAGGTACCGACGCACCCTATGGTTTGACGCTCTCGGAGTTGGGCCGGTACGCTCCGTCCGTGTCGCTCCAGCCCCGCTCGCTCCCCGCATCACGTCCTCCCGAGCTCCCGCTCCAGGTTGCCGAGCACGCACGCGCCGTCGTGTCGCGTGGGCCAAGGGTCGGCGTGGGCCGCCCGCATGCACCGCGTCCTGCGGTTCACTGGGCGCCGCAGCCCGCACTGATAGCCGCTCTCATCGCGGGCTGTGCCTCTGTCGAGGTGACGGTGGTAACCGAGCTCGGAGCGGACTATCTGTACTACCGCCGCAGCCCCGATCGGCCCGACACCGAAGCCATCGACCCGGGCGCTACCGGCGGAATGAACCGCATCTTCATCGATGTGGCCGAGAACAAGCCAGGTCGGGCGCCCGTCCGTTTCGCGGAGAGCGTCAGCACTGGCGTGGGCGAGGTCTGGCGCGCAACGGTATGGATGGCGCTCTTCGCTGCGGCATCCGTCGTCGAACGCGACCCACTCGAGCTCCGTATCACGGTCGAGGCTGAAGGCGTCGTCGACGGACCGAGCGCAGGTGCGCTGATGGCGGCCATGATTACCGCTGGCGTCAGGCGTGTCCCGCTCTCCCCCGACGCGACCTTGACCGGCACGCTCAACCCCGACCTCACCATCGGGCCTGTGGGCGGCGTCCCCGAAAAGGTCCTAGCCGCCATCGCTGGCGGCAAAAAGCGCATTGGCATCCCGGTCGGGCAAGCGCGCGCCATTAGCCTCAAGACCGGTCGCCAGGTCGACCTCATGGCCCTCGGTAAGGAGAAAGGGGTCGAGATCGTGGAGCTCGAAGATGTCCACGACGCGTACCGGCTCCTGACCGGGGAAGCGCTGCCGCCTGGGCCATCCCTGACCGAGGCGGAGATGATTCTTCCCCTCTACGCGACGCGTCTTCTCAGCGAACGCGCTCGCACCGTCATCTCTCGCGTCGTCAGCGCCGAAGCAAGCTTCCGACAGCTCGCCGAGAGCCTGTCGGCTGTGGACACGCTCCCGCGGGAGATCGCCGATCTGGTGCGATTCGCTCAGGAGTCACTCGATGCCGGTCGCCACGCGAGTGCGCTCTTTTCGGCCCTCGAGGCGCACCGCGGCTTCCTCGACCATCAGACCCGAGTCCTGTCGCGTCTCGGCGCGACGCACGGCGAGTGGGCCACGGTGCGCGAGATCCTCCGGAAGCTGCGCACCGAAGTCGAAGGCGGAATCGTAGCCACGATGCCGCGCTGGAAGTCCGAGACTCCATGGGCGGCCACCGAGGTCCCACTCGTAACCGACTCGTTCGACGGGCTCATTCAGGCCCTACGCGGTCTCGCCATGGGCGACAAGGCAGCGACGCAGCGCCCGGTCCTCGAGCGCCTCCTGCTCGACCGAAGCTTCGTCCCCGCCGCGAAGGACGTTCAGTTGCTGCTCGAAGGCGTCTCTGAGTACGCGTCCAACCTTGCTGTCGCCGACTCCCGGCTGCTCAGCGCGTCCGTCTATCTCGACCTCCTCGCTGCGGGGCGCGTCCACACCGGAGTTACTACCGGCAGCCCTATGCCGACGGACGTCCTCGACGACGTGGCTGCGCAGTATGGCCGCGTGGCGGACGCGAACCTCGGCTACGTCGAAGCGCTCCTAGTTCTCCCGGCAGCCGAGGGTCTGAAGGAAGTAAGCGAAGAGATTCGGCGGCGAATCGCCAGTACCGACGAGGACTTCCGGCAGGCCTACCTCGGTCGGGTTCTCCCCACACTCCTCAGCGAGAGCCTCGTCGGCGGACGGGAGCGCAGCTACGCCATGCTCTCGGGCGCGGTCTCGTCTTTTCTCGCCTCGGCCGCCGTCATCTCCAAGCGTTACAGCTTGAACGCCGAGATCGTGGGCGATGCGGGTCGCGTCGTCGCCATCCGGCACAAGGCGGCGTTCGAGTCGATGCTTCGCCTCGCCGAGCGTGGCGCTCGTGAAGCCGCTGCGGCGTGCCTCGCTGAGCTCGGCGAGCTCCCGATCACGACCTTGCTCGAGTATCGTCTCGGACGCGAACTCGACGATTTCGGGCGACGCCGACATGAGAAAGATCCAGCGACGGGCGTGTCCGCAAGGCTCCAAGGGCTAAATCATTTGTGGCGCGCTTACACCCATGCGCGTCTTGCGCTTGCCACGCACCGCCGGTTGTTGCGACAGTCCACCTTGGCGGCGCCCAAAGCGCAGTCCGGCAGAACCCCGGAGGGTGCCAGCCCCAGCCAATCGAGCGCTTCGCCCGGAACGGGGTTGGTGGGCACCGGCAGTTCGGTCGCCGGCAGTTTGGTCGCCGGCAGTTCGGTCGCCGGCAGTTCGGTCGCCGGCAGTTCGGTCGCCGGCAGTTCGGTCGCCGGCAGTTCGAAAAACGGAAAGAGGATACCGCGATGAGCCAAGACGATCTCGAGTCTCGATACTGGGAAGCTGTGGAGTTGCTGGACGACGGCGATCCCGAAGGGGCGCTCGAACTAGCGGAAGCGCTTCTCGAAGAGAACCCAGGTGACGCGGACCTCCTCCAAGTGAAGGGCGAAGCGTTGCGACAGCTCGGCGACTTCGAGGAAGCCATCGAGACATTCCGCTCGATCGTGCGCGCCGACCCGAACGACATGGATGGGCGATTCTACATCGTCGACACGCTCATCGAGCTGGGCCAGCTCGCAGAGGCTGAGCGTGAGATGATCACCATCATCGAGCGCGCTCCCGACTTCGCTGGCGGCTATGCGCTCCGTGCGCTCCTCGCCGACATCGCGGGCCGTGACGTCGAAGCCGACGAGGACTACCAGCGTGCCTCGCGCCTTGATGACGAGATGCCCGTGCCGCAGCGTCTCACCCATGACGACTTCTCCACCGTGCTCGAAGCCGCGTACGCCGACATCCCGGACCAGTTCCGGGCCGCCTTCAAGAACGTCTCGGTCAGTGTGCGCAACTTCCCGCCGTTAGACGCGGTGCGCGACACCAGCTCTCCGATCAACATGTACGCCCTGGGGTACTTCGACGGTGTTCCGCTCCCGGACCGGACCATCGACGACCCACGAAGCGCCATGCCTGCCTTCGTCTACATCTACAAGCGTAACCTCGAGAGGACCTGCGACACTCGCGAGGACCTCGTCGAAGAAGTGCGCATCACATTGTTGCACGAGCTCGGGCACTTCCTCGGGCTCGATGAAGACGACATGGAGCGGCTCGGTCTCGACTAACATGGCCCGCGGTGAGGGCAGGGAGCGGCGTCGAACCCCGAGCGAAAGCGGGCTGCTCGGCGACCTCTCCCCGCCTCGCGGAGCTCAACGATAGACCTTGACTCCTCGGGGCGGCGACCGACGCGATGGATCCATTCAGCCTCTGTTGTGTGACGTGCTTGTCGCTGTTCGAACCGGGCACGGCGGGCACTCCGTCGGTTTCCAGCCGAGGCGTCGTCGCCTTCGAAGCGCGCGCTGCGCTGTCTGTCGCCCTTCCTCATGAAGCCCTCGAGTTCGTACCGGCCGGCTTCGAAGCGCGCGAGGTCCGACTCGGGCTCGACGCGGCGCTCACGCCGACTCTCGGTGTCACGGTGGCGCTTGATGCGGCCGACCTCGTCACGTCAGGCATCGTGAGTTCGGCGGCGGGGTCGGAAGCGTTTCTCGACGCCCGTTTCGGGAGGAGCGGAACGGAGACAGACGCGAGCTGGGGTGGCCTCCATCTCCGCGTCGGCCGTTTCAGAGCCGGCCCAGGCGTCGCGGTGCGGCGAGCCCATCAACGCTGCTTCACCGATTCGACCCTCGCTACCGAACGTTTCTTGGGCGATCGCGGGCTCGTCGATCAGGGGCTCTCCCTTCGCTGGGATGCACCGACGAAGGTGGTGCCCTTCGGGGCCACAATCTTCGCGCTGTCTGGACTCGATTCGCCCAGCTTCGACCCCGTAGCAGCGGACGACGCTGCCAGCGTGTTCTCGGGGATCCTCGTCGGCGCGCGTCTCCACCTCGACCTCGGCTCCGGCCTTATCGGCCCTCGCTACCCGATCGCGCTTTCCCTCTCCTGGATGAGCGGCCAAAACGGGACGGGGCCCGACAACCGGACGGATCTGCTACACGCTGGACTGTCGACGGCCATCCCGCTCAACGGCGGGTGGGCGCTGGGCGTCGATCTCGAATACCAGCTGCGCCGCTGGGGGATCCCTTACGCGCTCGTCGTCGAAGGAGGTCTCGGGATCGGCGTGACCGCGACTCACGATGAGCTCCAATTGGGTCTTCGCTTCGACCAAGTCGGTCTCCCTAAGCCCACCTTTCGGCCCGAGCCAGGCGATCCACTGCCTGCCACGTTCACCGCTGAACGGCTCGAGCGTTACACCGCTTTGGTTGGCTGGGCGTTCACCTCAGACGTGCTGCTACGCGCCCAATACGCGCTGCGGGATGACACGAGCGAGCTCAAGGCCACCGGCGAAGGCACCTACGCCCACACCGGAAGTGTCGAGTTTATCTTTGGGTGGGGGACAAGAGGCTCCACGGCGGCCGACCCACTGGTTGAATCGCCTCGCGCCGTACAGCACGCTCCTGTGGCTCGGCTAGAGCCCACGCTCAGGTCCCCCGAGTCGTGGATGGCCCAGGCGAGCGCGGCTCTCGGCGCCGCTGAGGCGTTAGGAGCGGCTAGCGATCACGCTGCGGCCGTTACAGCGGCGCGCGAGGCGGCTTACCTGGCACTTCGCGCCCGTCTTGCTGCCTTGCGGCTCGCGGCGCCTCGAGACCGCTCCTGTACGACGGCACTCGAGGTGCTCACGCGGGATGGCGCGGCGCCCCCGCCGGACCTGTGGTCGTCCGCGCGGGCCCTCGACCGTCACGCTGTCGCGACGGGCGAGTCTCCGCTCGGGGGAGACGCTTCTCGCTTCTACGATCGCGACACGGCGGCGGCAGCGCTGCTGTCCGCTCGGGCGGTCCTGGCCTGGGTGACGCCCCCAACCGCGCCGCCGCCCCCAGCCGCGCCGCCGCCGCC
>CANMLD010000106.1 GCA_947498315.1 Pseudomonadota bacterium | reverse complement strand
TCGCCGCACGCTCCGTGCGCAACACAGTGTTGATACTGGAGGTTCGTGACCTCGTGCGCGTCGATTTGGAAGGCCGGGATGTCCACCTGCATCGGCGGCAGGGTGGGGGGCGGTTCGGCCTCTCCGCAGTAGTTCTTGACCTCGCTCTCCTTGCACATGTCGGAAGAACCGAAGGTCGCGGTGATGCGCCCCCCCGAAGTCCCGATCGCGATGAGCGCGGTCTTGGCGGGCGGCTCTTTGCCCTTGGCGCAGCCGAGAAGCGAGAGGGCGCCGATGGTGAGGACGATGCGCGTGATCTTCATGATTAGAACCTCACCCCACCGGACATGAAGAACCCGTCGTCCGTGGGCGCGATACCGACGATCGGCATGATGGACGGCGCGGGGACGATCCCCGCTTGAATCAAGTCGTCGTCATTGACGCGGTCGATGGCCGCCTCCCAGATCACGAGCCCGAGCCCGACGGCGAAGAGGCTCCCGCCGAGGTAGTAGCCGAGGTTCTGAAAGAGCTCGAGCTGCTCGAAGTCGTCGGTATCATTGAACTCGTCTTCAGCGAACACGAAGGCGACGGCACCACCGCCGATCGCGAGCGCGCCCAGCGAGATGCTGGTCCACCCAAGGTAGCTGCGCCAAGACGGCGGCGGATTGGTGAGGAACATGTCGACGTCGAGCTCGGTCGTTTGACCCTTCGTGATCTCGAAGGTGCGGTTGACCGAGGTGTAGTCGTCGCGCTTGACCACGACCTGATGGCGACCCACTTCGAGCTCCGGCGTGTCTTCGAAGGGCGTGATGCCGTAGTTCTTGCCGTCGATGAAGATCATCGCGTCACGGATGTTCGCCTTGATGCGGACTTTGCCCGAGTTCACGACGGGGCGCAGGTCGAAGTGGAACTTACCCGGCTGCTTCGGCTGAACGACGACCTTGGTCTCGACCGGCGTGAAGCCGTCTTTCAGGACGAAGATGGTGTAGCTGCCCGGGTCGAGCTTCATCTCGAAGGGCGTGGTCCCCACGACGCGATCACGAGACGCGAGCGCGACCTGAGCCCCTTCCGGCGAGCTGGTGATGGAGATGGGCGGCTGCGCGGTCTCGCGGCACTTCTCGATCGAGCGGTTCACGGCCGCGATCTCGGGCGGGTCAGCGCGGTCGTGCTCCCCACGGAACCCTGCGAGATACGCGGTGTAGTTATCGACGCAGCCCTTCCAGTCGCCGAGCTGCTCGTGAGTGTAGGCGAGGTTGTAGAAGACGTCGGTCATCGGGAAGACCAAGACGCTCTGCTGGAACTTCGAGGCCGCCTCGGCGTATTGAGCGTTGCGAGCGAACTCCGCTCCTTCCTTCGCGAGCGCCGTCGCACGGTCCTTCGGCGTCAGCGTGAGCCCACCCGGCGGCTCGGCCGGTGGTGTCTCCGCCTTGGGCGGCTCCGTCTGTGCCGGCGGCGGAGGTGCCTCCTTGGGAGGCTTGGCGAGCCCCAGGGACGCCGGGACGAGCGCCATTGTGACGAGTAACAGGAGACGAGAAGTCACCGCAGGCTCCTAAGGGCTGTTGGGCCCACCGCGCAAGAGGCAGGTCCGCGTGCGAAACGCGTTAGACTTCGTGTTTAGTTGCTCGCGAGCCGGAGATCAAGCTAGCGAGGTGCTAGCGAGTTCGGGCTGTGCAATCATCGAGCCTCGAGAACCGCACTTCACCCGAGAGTCCACCCCGAGTGCCGCTGCCACTCTTCGCCATCGCCGCCCTCCTCGTCGCTGAATTCGCGGCGGCTCAAGCTCCCAAACCGGAAGGACCAAGCGCCGCGGTTCAGACGCTGCTACCGCTCTCGGATGGCCGCGCCGTGCCCGTCTGGGCCGATCGCCTCGGGACCACTGCCGCTCGCGTCTTCCCCCGCGGCGCGAGCGGCGCGTACGGCGACTTCGGCGTGCCCTTCGACTCCGGTCTCGTGGCGTCGTGTCCGTCCGGGGCTCTCACTCTCGATGACGACGGCTTCCTGACCTGCGGTGGCCAGCGCCCGCGCGTGTCACCGAACGTGACGTTGCCGAGCGACCCATCGGCTTTCGAGACGAGCCCAGTCCCGCCAGTGAAGCCCGGCCCGCGTGCGGTCGGCTCCATCACCCGGCCCCGTCTGCCGGCCCTCGCGGCATCCCTCGTGGGGGCCGCCGTGCTCGCCGTCATAGCGCTGGTCCTCGCACGACTGCGCCCAAGCGCACCGCAGCTTCATGACGTCGCGCCGAGAGGCCCGACTCGCGGCGCGTGGCTCACCCTCGCCCCGCTGATCGCCGTTGGGGCCGCCCTCCGCCTCTGGAACCTCGGCCTCGAGCCACTCGAGCAGAACGAGTTCACCTACGTGATGACGGCCTTCGGGCACGAGTCCTGGCTCGACGTCCTCCTCGACGTGAACGCGATGGCCCAGACGCACGCGCCGCTGCCCCATCTGCTTCAGTTCGCGCTCTCACCCCTCGGCACCGCGGAGTGGGTGACGCGTCTCCCGATGGCGCTCGCCGGCACCCTGACCCTGCCAGTCCTCTTCTCCTTAGCGTGGCGCCTGGGGAATCGGGTCTTCGGAGACGGCCACGCCCCCGCCGTGGCGCTCATCGCGACGGCCCTGCTCGCCCTCTCGCCCGTCCACGTCTGGTACTCCCGCGACGCCTCGCCCTACGCGCTCGTGACCCTCTTCGCGGCGCTCGCCCTCCTCGGCGCTGAACGTGCGACCCGGGGCCGAGGAGGGCGCGCACTGATGGCGGTCGCGTCGGTCCTCGGGTTCTACACGCACTACTACTCGCTCCATTTGACGCTCGTCCTCTATGCCCTCGTCCTCATTGGCGATGTGCGCCGCTCAGGCCTGCGCGCGATGCTCCCGACCTTCGCCAGCGGGCTCGCCGCCGCCGCCGCACTCCTCCCTTGGCTCCCCGCGTTCCTCGCGGCCTACCAGTGGTCGGAAGGGCACTCGACGGCTTACCAGCGCGATGCCGGCGTCTATCACCCGAGCGCCAGCGTCATCACCGATGGGCTCGATGTCGTGCGCCTCCTCCTCGGGCTCGGGCTCCCGGGCGCCTTCGCCGTGGGCGCGGCCGTGGCGACCGTGCTCGGCGCCGCGCTGCTCCGGGTTTGCCGGCAAGACCGCTCGCGCGTTGCCGCCCTGAACCTGCTCGTCGCACCGCTAGCGTGGTTCACCGCCTTCGAGCTCGTGAACCGCGAGACCTTCTTGAAGTCGCTCTACGGTGGCTACTACTTCGGCATCCGCTATGGCCTCTTCCTCTTTCCGGCCGCCGTGTTGCTCGTCGCTTTGGCGGTGCGCTCGCTCCCAAGTGGCCGCGCGGGTCGCGCAGTGAGCGCCGTCGTGCTCGCGTTCCTCCTCGGCGACGCCGCGCGCCAGTCGGGTGCCATGCTCTTCACGGTCGCCAAACCCGACGTCGCCTCTGCCGCGGCCCTGGTCACCCGTCACGCCCGCGACGGCGACGCCATCTTGGTCGGTCCGGCGGTCTTCTATCAGCACCCCTGGCATTACTACGCCGCGCCACCAGAGCGACGCGACGCCCAACGCGCCGGCGACTGGATGCGTACGCCAGACTGGGACGGCAGCGGCGTGCTCGGCGTCCTGACCGATCTCGTCGAGCCCTGGTCCCGCTCTCTCTCATCGGCGTTCGTGAAGCGAGTTTGGGTCATCGACCACATGCAGCACCTCTTCGGCCGCCGCGAGTTCTCGGATCGCCCCGCCGCCGCCATCGACGCGGCGCTGGCAGGCGCGCCGGGCGGGCTCACCGAGGTCTGGCGGCGCGACTTTCACGACGTCCGCGTCCGGCTCTTCGAGCGCACGACTCTCACGCTTGCGCCCCTCCCGACGGCGCCCGATGGCCGCCCCGGGCTCCACATCGGGTGGAACGACGGACCCTTCACCCGCGGCACTGATCCGAGCGCCGCCTGGACCCGCCCTGGACGGCGTGTGAGGGCGCGCACCGAGCTCAACGTGCCCGTCCCGAAGGACGCCACCACAGTGACCCTCCGCGTCGGCGCCGTCCTCGTCGGCCCACCGCCGCTCTCCTCGACCGGACCCGCGACGCCCGTGACCTTCAAGGTGACGCTGAACGGCCGTACCGCAGGATCCTGGACCGTGAACGCCGACTTCGAAGACATCGAGGTGCCGCTCACGCCCGGAGACCGCGGCACACTCCACCTACGCTTCGAGCTCGGCACGCGCCCCGCTGGGCTCCTGCCGTCGGATCTGATGCTCGACCAACTCGTCTTCGGTGGCTCGCCCACGACTCGCGGTTGACTGCCCCCGGGGGCGCGTGTAGACCCGCAACGGTCGGTCTGAGCGGGCCGCATCGTGCCTCCCGCTCGGCTGGTCGAGGAGCGGCGAGCCCGCGGGCACCTAACGGGGGTGCGGGGGTCGCCCCCCACCCGCAAGAGCATGGACTCTGTAGCAGGACAGTGACGCCGATGACGACCGACTCGCCCGCTCCTTCGCGTGCTCCGACCAACTTCCTGCGCGAGGTCATCGACGATCATCTCGACCGCGGCATTCACAAGCAGGTGGTCACCCGCTTCCCGCCCGAGCCGAACGGCTACCTCCACATCGGCCACGCGAAGTCCATCTGCCTGAACTTCGGGCTTGCGCGGGACTACGGCGGCAAGTGTCACCTGCGCTTCGACGACACGAACCCGACACGCGAGAACGACGAATACGTCCGCTCGATTCAAGAGGACGTGCGCTGGCTCGGCTTCGACTGGGGCGAGAACCTGTTCTTCGCGTCCGACTACTTCGAACGGCTCTACGGCTATGGCGAGACGCTCATCCACGCCGGCAAGGCTTACGTCGATAGCCTCACGCGCGACGAGGTCGCGGCCTTCCGCGGCACGCTGACCGAGGCCGGCCGCCCGAGCCCCTACCGCGAGCGCTCGGTCGACGAAAACCTCGATCTCTTCCGACGCATGCGAGCCGGCGAGTTCGACGAGGGCCAGCACGTCCTCCGCGCCAAGGGGGACATGAGCCACCCCAACATGAAGATGCGGGACCTCCCGCTCTACCGCATCATGAAGGCGCACCACCACCGCACGGGCGACGACTGGTGCATCTATCCGCTCTACGACTTCGCCCACTGCCTGTCCGACTCGATCGAGCGCATCTCGCACTCGGTCTGCACCCTGGAGTTCGAGAACAACCGCGAAGTCTACGACTGGATCCTGGACCACGCCGGCGTCCCCCAGCCGCAGCCGCGCCAGTACGAGTTCGCCCGCCTCGCGCTGACCTACACGGTCGTGAGCAAGCGGAAGCTCCTCGAGCTGGTCGAGAAGAAGATCGTCGACGGCTGGGACGACCCCCGCATGCCCACGCTGGCCGGCCTACGCCGGCGCGGCTACACGCCCGAGGGGATTCGGACGTTCTGCGACCGCATCGGGATCTCGAAGCACAACAGCCTCGTCGACGTCGAGCTGCTCGAATGGGCCATCCGGGGCGATCTCGAAGCGCGTGAGATCCGCCTGCTCGGCGTCATCGACCCGCTCGAAGTCGTCATCACGAACTTCCCGGAAGGCGAGACCGTCACGCTCGACGCGCCGCTACGCCCCGAAGAAGGCCCCACACCGCCAGCGCGCCGCTCCCTGCCCTTCACCCGGCGCCTCTACATCGACCGCTCGGACTTCGCCGAGACGCCGCCCTCCGGCTGGTTCCGCCTCGCGCCATCAGCTGAGGTGCGGCTGCGTTGGGCGTTCAACATCGTCTGCAATGAGGTCGTCAAAGACGCGAGCGGCCGCGTGGTGCGCCTCGAATGCACCTACGAGCAGGCGACCAAGAACCAGGGCGCCGACGGACGCCGCGTCAAAGGCACACTGCACTGGGTCTCGGCCGAACACTCGGTCCCCGTCGAGGCCCGCCTCTACGACCGACTCTTCAAAGATGAAGAGCCGGGCTCGGGCGGAATCGACCCGCTCGAGAGCCTGAACCCCGCGTCGCTCGAGGTCATGACCGCGGCCCGCATCGAGCCCTATGCCGCCACGCTCCCGGCCGGGACGCGCTTTCAGCTCGAACGCGTCGGCTACTTCATCCTCGACGCCAAAGACTCGGCGCCGGACCGGCTCGTCATGAACCGCACCGTCACGCTGAAGGACGGCTGGGCCAAGACGCAGGAGGCGATCGATCCCGAGGCCGTCCGCGCCGAACGCGACCGCCAGCGCGCGGACGAGAAGGTGCGCTCGGCTCAGCGCGGGACCGAGGCGCCGCTCTCGGATGCGGCGGCGGCGCTCGTCAACCAGCACGGCCTCGGCCCCGCCGAAGCGCGCTTCGTGGCCGCATCGAGCGCCTTCCTGGGGCTCTTTGACGCCAGCCTCGCCGCCGGCGCACCCGCGACGACGGCCGCGACCTTCATGGCGGCCTCGGTTCAGACCGTCGGCAGCCGAGACGCCCTCGAAGCGCTCGCGCCGGCGTCGTTTGCGGCCATCGTGAGCGCGCTGTCTCGCGGCGAGCTCAACGCCACCGGCGCCAAGGCCGCCCTCGCCGCCGTCGCCGCAGGTAAGGACGCCGCCGCGGCAATTGCGGAGAACCTCCCGGTGTCGGACACGGGCGCGCTCGCCGAGGCCATCGCGTCCGTACTGGCGAAGAACGCGGACGCCGTGACCCGTTACCGCGCCGGCAACAAGAACCTCATCGGCTTCTTCGTCGGCCAAACCGTGAAAGCCCTCGGGGGCAAGGCCGATCCCGCGGAGACCCGCCGCCAGCTTGAACGTGCACTCGAGCCCTGACGCGCCGTTGCGGCTCGCCATCGGCCAGCTCGACTCGGTCGTCGGCGACCTCGAGGGAAACACGCGCCGAATCCTGGCCGCTGTCTCTCGCCTCGCCGATGACGGCGCCACTCTGGTCGTTTTCCCCGAACTCAGCCTCGTGGGCTACCCCCCACTCGACCTCCTCGACCGGCCACACTGGGTCGCGGCCGCCTTGGAAGCGCCCGAGCTCCTCGCCGCGCGCTTGGGCGACAGCGCGCCCGCCGTCATCGTTGGCGGCATCGCGCGCGGGCCCCACGGCGGTCTCTGGAACGCCGCGTTCGTAATCGACGGCGGCGAGGTCACGGCCGTAGTCGGAAAGACCCTCCTCCCCACCTACGACGTCTTCGACGAAGCGCGGTGGTTCGAAGCCTCGCATCAGCTCGGCCTCGTGATGGTGCGTGGGCACCGACTCGGGGTGACCATCTGCGAAGACCTCTGGACCGGCGCCGAGAACCCCTGGGCAAGCCGCTACTCGGCGGACCCAGCTACTGCGCTGGGCCAGGCCGGCGCCGAGCTCGTGGTCAACCTCTCGGCGAGCCCCTTCTCCCAAGGAAAACGGCGACTTCGTCAGGACGTCGTCCGGGCCGCGGCCCGTCGCGCCGGCGTCCCCGTCGTGCAGGTGAACCTCGTCGGCGGCAACGACGACCTCATCTTCGACGGCGGCAGCGTCGTCGCGGACGCGAGCGGCGCGCTCTGTTTCGAGGCGGCGCGTTTTGCAGAAGACTTGCAGATGTTGCCGGGGCAGGTCACGGGCCCGGAGATCGCCGTGAGCGACTCTGGCCGCGAAGCCGACGTCGCCGCCGCCATCGAACTCGGCCTGCGTGACTACCTCCGGAAGGTCGGCGGCCGGGGCGTGGTGCTCGGCCTCTCGGGCGGCATCGACTCGGCGGTCACGGCCGCGCTGGCGGTACGGGCGCTCGGCCGGGAGCACGTCCACGGTCTCGCGATGCCGAGCGAGTTCTCCTCGGGCCACAGCCTCGACGACGCACGTGAGCTCGCGGAACGACTTGGGATCCCACTCCACCTAGTCCCAATCCAAGGACCGCTAGAGGCGCTTCGGGACGCGCTAACGCCCGTCCTCGGCCCTGCGCCCTGGGGCCTCGCGGACGAGAACTTGCAGGCGCGTATTCGGGGGCAGCTCCTCATGGCCTTCTCGAACCGCCACGGCCCGTTGGTGCTGGCGACCGGTAACAAGAGCGAGGTCGCCGTAGGCTACTCGACACTGTACGGCGACGCGTGTGGGGCCATCGCTCCCATCGGCGACGTGTACAAATCCGGCGTCTACCGCCTCGCACACTTCTTGAACCGCGAGCAGCTCGTCATCCCGCTCCGCACCATCGAAAAGCCGCCTTCGGCCGAGCTGCGCCCGGATCAACGCGACGATCAATCCCTGCCGCCCTACGACGTCCTCGATGCCATCCTCGAGGCGCTCATCGAAGACGCCGAGTCCGCGGCCCTGGCAGCCGCCCGCCTCGGCGTCGACCTCGCGCTCGTCGCCCGAATCGCCGCGATGATCGCCGGCGCCGAGTACAAGCGCCGCCAAAACCCGATTGTGCTCAGAGTATCGACTAAAGCCTTCGGGAGCGGCCGCAAGATGCCCGTCGCCGCCCGCATGACCCCCACATGACGATGTCCCCTGCATGACGAGGTCCGACCCATGACCCTCACCGCCGCCCCACGAAGGCGCCTGCCCGTCGAGTGGTCCGATCTCCTCGACGCCTACCGCTGGTACGTGGTCCAGGACCCAGCCACCCAGCCGTGCCTCCACCTCGAGTCCGGCCATCTCACCTGCCCGGCCGCGGAGGGCCTCGAGAGCCCGGAGGACGCGACCGAGCGCCTCGCCCCACTGCCGCTGAAGAGCCCCCTCCAGGCCATCGAACAACGCATGCAGTTCGCGGGATCGCTTTGCGACCCCCAGTTCCGAAAGGAGCTCACGGCCACCCTCTCGGACAAACGTATCTTCAAGCGCTTCGACGAAGTCCTCGCCACGGAACCCATCGAGGAGACCCGTTGGCGCGAAGAGGAGCGCAACGCGGACCTCGAGACCCTCCTCGGGTGGCTCGGCCGTCTCGGCGTCGAGCCCGACCCGATGCCATCGCTCATGCGCACCGTGATCGCATTTCCACTGCGGCGGGAGTGAGCGGTAAGGCGCTCTCCACGGAGACGATCGACGCCGGAGTTGCCGAGGCCAAGCGGGTGTTGAGTTCGCCGGCGCTGGGGCTGACCGCTTGGCGGACGCTGCCGTCTGCAAAATGGGAAACGCACCCATCTAAAATCACTTTGGCACTGGACCTTGCCGGGGCCGATCGCGGCCCTAGCTTTCGCCGATGGTCCCACGCTTCCCCACCATCGAAGTCGAAGTTTACTCGTCCGATCCCTTGTCCCGGCTCGGGCTGATGGCCTCGCTCGGTGACCTCGATGAGTTCGACGTCATCGACGCCGCCGCCCCCCTCGACGACGACGCCATTACCCCGAACAGCCCCCCACCATCCCGCCCACGAGGCCGCTTGCGCGTACGGCTCTATGACGGCGACCCGCCCGCAGGCCTAGACGGCAGCGAGCCTGTCGTGGCGTTGGTCGACGGCCCCGAGATGGCTCTCCGTGCGTCGCGGCTCGGCGCCGCCGGGATCGTCATGCGCGACGGCAGCCCACCGCGAATGGTCGCCGCACTCAGAGCTGCCGCGATGGGCCTCGAAGTGCGCGACCGCGCTTTCCGTGCCCCCGACCCAGAGCCAGAGCTCGAGCTCCGCACCGACCTCTCGCCGCGCGAGAGAGAGGTGCTCAACCTTCTCGCACAAGGGTTCTCCAACCGGCGCATCGCCCGCCGGCTCGGGATCTCGGAGCACACGGCCAAGTTCCACGTGAACCACGTGATGGAGAAACTAGACGCCCGCTCGCGCACCGACGCGGCCGTTCGAGGCCTGAGGGCTGGGCTGGTCGCCTTCTAGAGAAGCCTGCTCCTTTTCTCCCGTCGCATGCCTTCGCGCTTCCCTTCGATAGCGGCGTCAGATGCCTGCGATACGTCCTCACGTACCTTTTGGTACGCTCCGGGCGTTTCTCCCACGGGGGGCGCGGGGGTGTCCCCCGCCGGCAAGCGCAAGAACAGCCTTCCTTGCTCCCGTACGGAATCGCTTCAGCCTGCTCGGTCCGAAAAACAGCAGGCTCCTTGCGTTCCCATGGTCTCTCCGAGTTGGACTAACCCCGCTCCCAATCCCACGGGCATTGACTGGCCCAATCACGCCGACGCTCTGTGCCTTGGAGTACGGGGAGCCATCGTCGAAACACGCCCCTGCTCACTCGTCGACGTGCTCGGCCCGTGCAAGAGCAGTCGACCCAGCGCTCACATTCATCGCGGCGTCGGCGCGCGTGCAACGTGCTTGGCCGCTTGGTCGTAGCCGGCTTCGATGGCCCCGACAGTATAGGCGGTGGTGAGCACGGTCCCATGGTCCTAGGAGCCTCCGAAGAGCGGGTGCCCCGTGAGAGGACACGACCCGAATTCGGGCAGCTACCCGTTCGGACAGCGCGCCCTCCCCGGTCAGTCGGCTCGTCGCGAACGCTCGTAACCCTAGCCTTTGCTCCGTGGCACCACGAGGCGCCCGCAACCAACCCCCGGGAGACCCATGCAACCGCACTCCGACTTTCAGACCCTCTCCAGCGGCATCGCCGACATCGTCGCCGCCGTCGCGCCGTCCCTCTTCCAAGTCGCCCTCCGACGCGCAGGTACCGCCGTCGTCACAACGCGGCCCGACCGTGCAGTCACTGCCGCCCACGTCGTGGGCCCCCACAACCGCGTTCAGCTGCGCCCCTTCGGCGCTGCTGGACCTGACGACGTCATCGAAGCGGAGGTCATCGGCCGCGACCGCGCGACCGACCTCGCGCTGCTGAAGCTCGCGACGCCCGTCGCCGCCCCTCCGACCTGGGCCGTCGACGACGGCCTCCGCGTCGGGGAGCTCGTCTTCGCTCTCGGCCGCCCGGGACGGGGCGTCGCATCCGCGCTCGGGCAACTGTCCCGGCTCGGCGGCGCTTGGTGGACGCCCCTCGGCGCGCCCATCGACCGCTTCATCGACGTCGACGGGCGACTGCCGGACGGCTACTCGGGCGGCCCGCTCGTCCGCGCCGACGGGAGCCTGCTCGGCATCAACACCCACGCGCACCTGCCCGGCGGCGCGGTCCTGCCGACTCGCACGGTGCTCCGAATCGCGGACGTGCTCGAAGCCCACGGCCACGTGCGGCGAGGCCAGCTTGGCGTGACGGTCCAGCCTGGTACGGTTCGACGCGGCGACGAGACGCAACGCGGTCTACTCGTCACGGACGTCCGAGACGGCGGCCCTGCGGCGGCGGCTGGCCTCCAGACGGGCGATCTCCTGCTCGACGTGGATGGCCGAGCAACGACGCACCCGGCCCACCTGCTCGGCGCGCTCTTCGGCCGAGCCGAGCTCCCCACGGCCATCCGGATCCTACGCGGCGGCGGGGGCGTCGAGCTGATGGCCACGCCCAGCGAAGCGCCGTCACTCGACGACACCGGGGAGGGCGCCGCTCGCACGCACCGCGGCTGCGGCCCTCGTTGAGCAACTGCGCTGCGTGAACTCCGAGTGCGACCTGGCAGGGCAGCGCGGCCAGGGCACCTTCGGGTCCGGGAAGCTAAGAACCTGCTCCTTTTCTCCCGTCGCATGCCTTCGCGCTTCCCTTCGATAGCGGCGTCAGATGTCTTCGATACGTCCTCACGTACCTTTTGGTACGGTCCGGGCGTTTCTCCCACGGGGGGCGCGGGGGTGTCCCCCGCCGGCAAGCGCAAGAACAGCCTTCCTTGCTCCCGTACGGAATCGCTTCGGCCTGCTCGGTCCGAAAAACAGCAGGTTGCTAGGAACCTGCCGGTGGACGCCAATCGGAGTTTTGTGGGGCCTACTGAACGTCGACGCGGCGGGACGACCCTTGCTAGAGTGGCGGGATGGGCGCCGAAGACGGCTCTACTCGCGTCAAATCGTTCCTCGAAGCCCTCGGCCGAGCAGCGAAGACGAGCAGTCGGGTCTGCCTGATGCACTCGTCGGCCCCCAAGCGAGACTCGAATGAAAACGCCTGCCTTCAAGCTACTTCTCGCTTGCACCCTCGGATGTAGTGCCGCCCCCGTGAGCGCCCCAGCCGACGCATCGAGCGACGCAGCACCGCGCGACGTCGCTGACTCCGAAAGCGACGACGCGGTTACATCGCCGCCACTCGGACTCTCCGCCCCCGGCCGCATCGTCCGAGACCCTGCAGGGATCCCCCACGTCATCGGGGCGACCACCCTCGACGCGCTACGCCTCCAAGGCTTTGCGACGGCCCGAGACCGGCTCTATCAAATGGAGCTGCTGCGCCGTCGGGCGCACGGACGCCGCGCTGAGGTGCTCGGCGAGGCCTTCTACAACTCGGACCTCCAGTCGCGAGCGCTACGCCTCACCGACTGGGCCGTACGTACCCGAGATGCCCTTGCTACCGAAGACCCTGAGCTCCTCGCGACCTTCCATGCGTACGTGGACGGCGTGAACGAATGGCGCGCACGGGCCATCGCGGGAGACGGCGGAGCGGCCCTGAGCGCCCAGCTCGTCGCCCTCGGCGTCGTACCCGAGCCCTGGACCGTAGTGGACTGCCTCACCATCGAGAAGCTCCTCACAGCGGGGCTGTCGATGAGGCCCGATCAGGACGTCATCCTGGGGCTCCTCGACTTACTCCTGGGCCCCGCGCTCTTCGCCGACTTCTACCGTTATCCCCCCTTCGATCGGGAGTACATCGTCCCGAACTTCGCTGTGGCCGCGCCAAGCAACAAGCCGGCCGTACCGCCGAGTGTGAGCGGAGCGTCAGCGAGAATGCGGGCGCAGCTCGCCGCGATCCCACGCTCAGAGCTGACCGCCGCCTACCACCGCCTGAAGGTCCTCGACTGTAGCCACGGCGGGTCGAACAATCAGGCGATCGCGGGCGAACACACCGAATCCGGCGCACCCATCCTGATGGGCGACTCGCACCAAGGCGTCGCCCACCCGGCCATCTACTACTTCGTCCACCTCCGCGCGACCGACGGCTCGCTCGACGTCGTGGGCGCAAGCTTCCCAGGCGTCCCCTTCGTCGTCTTCGGACACAACGGCGTCGGCGCGTTCACGCCCACAACGTCGCTCTACGACTCGGCCGACGCGTATCTCGAGGTCTTCGACGCGACGGCGGAGACGGTGACCTTCGAGGGCAAAGCCGTCCCAGTCGAAGGACGCGACGAGGTGATCCGCGTGCGAGCCCCCGGCGGCACCGTTGCGGACGCCGAGGCCCGCACCGTGCGGCTCCACGACGTTCCCCACCACGGGCCGATGCTCCCCGCGGCCGCCCTAGGGCTCCCCATCCCCCTCGACATCTCGATCCGGTGGGTGGGCTATCAGGCGCGCTCGGCAGGGCGCTCTTTCTGGGCCATGAACACCGCAAAGGACTTCGAGTCGTTCCGAGCGGCGCTCGAACCGCTACCATCGGGCGGCATGCACTGGACCTGGGCGGATGTCTCGGGGACCATTGGTTATTCATCCCGCGTGGACCTGCCGGCGCGGGCCGTGGTGGACAAGGCGACGCCGCCCACCAAGCTGCTCCCTGGGGAAGGCGGCTTCGAATGGAGCGCCCCCGCGAAAGACAGCGACCGCCCCTTCGTGCCGGTCCCGTCAAGCCAGATCCCGTGGGCCAAAAACCCACCGTCCGGATTCATCGCGACCGCCAACAACGACCCGGTCGGCCACACGGACGACGGCGACCCTTTCGACGCCAACCCCTACCTCTCCGTGGCCTATGACATCGGCACGAGGGCGTACCGGCCGCGCCTGCTCTTCGAGGCGCTTCGGGCCGAGAAGAAGCTCACGCTCGACGACGCGGCGCTCATTCAACTCGACGTCGTCTCTCGCCTCGGACAGCGCCTCGCGCCCTTCATCGCCAACGCCGCATCACGGCGGCCCGACCTCGTAGACGCCCGTCTCGCCGAGGGGCTGGCGCTCCTCGGCGAGTGGAACTACCGCTGCGACGTCGACTCGACGGGCGCGACCTTGTTCCACGCGTGGCTCGCGACCTTCACGCGACGGGTCCTCGCGGACGAGGGCAAGGGTCTACTCGAGTCGCTCATCCTCGATGACCTCGACTACAAGGTAGGCCTCGTCGTCACGAAGTTCCTGACGCATTGGCTCGAGACGACGGACACCGACATCGACGCCATCGAGGCCGGGACGCTCGCCTTCCCGTCGAGCTCGGGAGCGAACTTCTTCGACGACGCGAGCACCGAGGCCCAGGAGACCCGCGACGAGACCATCCTCCTCGCCCTCTCAGACGCGATGGTCGAGCTCGAAGCCATCTACCAAGAGCTCGCGCCGGACGACGACGCCAGCGACCCGACGACCTGGGCGTGGGGGCGGTGGCATGTCATCCGGCTTCACGACCCGGTCGAGGGCCTAGTGCCGAGAGCGGGCTCGGCCGCGGTCCCGAAGCCCGGCGGCCTCTATACAACCGACGTCGGGGACTACGACTGGCTCGAAGGCGGCGCCCTGCCTACCGTCCTCGAGGTCACGAACGCCCCGAGCAACCGCTTCCTCTTCGAGCTACTCCCGACTGGCATCGTGGGCCGCATCATCCTGCCGGGCGGCCAGTCCGAACACCCGGGCTCTCCCTTCCACAATGATCAGCTCGAGGCCTTTGCGCGCGGCGAGTACCTGCCGCTCGCGTTCGCGCAGAGCGACATTGACGCGACGGCGGTCGACGATGAGACGTGGCCTGCGGGCTTCGGAGCACCACGGTGAGCGAGCGCCTCTTCTTCCCCGCGACCGAACGGAACCGCGAGCCCATCCTGTCGGTGCTGCGCCGCGTGCTCCCGACGGCCGGCACCGTGCTCGAAGTGGCCAGCGGCAGCGGTGAACACGCGGTCTTCTTCGCGGCTGCCCTGCCGGCCCTCACCTGGCAGCCGAGCGATCCCGACCCCGCCCACTGCGCGTCCATCGCCGCGTGGACGGCGCACGAGCGGCTCGACAACGTCCTACCGCCGCTCCCGCTCGACGCGCTCTCTCGCCCGTGGGCACCGAACGGGCCAGCCGAGGGCTACGACGCCGTGTACTGTGCCAATATGATTCACATCGCACCGTGGGAAGCCGCGGTGGGGCTCCTGATCGAGTCCGCACGCCTCTTGCGCCCCGGCGGCGTGTTCGTGCTCTACGGACCCTTCCATCGCGGCGGCGTCCACACGTCCCCGAGCAACGTGGACTTCGACGCGAGCCTCCGCGCTCGCAATGCGGCGTGGGGCGTGCGTGACCTCGACGAGGTCGCCCGCCTGGCCGCCCGCGAAGGGCTCTCGCTGGCAGAGGTCATCTCAATGCCGGCGAACAACCTCACCGTGGTATTACGTCGTGAGCACAGTCCGTGATCCGCGTGAACAGGAGCCACTGATGCCCTACCGTCTGTCCTGCACACTGGCCGTGGCCGCGATGAGCGTCGTCGGCACTACCGCCTTCGCCGCGACGCCCCCACCGGGGATCATCACACTCGAGGGCGGCACGACCCTCGCGGTCCCCACTGGGGAGTTGAAGAAGACCAGCGGAGACGGCCCCACACCGGACAACCTCGTCGCCGCTGCCGTCTATCGCCACGAGAGGCTGCCTTTCACGTTGATGATCAGCGAACCGAAGCCCGGCAAGGCGCCTTGCAAGGCGGCGCAGAAGGCCGACATGACGAAGGCCAAAGCCGCCATCGGGCGAGAGCGCAAGTCGCTAGCCCCCATCCTCCGCATCAAGACCTGGAAGAAGTGCAAGCTCCACGACGCCTGCATGTTCCAAGAGCTCTCCCAACGGAGCGACATAGAGGCCACCGCCGGCACCCCCTTCCGCCATGCCGTGGGCTACGACCTCTGTGTGGGCGAGAAGCGCGTCCTCCTGGTGGGGATGCGCTCGGACGGCACAGACGTCGACGCGTCGATGCGAAAGCAGATGGAGGCCATCGCGCGGTCGGCGCTCGCACCAACGCAGTGACCAAACCGAACCCTCGAAACGGGGGTGAACCATGGCCTCTTGGCAGCTTCTTGCACTGATCCTCGTCACCCCGGCGCTGTCATCGGCGTCCGGGACCTTCGCCGTGCAGGGTCGGCTCGCGGACGCGGCCGGGCTCTCGGCGCCTGATGGGAGCTACGGGCTGACCTTCAGCGTCTGGACCGCGGAGACGACCTGTGGCCGTTTCAACGGGCTGCACTCGAGATACGTCGGATACAGCGACACGAGCGACGTCGATTCCGGCGATGGGACCGGCTGTTGGTACATGCAGATGGTCCCGAACGCGCTCTATGGGGGCGCGGCAGGTTATTTCGACGGCTATGGCGGCCAAGTGCTGGATCGCAAGTGGCAGTCGATGTGGCTTCGGTAAATCACTCGCTGCTATTGGACGTCCCCTTCCCGAGCCCGCATGGCGTACTCGCGTAGCGCCGGGGGGAGCTCGAGGTGGCTGGCGAGGAACTCGTCGATGATCACGGTGGCCGTGCCCGATTCCTCGAACTGCCAGTGGCCGAGGCCGTGGAGTGCGCCTTCGATGTAAAGGCGATGACCTGTCGCGAGCGCCTGCTTCATTGCAGCCCAGCCCGCTTCGACGAGGTCGGGATGCGAGGAGATCCACTCCAGCAAGTAGGAAAGCGAGGCCTTTGCTGCTTCCTCCTGTTTTTGTAGGACATACGGGAGGTTGGCCCACACGTCCCACCACATGAAGCAGCAGTCGCTGAGGCTATCCGTGTTACGTGGCGTGCCCAGTGCCGCCGTTCTGGGCCGCTCGTTGCGCTGGGCATGGCAATACGCCCGAATCGGTGCATCCCTCGGGGGTGCGAAATTCAAGCTATGCAAGTTCTGCGTAGCGCTGAGCCTGCGATTTCAATGGGTTGCG
>CANMLD010000105.1 GCA_947498315.1 Pseudomonadota bacterium | reverse complement strand
GAACCGCGGACTTCGAACTTGGACTACTGCGCGAGCCAGCCAAATAGGTCTCTTAAGACGGTTGCTCAACAGCGGTGGAGTCTGCCGCGGGGTGGTGCCCCGCGGCGACCGCGTTACTGCGAGAACCCTTCGAGCGAGTAGTGGCTCTTGATGCGCTCGAGGGCGAGCGACATCGCCGCTTCGCGCACTGTGATCGGCTTTCCGATCGTGCGGACGAGCTGGTTGAACTGTGGGTGGCGTGCCGATGTACGCCCTTCGGCGATGTCGAGGATGAGACCGTAGTTGTCCTGCATACAGTTTTCGAGGCGGGTGTTGACCTCCTGGAGAGACCACGCGGACATCTGCAGGTTTTGGACCCACTCGTAGTACGAGACGGTGACGCCGCCTGCGTTGCAGATGATGTCCGGGATGATGTGGACACCTTTGCGCAGCAGGATGGGCTCGGCGGCGGCCTGGGTGGGGCCGTTCGCGCCTTCGGCGATGAGCTTCACTTTCATATTCTCGGCGATGTCAGGCGTGATGACGTCCTGGAGCGCCGCTGGGATGGCGATGTCGGCCTGCGTGCGCCAGAACTGCGCCTCGGTGATGGCGTCGCCGCCGCGGAAGTTGGCGACCGTACGGCGGACGTTGCCGGGGTCGGCGACGTGCTCGTCGAGCGCTGCGATGTCGATGCCGTCGCCATTGCTGATGGCGCCCCAGCGGTCCTGGACCGCGACGCACTTGTGGCCGCGCTCAGTGAGGAGCTTCGCCGCCCAGCTCCCGACGTTGCCGTAGCCCTGAACGATGAAGGAGCATGGACGTGACACCTCGGGGTGGCGCTTCAGCCACTCTTCGATACAGATCATCACGCCGCGGCCGGTCGCCTCGTTGCGACCGAGCGAGCCGCCGATGCGGACGTCTTTGCCTGTGATGACGGCGCGGAGGGCGTGGCGATCACGCTCGCCGTCGGAGTACTGGCGATACATCCAGCCCATGATTTGGCTGTTGGTGCCCATGTCCGGCGCCGGGATGTCGTAGTAGGGACCGATGATGCTCTTGAGCTTATAGACGAAGCGCGTGGAGATGCGCTCGAGCTCACGCTGCGAGAAGTTCTCCGGGTCGATACGGACGCCGCCTTTGCCGCCACCGAACGGGACGCCTACGATGGCTGTCTTCCAGGTCATCTCGGCTGCGAGAAGCTTGAACAGGTCGATGTGAACGTCCTGGTGGAAGCGAAGTCCGCCTTTGTAAGGCCCGCGCGCGTTGTTGTGCTGCACGCGATAGCCCTTGAACTGGCCGGGTTCGCCCTTCACGAGCCGGTAGACTTTGCCGTCTTTCAGGCGTAGCGCCCCGTCGACGAGCGCGAGGTTTCCCTCGTCGAACACGTTGGGGTTGAAAACGACGTTGCCGTCAGCCAACACCTCGAGCCTGTTCGCGACGATGAACGGGCGGTCGAAAACGATGTTCGACGCCGGTACGTGGGCGTAGCGGCTGGCCTCCGCATCAGGGACCGGCCGAAGGCGGTCCTCGAGCTCAGCCGTGAAGTTCAGCATGACCTCCTTGGTCGGTTGCGCCAGCTCCAGGCGTACCCGCCGTGGCAGCTTGATGAGGTCCGCGACTCGATTGAAGAGCTGCATTTGCTCTTCATAGATGATTCTTTCCATCTGTTTTCCTCGTGTGCTCCAGGTCCTATCTCAGGGGTCCGGGCCGAAGCCCGGATGGGGGTCGCGGCGGCCGTCGCTTCAGACGGTCGCGTTGGCGTAGGGTGCTGCTCAGATGGACTTCTGAGGAATTGTGAGGAGCACGTGGAACCGTGCACCTTCGCCGGGCCGGCTGTCGAGCTTAACTTCCCCTCCGTGCCGGTGGACGAGGTCTCGGACGATGACGAGTCCGAGTCCAGTCCCGGCTTCGCGGGTCGTAACGTTGGGTTCGAAGACAGCTTCGTGGAGGTGGACTGGGATGCCGACACCATCATCGGAGACCGTAATGCGAACGCGGGGGTCGGTCCCCTTGACGTCGAGGTCGGTCGTAACGTCGATGCGACCGCGACGGTTGCCCTCCATGGCCTCGACCGCGTTGAGGATGAGGTTTTGAAGGACCTGAAACATCAAGTCCGAGTCGGCGAGCACCTCGGGCAAGCCGTCTGCAAGATGCGTCTCGAGGGTCGCCCACGATGGGAGACCTTTCTCTTGCCCGTAGAGTTCAACGGCATCCAAGACGAGCTGATTGGGGCTCACGAGCCGCAAGACGGGGTCTGGGATGCGCGAGAACCCGAGGAAGCTACGTGCGAAGCGGTCGAGGCGGGCTAGCGCGTCGAGCACGATCCGCGCCATACGGCGCGTCTCTTCAGGCTCGAGCCGCCCATCCTCGAGGCGGGCGACCAAGTGCTCCGTGACGAGACCAAGGCCGGTGACCGAGTTCTTCATCTCATGCGCGGCGATGGCGGCCATTCGCTTGAAAGACTCGACCTCCTTTCGTTCGATGACGTCCGTCAGGTCACGGAACACGATGACGTCGCCGAGGCGCCGGCCAGTGCGGTCGATGACGGGGCTACCCGAGACCCCGAAACGCCCGGTTCGACCGTCGTGGAGCGGGAGACGAACGTCGTCGAGGTGGCGGGTGCGCCGGTCGCGGCCACGCGACCCGTCAGGATCGCTCGCGTCGGACGGCGGGAGCACCTTCTCGAGGCCAAGGGTGGTGAGCCGGGACGGGATGTTGTCGCGGCCGATGAGACGGGCTGCCTTCTCGTTCTGGCAGAGCACCTCCGTTCCGCGCAACGCGACGACGCCCGCATCGACGCTATCGATGATCGACGCTAGCAAGACGCGGCTGTCGTCCACTGCGCGCCGCAACTGGCGGACGACCAACTGCCGATGGCAAGTCTCAACGAGGTACTCCGGCTTGACGGGCTTCGAGACGTAGTCGGCGACACCGAGCCGAAGAGCGCGGATCGGGGTCGAGTGTTCGGGCGCGTGGGCAGTCATGACGACGCACGCGAGGTGCGGCCACTTTTGCTTGAGCCGAGCATAGGTCTCGATGCCGTCAATGCCCGGCATGACGACGTCGGCGACGAGCAGGTCGAACTCGACGTGTTCGGCCAGCGCGAGCGCCTCTTCGCCGGAGAGCGCGGTCTCGATGTGGAGTCGCGCCCAGCCTCGGTCTTCGAGGCCATCTCTCAACGCTTCCGGGATGACCATGAGGGCCGTAGCTTCGTCGTCGACCACGAGGATGCGTGTCGGCGTGGAAGTCGTCAAAAAAAACAGGTCGGCGTCGAGGCTGGTGTTCATGCGCGCGCGAAGCTCATCACAAAGCGGGTTCCTTCGCCAGGGGCGGAGATGATCTCAGGTTCGACGCCGTGGCTAGCGAGGATCCCGTAACAGAGATAGAGGCCGAGGCCGGAGCCGCCCGACGGGGCCTCTGCGCCTGAGCGTGGCGGCGCGGTCGGCACGACGCCAGTGGTGGTGGCCGAGACAAGGCCTTTGGTTGTGAAGAAGGGCTCGAAGAGACGAGCCTTCACCTCGGGCGTCATGCCAACGCCGTTGTCACTCACTTCGACCACCACGCGATCCTGGCTTCGTTCCGCCGAGAGGCTGATACGCCCTGGATGCGCACCGGCAGGGCGCGAGTCGATGGCGTCTCGCGCGTTCAGGACCAGATTGATGATGACTTGGACGAGCTCGGACCGAACACCATCGACAGGCGGCAAGTTGGGCGCAACCCGCGTCTCGAGGGTGATCCCGCGGCTCTGTGTCTGACTCCCGAGCATGAGGGCGACGTCGTCGATGACTGAGTTCAGTTGCACAGGCTCGCGCTCGTCACCCTTTGGCTTGGCCATCGATCGCAGCTTGTCGAGGATGGTGGTGCAGTCCTCGATGTTACGCTCGAGGAGACCGAGCTGAGCAGGATCAAGGGTGCCGCCTTTCTCGATTCGACGCTTGAGATTATGAACGACGAAGCCCATAGGATTCAACTTATTGCCGATCTCATGGGCCACACCCGCTGCGAGGACGCCAACGCTGGCGAGCCGCTCGGAGCGGCGAAGAGCGACGTCCTTCGCTTCGCGTTCGAGGATGGCGAGCTCCTTTAGTTCGACCGCGCGCTGGAGGGAGTCGAAGGTCTCGGCGAGCCGCGCCTGCATCTCGTCGAAGCGACGGACTAGGAGGCCCACTTCGTCCTCGGGGTCGGCGTCAATAGTGGTGGTTGGGGCATCCGGCCGCTCGCCAATGGCGATGGCGCGTTCGGTGAGCGCGATGAGCGGGCGGTGCATGCGCCGGAAGAAGCTCGCGAGCGCGATGACGACGAGGAGCGACGCGGAGGCGAGGCAGACCACGAAGACCACGATGTAGGTGACCATGTCCCCTTTAGCGCGATGCGCGAGCTCTCCGATGACGAATTGCGCTGTCGAATCGCTAACTTGGAGCCTAAGCACACCGAAGCTGGCGCCGGCGACGTAGAGTGGCATTACGTAGGTTCGGGGGGCGATGCTGCGGAGGCGAACCACTTTGTCGTATTCGGCCATGATCTTGTCTAGCTCAGGGATCCCATCGCAGCCGTCGTTCGTGCCCATCGGGCGCACGCACAAGGAGGGCTTGCCGTCGGGGCCTTTCACGATCAGGTCGAGGCCTTCGACCTCGGGGATGAAGGTGATCTTCTCCCAAAGCGAAGACCGCACCTCGGAGAGCGCCGCCCGCACCGCCGGATCGCTGCGTTGGCCGACGCGGGCGTAACGAAGCGCGTCGCTGCGCCCAAGCTCGAGCGCGAGGAGCTTGGCGAGTCCCTCAACCTCGCCACGTTTGACCATGCGTGTGCCTTGTTCGAACGCGGCTTGGTCAGCGAGCAGCTTGGCAAAGAAGAGAACGCCGATGAGCAGCATGATGCCCGCGAGGAGTGAGACCTGAAGCACTCCGAGGGCACGCACCTTCCGGGCGAGGCTGCGCTTCATGGGCTCATGACGCGCTGTCATGGTCTCACTCGCTGGGCTCCGTGGTCGGCGAGACCACGAGGACGTTTCGCTGGGCGGCTTTCAGACGGCGCGAGATGGCGTGCCGGAGACAGTCGGTGCCGGGCGTCTCGGAGTCGATGCAGTCTTCATAGTAACGGGCGCAGTCACCGATGAGGCTCGACGGGACTTTTTGGGAGACGGACGTGCGACACATCGCGAGATCGCGGAACGCATCGCGGACGAAGCCGTGTGTAAAGGCGTCATAGCCGCGATCACGGAACTTGAAGCCGCCGAGCGCGGAGGCAGGGCTGCCTTGCCCATCACCTAGAGCGGCTATGACCGGGGCGGCCATGATGGCGGCGACGTCGGCTGGGAGCGGCACGTCGGTACGCGCGGGGATGAGCCCGGTCGTCCGCATGAGGAAGCCCGCCGACGGTGCCGACGTCACGTCCGCCACGAAGCGGACGGCGCGAGCGTGACGACCTTCGGTGGTCGTGGTCGGCTTGCTGCGCATGGCGGGGACGATCCAGCCCCACGTCCCGACGTTCGAATAGGCGACGCCGCCGGGCAACGCGGGAGGGATCGGCGCCATCTGCAAGGGCGGGACGGTCTGCCCTTTCGCCTTGGCGTCGTCCGCCATGAAGCGGTATCGGTTTGACCAGTTGATCATGAAGACCGCCTCGCCGCCGAGGTAGCGCTTGTGGATGTCGCGCCCTACCTCGGGGGCCTGCTTCGGAGACGGCAGCATGCGCAGGCCGCCTCCGAGCTCGAGGCCGAACCATGAAGCGAGCTCGGTCGCGAAGTCGACGACCCCTTTGGACTCGAGCCGCGCCCCGGAGGCGCCAAGGCTCCAAAGGGCCGGGTAAAGATCGTTCTCGATCGACTCCCACGTAAGGAGCAGGCAATAGCGCATGCCGCGAGGCACACCTCGGTCAACGACGCGCTCACAGGCTTCGCGTAGCTCACCCCAGCTCTGCGGCGCGCTTTGCACGAGATCGGTACGGTAGTACAGGAAGTTTGCCTGTGCGCTCCACGGGATGGCGTACGTAGGGGCCGGCGTGGTGTTCGCGCCGGGCGGTGCGGGTGGGGCGTCGGCGGCCGTCCGTGACGGATCGCTACCTAGACGGGACGCGTCGAGGAAAGCCGATCGGAAGGTCTGGTCGAGCTTCTCGAAGGGCCCAGATTCAAAGCGGGTCAGCCAGGCCGGCTGAAAGGATCCGAGGCGATAAAGATCGAGGAAGAGGACATCGGCGTCGGGGTCGGAGTCCGAGAAGCGGGCGGCCAGCGAGGGTGGGAACACAGCGTCACGACCCGCGTAGGCAGGCATGTCGACCCAGTCGATCTCGTCATAGCGCGTGGCGAAGGAGACCTCGCCGGACTCCATCAGGGTCCGGATCTGCTCGCGGTAGCTCGCGGGGATCATGACCTTAAGCCGTTCGCGCTCCGGCGGGGAGGGCGCGCCGGAGCCGCAGGCCGTCGAGAGCGCCGCAAGGATCAGCCAGATCCGCGCTGTCTCGCGTTTGATTTGGCGTTGCCAGTCCATGGTGGAGGCTGTCACGCGCGGAGCATGGTTGCCGGGCTCCGGGTTGTCAAAGACCGGCTCTGACGTTATCGATCACACTATGGTGTGCCCTCGGGATGGGGCACCTCGTCCCTTAGGACCGCGCCGGAGAGCTCTCCATGACGACCAGCCGCCCCTCGCCCCTCGGCGCGACCGTCTTAGTCAGTGGGACGCAGTTCGCTGTGGTCTCGCGCCACGCGACAAAGGTCACTCTCGAGCTCTTCGACGCGCCGGGCGACCTCACGGGTCGGCGAGTCGACCTCGACCCAGAGCGGGACCGGACTGGGGATGTCTGGCATGTCGCCGTGCCGGGAGTGCGCGCAGGACAGCTCTATGGTTGGCGCGTCGATGGCCCCTGGGCGCCGCACGAGGGGCTGCGCTTCAACCCGAACAAGCTCCTGATGGACCCGTACGCACGTGCGTTCTCTGGGGCACTCGACGCGAACGACGACGCGGTCTTCGGCCACGACCGGCAGGCGCGCGATGCCGACTTGCACCGCTCGGAGAAGGACAGCGCCCATGCTGTTCCTCGCTCCGTGGTGACGGCACCCCTGCACCGTCTGAAGTTCCCACGCCCGAACACGCCCTGGGAGCGCACGGTCATCTACGAAGTCCACGTTGGCGCGTTCACGTCGCACCCGTCCGCGCCGACGACCAACCCCGGCACCTATCTCGGTCTCATCGACACTATCCCGCACTTGCTACGGCTCGGCGTGACCGCGATAGAGCTGTTGCCTCTAATGGACTGGAACGTACGGGAGCCGGCGGGCTCGGACCCCGTCACGGGCGCAACCCTTTACAACTACTGGGGATACTCGACTCTGGGCTTCTTCGCTCCCGAGACGCGCTTCGCGACGGCGCCGGAGTCGCCCGAGGCCGGTCTTCGTGCCATCACCGAGTTCCGCGAGATGGTCGAGGCGATGCACGCGGCGGGGATCGAGGTCATCCTCGACGTGGTCTACAACCACACGGGCGAAGGCAGCGAGCTTGGCCCGACCTTGTCCTTTCGGGGTCTCGACAACCCAACCTGGTACGTGCTCGAGCGCGGTCGTCACTATCGGAACGCATCGGGCTGCGGCAACACGTTGCGCTGCGCCCACCCGACGGTGCGACGCTTCATAGTCGACAGCCTTCACTACTGGGTCACGGAGATGGGCGTCGATGGGTTCCGCTTTGACCTGGCGACCATCCTGGGTCGGGACAGTCAATCCGAGTTCATTGCGGGCGAAGGCAGCCTCCTGTGGCAGATCGCCCACGACCCGATCCTGGCCGACGTGAAGCTCATCTCGGAGTCCTGGGACGCGGAGGGGATGGTCAAGGTCGGCGCGCTGCCCGACCCCTTCTCCGAGTGGAACGGCCGCTTCCGCGACGACGTGCGCCGCTTCGTGCGCGGTGATCCCGGCATCGCACGTGACCTCGCCCGGCGAATCGGTGGGAGTCGAGACCCCTTTCGAAACCGCACGACCACCGCCGCGAGCCTCAACTTCGTGACCTGTCACGACGGCTTCACCTTGCGCGATCTCGTGAGCTACGCGGGCAAGCACAACATCCGCAACGGCGAGAGCAACCGCGACGGCACGAACGACAACCACTCGGACAATTGCGGCGTCGAAGGGGAGACTAGCGACGGCCGCATCAGTGCGCTCCGCAAACAACAGGCGAAGAACCTGCTCGTGACGCTTTTCTCCGCGCGGGGCGTCCCGATGATGCTCGGCGGCGACGAACTCTGGCGCACCCAGCAGGGCAACAACAACCCGTGGTGTCAGGACAACGACCTCTCGTGGTTCGACTGGACCGAGACCCCCGAGTCGGCGGAGATGACACGCTTCGTAGCCGGCCTCATCGCGCTACGCGGACGATTGCGCGCCCTGCACCAAACCCAATTCTGCGACCCCTTCGACGCGCCCCGCCCCGACCTGCACTGGCATGGCATCCGCCTCGGCGAGCCCGACTTCTCGCACGGCTCGCGCACGCTGGCCGTGCACTTCCGTGGCGGCCTCGCGCACGCACCGCCCGGCCCGGACCGGTGGGCGACCGCCGACGTCTATCTGGTACTGAACGCTTGGCGCACGGCGCTCGACTTCCAACTGCCGGGGGGGCGGGAGTGGCGCGTGGCGGTCAGTACCGCCGAGGAGACACCGCGCGACCTCTACGAGCTCGACAAAGCGCCGCTGGTCGCGGGGCGCACGGTGCGGGCGCCGGCGTACTCCTCGTTGATGCTGGTGAGCGCGGCGGGGTGAGGCGGGGAGTAGCATTGCGCAGCCGTGTCGCCAGAACGGAGCCGACGTCGGTCGCGCTGTGCCACCGCGGGCGCGGGTCGGCGTGAGTTGACGACAAGAGAGGCAGGGTGAGCTCACGTTCGAAATTGATAGGCATCAGCACCATCGCCAGCCTTTCCGCGTGGGGTCGCGTGAAGCCACGAGCCTTGTTCATCGTAGTGGCGTGCGAAAGGAGTGAGTCATGACCGGAACCGCGATGCTCGAGAGGATGCTCTCGCCGTCCCAAATCGAGGTGGGACTGCACGAGATCGCCGACATCGCGAAGCGGGCGAACGTGCGCGTCATTCTCATCGGCGGAGTCGCACTTCAGGCCTACGGTGGTGTCGCTTCACGGTCGACCTCGATGTCGCCGCTGAAGGCCGACTCCCAGAGCTCGCCGAAGAGTCACCGCTGTCTTTCGGCGGATACCAGAGCCATACCCCGAGTGGTGTGCCGGTAGAGGTCATCCTTCGCAACGACGCCTTCGCGCGAGTCTATCGCGAGGCCCTGAAGCACCCGCTGCACTTCCCAGACTTGCCGCTTGGCGTGGTGAGTCCTGAGTTTCTGACGCTGATGAAGATGGTCGCCCGACGGACGAAGGATGATTCTGACTTGGAGACGCTGCTCGGGCTCGGCATCGTCGACTTATGGGTGGCGCAGTGGAGTGTGAGGTTCTCGGCCGTGTCGGTCCCGCCCCTCGCCCACGGCACCCGGTGGTGGAGTTGGATGAGGTAGTAGGGGCCGCAGACGTGGCCGTCGTCGCTCGTGAAGGTGCAGCGGCCGCCGTCGCGAACGAAGACCTCGTTTCGTACGACGACGGGCACAGCCCTCCGCTCCCGGCGTGCCTTCGGCGTAGAGCCTCCCGCCCGGGACCGCGATGACTTGGAGCCAAAGCGCCGCCGTTCCTCGATTTCGATGAGCAGGTCGAGGGCGTGCTTCAGCAGGACGGCGTCGTCCCGACCCGCGTCGGTGTGAGCGAGGAGCGCGCGGGCGCGGCCCAGCGTGCCCTCGAAGGCGGCGAGGCCCAGGCACTCCCTCACATGAGCCGGTTCATGTTGGGCTTCCAAGCACACAACTGGTACCGCATTCGGAGGCTAACGCTCACGCGGGATGGCCCGCGCTATCGAGTCACCTGCACTGGCACTGTGGAGTTCTCTCGCGAGGGCGTGGCGTGCGACGAGTCGTTCACCTTCCAAGCGATGGCCACTTTCCGCGGTCACGCCCAATGACGACGCTCGGCGAGCACTCCGAGCCGCAGAATGCTGGCGACTCGACTCGACGGAGACGAGCGCAGCAAGGCGCCTCTGCTAGCGGGGCGTACGGTGCGTGAGTGTTCGACGGTGATGCTCTACGGCGCGGGGCGAAGTCCGCGCTCACCCCGCCTTATGCGGCGACCGGCGCACGAAGTAGTCGTAGACCACCATCAGGACCGTCGAGATGAGGCCGACGATGATGAAGATCGTCCAGACTTGGCCGGGGCTGTAGGTCGTGAACAGGTAGTCGCGCAGCGAGTTTGCCGTCGTCTCGGTGCCGGTGGGGAGGACGGGCACGGCCTTCTGGGCGTAGACCATGACGTCGGCGCGCGGGAGGATTTTGGCCACTAGGGCTTCGTTGCCACCGGTGACAGCCGCTTGGGCCTTGACGAGAAGCGCGTCGAGCTTGGTGTCGGCGCCCAGCTTCAACGCCTTCGCGATGTTCTCGCCGATCTCCTTGAGGGCCTCTGCTGAGCTGCCAGCGGCCTTTAGGGCTTCGGCTTGTGCGGCTTCGGCGAGGGTGGCGATCTTGGACTGGAGGGCAACGATGCCGTCCATCCACGTGCGTGCGGCGCCGTCGGCGATGGCGTTGTCCTGACCCTCGAGGAACTTGCGGGTGAGGTTGACCTTGTCGCCCTTCTCTTCGTATACGCCGCCCGCCGCGAGGTTGCCGAGCACCCAGCCGATGCCGTCCGGCATGTTGGCGTAGCCGAGGTAGAGCGCCCGCTTACCCGGAGGCGCGAGCGAGGCCATGTACTCCTGCCGCTTCGGTGAGCAGAGCATCTCGCCGACCGTGAAGAGCACGACGCCGCCGAGAATGACGGTGACGTCCGCCGAGACGACGAAGAGGCCGAAGGCGAGGCATGAGATGAGCATGCCGAGGATGGTCGACGTGAGGACCCGGACAAAGCTCGACGCCCACGCGAAGATGAACATGGTGAACATGATCATGAAGGCGTTGATGTTGAGCAGCCGCTCCTGCGGGATGTTCTGGCCGGCGTTGGCCTCAGCGATCCAAGACTCAATGCCGAAGAGCTCGCCGAAATAGCGCTTGATGCCCGTGCTGTCGGTCCAGTCGTCTACGTAGTTCGGGAGCATGTCGAAGAGCTGGTGGAAGGCGAACCAGAAGCCGGCCGAGATGAAGATGTAGAAGAGGAGGCGCGGACTGGTGAAGAGGTCGACGAAGGAGTCGATCATGAGCCTGCCGGCGCTGCGTGTGTCCTTCTCGGAGGCGCGCTCGTCCTTCGGGTCTTCGTAGAAGAAGAGGACCATGATGTTCGAGAGCACGATGAGCGAACACGCGATGAAGACGCTGTGCCAGCGGAAGGGGTCGTCTTCGGGGTACATGTCCCGCGTGAGCGCCGGCACGTAGGCCGAGATGGCCGCGCCGATGTTGACCGACTGGTAGAAGAGGCCCCAGCCCATGGACTCGCGGCCCGGGATCTTGGCGATGGAGTGCGCCATCGTGCCCTGAATGCCCGGCTTGAAGAGGCCGGTTCCGGCGGCGAGGAGCTGTGTGCCGAGGACCATGGTCCAGAAATCGGTCGCCATCGCCATCCCAGCGTAGCCGAACGTCTTCAGGAAGATGGAGACGGCGATGGTCTTCTTGTAGCCGAAGCGGTCGGAGAAGCCGCCCGCGAAGGTCGGGAGCCACGACTGCATGGCCGCCCAGGCAGCGAGGACGGTCGCCTTCTCGACGTGGGTGAGGCCCGGCCCACCGACGCTCTTCCCGAGCACCAAATACACCGGCACGATGAGCCGCACGCCGTAGTAGGCCATGCGCTCCATGAGCTCCATGAAGATGCAGAGCCAGAAGACTCTGTCGAAGCCCTTGACCTGTTGGAACAAGGACTGTTTCGGCGCGCTCGCGTTGACGGTCACGGGGTCGGCCTCCAAAGGGCGAATGTCAGATGTTGGCGGCCGAAGCCGAGTGTGGGACGCAGAAAAGGGGACTCGAGAGGGACTACTTGATCCAAGCCGGCGAGCGCCGCTCGAGGAAGGCACGCATACCTTCTTGGCCCTCGTCACTAGCCCGCAGCGTCGCGATGAGCTGCGACGTACGCTCCTCCGGTCGCTCCCAGAGGTGAGCGTGCTTCGCGAGGTCCTTGCAGGCGGCGAGCGCCCCGGGAGCGCCACGGAGGAGGCTCTGCACGGTTGAAGCCACGAGCGCGTCGAGCGACTCGTCGGTGTCAGCGAGGCGCTGGACCAGACCGCCGACGTAGGCCGCCTGGGCGTTCACCTTATCGCCGGTCAGAAACCAGTCGCGCGCCCTCGATGGGCCGATCTTGCGGACGACGAACGGCGAGATGACGGCGGGCGCCATGCCGAGGCGAACTTCGGACAGCGCGAACTCGGCTTTGGGGCCGGCGACGACGATGTCGGCGCACGCCGCGAGCCCGACGCCGCCGCCCATCGCGGGCCCGTGGACACGGGCGACGACCGGCTTCGGGAGCGCGTCGAGCCTCGCGAAGAGGCCGGCCATGGCTAGCGCGTCAGCGGCGTTCTCGGCGGGGCCGAGATGCGCCTTCGACTTCATCCAGCGAAGATCTGCACCTGCGCAGAAGCTCGCGCCAGCGCCGGTGAGGAGCACGACCCGCACGTCTGCATCGGACTCGGCGCGCGCAAGGCCCGCCTGCAGCGCAGCGATGAGGCCGTCGTCGAAGGCGTTGTGGCGGTCGGGGCGGTTGAGCGTGAGGGTGAGGACGCCCCTCTCGAATGACTCGAGGATGTCCGGGGCGGTCGTTTCGGTCGCGTCGGTGGCGATACTCATGGTGCGGCTCACATCCGGAAGATGCCGACCCGCGGGGGCGGGATCGGCGCGTTGAGCGAAGCAGAGATGGCGAGGCCGAGCACGTCGCGCGTGGCCGCCGGGTCGATGATGCCGTCATCCCAGAGGCGCGCGGTGCCGTAATAGGGGCTGCCTTCACGCTCGTATTTGTCGAGGATCGGGGCCTTGAAGGCCTGAAGCTCGGCGTCCGTCATGGCCTGGCCGCGACGCGCGAGCTGATCCTGCTTGACGGTCGCGAGGACGCCGGACGCCTGCTCGCCGCCCATCACGGACGTGCGCGAGTTTGGCCAGGTGAAGAGGAAACGCGGCGAGTAGGCGCGCCCACACATGCCGTAGTTGCCGGCACCGAAGCTGCCCCCGATGAGGACGGTGAACTTCGGCACGTTGGCCGTGGCGACCGCATGCACCATCTTGGCGCCGTCCTTCGCGATGCCGCCGTGTTCGTACTGCTTGCCGACCATGAAGCCGGTGATGTTCTGCAGGAACACGAGCGGGATGCCGCGATGACAGCAGAGCTCGATGAAGTGCGTCGCCTTGAGCGCCGACTCGCTGAAGAGCACGCCGTTGTTGGCGATGATGCCGACGGGGTAGCCGTGGAGATGCGCGAAGCCAGTGACGACGGTGGTACCGTAACGCGCCTTGAACTCGTGGAAGCGGCTGCCATCGACGACGCGAGCGATGACCTCTCGCACGTCGTAGGGCGTGCGCGTGTCGCGCGGGACGATGCCGCGCAGCTCGAGCGGCGAGTACGCGGGGTCCTCCGGGGGCTGAACCTGCGTGGTGAGCGTCTTGCCGCGGTTTAGGTGGGAGACGATGTCGCGCGCGATCTGTAGCGCGTGGACGTCGTCGTCGGCGAGATGGTCCGCGACGCCGGAGATCCGGGTGTGGACGTCGCCCCCGCCGAGCTCCTCGGCCGAGACCTCTTCTCCCGTGGCCGCTTTCACGAGCGGGGGCCCGGCGAGGAAGATGGTGCCACGGTTCTTGACGATGACGGTCTCGTCGCTCATCGCAGGGACGTAGGCCCCGCCGGCGGTACACGAGCCGAGCACGACCGCGACCTGCGGGATGCCGCGGGCGCTCATCTGCGCCTGATTGAAGAAGATGCGTCCGAAGTGGTCGCGATCTGGGAAGACCTCGGACTGAAGCGGCAAGAACGCGCCGCCCGAGTCGACGAGGTAGACGCACGGCAGGTTGTTCTGCTCCGCGACCTCTTGCGCCCTCAGGTGCTTCTTCACCGTCATGGGGAAGTAGGTGCCGCCCTTCACGCTCGGGTCGTTGGCGACGATCATCACCTCACGGCCCGACACACGACCGACGCCGGTGACGATGCCGGCCCCGGGGGCCTCGCCGTCATACATGGCGTGCGCAGCGAGCGGCGAGAGTTCGAGGAACGGCGTGTTCGGATCGAGCAGCGCGTCGATGCGGGCGCGGGTCGGGAGCTTGCCGAGCTCGGTCTGGCGCTCCTTCGCGCCCGCAGATCCGCCGCCCTGCGCAGCCGTGCGATGTGCCGCTAGCTCCGCGACCAGCGCGTCCATGTGCTCACAGTTACGCTGGAACTCCACGCTGTTCAGGTCGACGTGGCTCTCGATCGTCTCGCCCACTCGGTACTCCCTTTCACGCTTGCCGGTACTCGTCGCACCGGAAGGGCGGTTATGTACCACGGCCCACCCTGGGTCGGAAGCGACCTGCAAGCACCTTCGCCAGCGGCTTGTGTTGCGAACCACCATCAATATCGCTTAAGCTGCTGCTCGCCCCGTCCGAACCTCCCTGGAGCGTGGTGCTTGGTGACGGCCAGCCGCCCAGTCACCTAAACGACGGATTCACGCCGCTCCTCGGAGTGGCCAAGATTCCTTCGCGATCTCTGGTCGCGACCACCCGCGATCGTGTACTCACGGCACACGGAACCGCGACGCAGGAGATTTCATGCAAATCCGGAAGACCTTACAGCATCTCGGGCAGCGGATCCTCTCGACCAGCCGCCGAATCTCGGCCCTCGGGGTGGCGTCGGTGCTCGTACTCGCGGGATGTGAAGGCGACGCCGCTGAGGACACGGACGCGGCCTCTGCGGTCGACGGTACTAGCGGTACGGAGGGCACTGACGGCACCGACGGTTCAACCGCGGCCGATGGTGACGTCAGCGCGGACGGCACCGACGGCACCGACGGTGCGACCGTGGTGAAAGGGGCACCTCCCGAGTTGAGCGACCTCAAAGCGCGCGTATCTGGCCGCGCAGGTCACGACATCAGCATCTCTGTGATAGTGAAAGATAAAGAGAAGGACGTCGCCGGCGTGGAAGTGCGCGTACTCGACGCGGCCGGCACGCCGATCAAGGCCTTCCGCAGTGGCCTCGAGCCGGAGCCAGACAGCGCCTCCACGCGGCTCCCCTTCGAAGGCAACACTGTACTGGCGTCGTTCATCGGCAAAGTGACGATGGCTGGCGTCGCGCTCGAGTTCCCCGACATCGCAACCCTCGAGATCGCTGTCTTCGACCTAGCGGGAAACACGTCTGCCGTGGCCACCGTCAGCGTGACCGCACAGGAGTTGAAGGCCCTCGGTGAGCAGTGCGATCCGAACTACGTCGACAGTCGATGTGAGCAGGGCCTCGGCTGCGTGGGAAACCCCGCGACATGCGGCGAAGGGACGGCCCCGAACATCGACAAGCTCGCATACATCGTCGACGAGCTCGGTCCGCGCATCTTGATCGCCGGCAAGGAGCCGGAAGACGATGTCGCGTCGGTCTTCCTCGAGTTCCTCGACGCGAAAGGTGATGCGCTCGAAGTGGACTTCGACGGCGACGAGTCGCCAGACGGCACTACCTTCGACATCGATGCGGCGGGGAAAGCGCGCGATGGGCTCTACTTCGTCGCCATTACACCGTCGGTCGCGTTCTCAGAGGCGGTGCCGCAGATCGCCGTGACGGTGTCAGACGGTGCGGGGCATCAGAGCGAACGTAAGCTCGTCAAACAGTCGAAAACGAGCGTCAAGGGAAACGGCGCCGCGTGTGATCCACGAGGCTTCGACAGTTGCGGGACCAGCGGCGTCTGTGCGCCCAACGCTGCCGGGACGGCCACCAACTGCCAGCCAAAGCTCACGATTCAGGTCAAGCGCTGCGGTGAGTACCCGGCCGTGTCCGTGGGCGTCGGTAGTCAAGTCGTTTCGGGCATCGCGGCCGGTGTGAGCACGTGGGATGCACCAACGGGTTGTGCGGCCGCCGATCCCGTGGGGCGTCCCGAAGGGCTCGTCGTCCTCGACGTAGTGGAGGCGCTCTCGTCTCTCACCCTCTCCACTGCGACCGACGGGACGAACTTCGACACCGTGGTGTACGTCCTCGACGCCTGCGGCAAGGCTGACGCCGGCATCCTCGCGTGCTCGGACGACACCTCCGACGGCGCGCTCGTGAGCGCCGCTGGGATGGTCGTCCTGGAGTCGGTAAACCCCGGAAAGTACTACGTCATCGTCGACGCGTGGAGCTTGGAAGGCGGCACCTTCAACCTCGCCATCGACGCCAACTGACGAACCACGCGCTTCTGCGAGAGTAGGCACGACCTACGCAGGGCCCATGCCTTGCCGCAATCCATCCAAAGAGATCAGCAAACACAGTCGGTCTGGCAAGGCCGACGTTGGGTGACGCGCGACGGAAAGCGCGGAGCCCTCTGAGTGGGTCGGACAAAAAGGGAGATTGAGCGTTCGCCGCGCAATTTTCGACGCAGCCGCCCTCTTGCTTCGACGGGGCGCCGATAGGCGCGTACTCGAGCGACGAAGGCGGGCTGCATCGCCCGGCGAGGAGCGAGAGCAACTCGATGCTAGAAAATTGCAGGTGGACGCCAATCGGAGTTTTGTCCGACCCACTGAGGCCGTTGAGTGAAGAGA
>CANMLD010000104.1 GCA_947498315.1 Pseudomonadota bacterium | reverse complement strand
CGTCTTCGCGACCCGCATCGGGAGCGTCGCCAATGCCGCGATGTCACCCGCCGCGATGTCACCCGCCGCGATGTCACCCGCCGCGATGTCACCCGCCGCGATGTCACCCGCCGCGATGTCACCCGCCGCGATGTCACCCGCCGCGATGTCACCTGCCGCGATGTCACCTGCCGCGATGTCACCTGCCGCGATGAACGCGGTCGTCGGGTCGACTGTGTGTCGGCTCACCGTGAACGTAACCCGTGGGCGGGATCTTGACTGTAGGCGCTATCCCTGTCCATCCCCCAATCACCGCCGTTCCTCGGTTTCGATTAGCAGCTCGAGGGCGCTCTTCAGCAGGACGGCGTCGTCCCGACCCGTGTCGGTGTGAGCGAGGAGCGCGTCGGCGCGTACCAGTGTGCCCTCGAAGGCGGCGTCGACCTTGATTATAGGCGTCTGGGGCATCTGTGGAGGTTCGAGATCCCGTCAAGCCCACGCTGTCGATCTCGTGAAGAATTCGCCATCCCGGCCTGGCCATTCCCGCCCATGAGCCTGTTCATGTTGGGCTTCCAAGTACATGTCTGCCTCTGGCCCAACTTGCCAGGACGGGCGCCTGCTCCCTTGCCGTACAAATAAAACTGGAGTGACTGGGCTCAATAAGATCGTGCTCAGTCGAGCGTGAAGCCGGGCGGTAGCTCGCGCTGCAACTCCTTCACTGCGCCGTCCACAGCCAACGTGACCGCCCTGTGACCCTCCAACACCGATTGTACCGCCATTAAGATGGCAATACCCGTCGCCGTCAGGTTGAGGAGCCACATCGCCGTCGTAAGCCCGCGCGCTAGCGACTCTTCCCCACGGACAGCCAGCTCTCGAAGTGCCCCGGGTAGACGCCCAGAGCGTTCGGCCGCGACGATGACGATCCGCTCTTGCGGGGCGATGAGCCCGGCACGGTGCAGGCTGGTGGACAGAGGCTCGCCCAGCGAGATACGCCCTATCTCCGTCTCGGCGTGACGATCGGTCGTGGCACCAGCAGACAGGCCTAGCGCGTCCGTTGCGCCAAGTCCGGCGCCGAGCGCGGCCGAGAGACTACGCGCAAAACGATTGCGGACATGGCGAACATAGAGGGTCGCGGGCCACGGTAGCTTCCAGAACACGGCACGAACCCCTGGCATGGCCGACACGGTCACCAAGGCTGCCCCCAGGCCGACGAGACCAACGAACCATACAAGAGCCGGGATGAGCGCGGAGAGATAAGGGCGACCTGACAGGAAGACGCTCGGGAGAGGGCTGAGCAAGACGCCCGTGACGAGCAAGAAGACTGGGTAGGCGACCGCACGAAGCAGCCGGGCTCGCAGTTCGATTCGCTGGACGAGTACCAGCGCCAGCTCGCGGAAGGCGCCGTCGACCTCTCCGATGGCCTCCGCGGCGCGGATGAGGCCTCGATCCGACGTATCGATGAGGTCGGGGGCTTGTTCGAACGCCACCGCGAGTGTGCCCCCTTCATCGAGCGCTTCCGCGACTTTGGGCAGGCTACGTCGCAGCGATCCGGCGGCCATGGGCGCGACCGTCTTCAGAGCTTCCGATGGCGGGACACCGGCTTCAAACAGACGAGCTAGCGACTCAAGCACGTCTCGCCGGGCCCGGAGGCTTGGCCGTGTTGTCGGCAAGGCCAGTGGAACGACGCCTGGAGAGGGTGGCCGAGGTTCTAGCGGGCGGGCCGTAGGAGTGGCCCCGGTGGGCGGGTCAACGACGGGGGGCGCGTTGCGGCGCGCCTTCCGCAGAATCACACCACACCGGCCACATTCGACGTCAACAGCGAGCACGTCGGCCCCGCATTTCGGACACAGAGTGCTCATGGGCGACGAAGGCGCAATGCAAGCGCTCGAGAGACTAATCCATCGCGAAGGGCCCCAACGACGATGAGATCGCGCGTGAGCCCGTCCACCGCAACGCCGTGCAAGGCGATGCCGCCGTGGGGCGCGGGGCCACAATCGGCGAGCGTCTCTGGGAGCGGGTGAAGTGCGTCGACGATCCACTGGCCACTCTCGCGCCGAGCATGGAGGTAGAAGCCGTGGCGACATCCGGCCCTGACGATCGCGGCGCCATCACCGATGACGTGGAGGTCGCTTCCACTGATGACCATCGAGTGGACGTCGTGGCGATCGGACCAGAGAGCGGCTGCCGGGAAGCCCTGCGGCTCGAGAACGCGCCACCCGGTCGTGGCATCCCACGACGCGAGGAGCCCACCCCAGCCGCCAGCGACCACCGTACCAGCAGCGGCGCCACCAAAGGCACTGACCAGCGCCAGCACGCCTTCGGCACGTCCCGGGGGGAGACGGTCGAGGCGTAGCGGCGCGGGCGAACCGACAGCGTAGCTGGCGCGACCGCTGTGGACGTCAAGGGCCATACATTCGGTGTCAACGTTTCCGTCCCAGGTGGCGACGCGAGCAACCGCGTTCCCATCATCGAGCGAGAAGCCCCCGACGAAGAGTGACTGGGACGTGAGAGCTGTGAGTGCGCGAGCCTGAAAGGGCACCTGTCGCCCACATTCGGTGGACCCAAACACGATGGGCATGCGCTGGCACTTCCCGAGCTCAGTCCCGAGCGTGCAACGGAACAAGGTCGAACGAGTCCGGGCGACGCCGTCGCCGTCTCCAGCGACGAACACGGTCTGACCAACCCCTGTTGCTGCACGCAAGACGACACCCGGTGCCATCGGGAGCGAAGTGACACTCCCCGTTGAGAGGTCAACAATGCCACGCCCCCCAACCGCGAGGTCGTGCGTCATCGCATTGAGTCCGTCGCCAAGAGCCGCGTCTCCACCCTGTCCAATGACAGGGATTGGCATCGCTTCAATCGAGAACTGGTCGAGCGCGAAGACTGCCGGCGCTCCGCCCAAGCGACCAACAGCCACGAGGCGCTCCGCACTCGTCCTCGGCCGAATCGCCATCAGCGCAGAATCCCCGACGCTTGACGTTCCTACCTCCCACTCCGTGCAGAATCCGTCCCAACAAAGCCCATTACCCGAAGCGCAGCCGAGCCACTGCGGCTCCGGCGCGAAGAGGCAGCCGATGCCGGCCTCGCAGCCATCACGAGTACACTCATTGCCGTCGAAACAAACAAGCGGCGTCCCAACACAAGCGCCGCCGCTACATCGGTCACCCACGGTACATGTTTCGCCGTCAGAGCAAGGGCTGACGTTGGGGGTGAACATGCACCCGAGCCGTGGGTGGCAGAGGTCATCAGTGCAAGGGTTGCCGTCATCGCATGGCTTGACCGGCGACGCGCAAAGGCCGTCCTGGCACCTATCGGGACCGGTGCAGGCATCTCCATCGGAGCAGGTCCCCGAACGTGTGCGGTGTACGCAACGGTTCCCGAGGCACAGGTCATCGGTGCAGGTCTCGCCATCGTCACAGTCGGTCGCTTCGTGACACTCCGTCGTGATGCATTGCCCATCGAGGCGTACCTCTCTTATTCGGAGGGAAGCCGGGGTGCCCGATTGACGCCGGTGGAATCGAAGGCGGAGCGCGACGGATCGACCGGCGAATCGAGAGAGATCAGCCATGAGGACGTCACCGTCTTCCAATTCAGAACCGCCACCAGCGGATTCGCATCGTGCAGACAGCACTTCCGAGTCGACGAGGAGCAGGACGCCGGCCTCCACGCAGTCCCCTGGAAGCTCGGCATCGATCCGAACACGCAAGGTCACACCACCCGCGAGGATTCGAACGAAGCCGAGCAATAGGTCATCGTGCCCTGACCAGCCAAGAGCAGGGCCCTGCAGCCCACTCTCAACTCGCGTCCAAACCTCCGGATCGGCGGTGGGCGCCACCTCCTGCCCACCGAGCCACGCACACGCGCCAGCGCCGCACGCCGGCTCGACGTCTCGCTGACAACGACCGTCGGAACAACGGACCGACTCGCAGAGCGCGCCTGTGGCGCAGTCGGCGTCCGCTTCGCAGCACTGATCTACCTCAGCGTGAATACAGCGATACGACGCGTCGCAGCCGTCGAGCGTACAGGCGTCGCCATCGTCACAGTCATCAGCACTCACGCACTCTGAGAGGTGGCAGGGACCGGTGAGCCGCAGCTCGTCGATCTCTATCGCCGCGCCAGCCTGATAGACGTCGAGTCGGATCCGAAATGTGCCTTTCGATGTCAGCGGGACGGCGATGGCCCGCCAATCATGGAAGCCGCAAGGCAGGGCGAGGGTCTGGCTCCCTTGCTCGACGTGAAGGCGCCCGAGCTCACACGCCGATCCGAGGCTCTGCCGCAACGCGAAACGTAAGGTGATTTTTGTACCGGGCGAATTTTGAACGTACGGAAGGGAAACACTCAACGACTGCCCTACATCAGTAGCAGTTGTAGAAACAGCGAGATGCCCGCCGGGAGAGAGCGAACCTGTCGTGACCCGTTCGAAGGGCAAGGTAGCGTAGATCCCCGAGCCGAAGACGCGGACCGACGCGTCGCCGCTCGCCTCCGTGCTCAGCGCGGGGGAGGAGAATCTCTCTTCCACGCAGGCAGTTACGGCGCAGTCAGCAGCAGCAGTGACCACGCAACCTACGGCGCCGCATGTCTCGTGAGTGCACGGGTCGCCGTCAGCACAGTCGACGTCTGCACTACAACACCCCAGCTTTGGTGCGGATGCGCACTTGCCCCCATTGCATACATCGACCGTGCACGAGTTTCCATCATCACAGGTTGTCCCGCAAACCAGGACACAGCCCGTCACAGCGATGTCATCGAGCGCAGCGGAGACGGCACCTGCACCCTTGCTCACGACGACGAGCCTCACGGAGAGTGGCACTGCGCTCGTAGGGAGGGGGATCAATGCCGACGAGGACGCGGTATCGGTACAATGACGCCAACGCTCAGTCCATGATCCTGAGTCTCCGAACCGGGTCTCGACACGCAGTGAGCCCCCATCACAATCACCGTAGGGAACGTCGAGGCGATAGAAGAAGCGAAGCGTCGCCCCTCCTGCAGTCGTGAAGGGGGCAAGTGACACGGTAGACGCGCCAGCGGGTCCAGCTGACAGGGTCACGCGAGCCTCGCCGTCACCGGCCAACGCGCTTCCCGTGGCGTTCACGAAGCCCCCAGCCAGAGTGACGTTCGGCGACGTCGGAAGCCCGGGTTCGAAGCTGTGGAAGAGGCAACTGCCGTTCGAGCACGACGGCTGTAACGTCGTGACACACTGCCCATCTTCGCAGCGGCCAATGGTGCATGTCTCTGCTCCTGGACAATCATCGTCAGACTGACAACAACCCGCCAAGCTCGCCCATTGGCACTGTCCGTCCATACACGCCGCCGACAGGCAGATGTCGGCATCTTCGAGGCAGTCCATGTCCTCGATGCAACAACCCGGTTTCGGACGTTCCGCGCATTGGTTGTTCTCGCAAGCCGCAACGACGCACGAGCTCGAGGCCAAACAGTCTCCGTCGTCTTCACAACAGTTGGGCGAGACCACGTAGACCGAGCACGTCCCCTCGTCACACCGCCCGAGTCCACACGCGCCGTCGCTCGGGCAGTCGTCGTCATCGATACAGCACCCTGGCGCAAACTCGAAGGCGCAGGCGCCTTGCTGGCAAACGGGGACGGCGCATCCGGACTCGAAAGCACAGTCAACCTTTGAGTCGCAGCACTCGGGTTCCTGAACGACCGTGCACGAACCGTCATCGCACCGGGCCTGCGTGCAAGGGCCGGCAGCGAGCCCGGCGCACTCGACGTCATCGCTACAGCACCCCTCGATGGGCCGGTTGATACACTGACCGGAGACGCAGTCACGAAGTGCACACGGCGAGTCTGGAGCGGGGCAGTCCGACGCTCTGTCACAGCAGCCTGCCAATGGTTTGGATGGCTGGCAGCGACCGAGCACGCAGACCTCGGGAGTACACCCGCCGCCCCCGGCGCAATCGAGATTGTTTTGACAGCAGCCGGGGTTGGGCAGAGCCATGCAGACGTTCCCGACGCAAGCGGATTCGGTGCACGCCTCGGTCGAGTCACTGCAGTCCTCAGCGACATTGCAACAGTCGGGACCGTCGGCGGTCGCACAAGACCCGCCGGCGCAGAAGCCATCGCCGCACCCCAGAGCAGGGCCGGGGCACATCTCGATGGCTGTACAGCAGCCATCGACCTCGAAGCTCGTACAGGACGAGCCGACACACGCAGGTTCCGAGCACCCAACCGCCGATGAACAGGTCGTCGCGTCTGCACAACAATCGGCGACTGTAACCGTCTTGCACTGCGCCTGAATGCAAGCCGCCTTGGCGCACGGGATGCCGGGCTCTGGGCAGTCGGACCGGCGTGTACAACAACCGGGCTTCTGACTGAGTACACAGGTGCCGGCGATACAAGCGGAGCTCAGACACGGCGTAGCGGTCTGGCAGTCGGCCGCCGTCGAGCAGCACCCTGGGGCACCATCGTAGACGCAGCCGCCATCTTGGCAACTTGCCGTGAGGCACGGGCCTGCGCCGCAGTCTGCAGCGGCCTTGCAGCACTCAGGAACTTCAGTGTACTTGCACGCACCAGCGGAGCATTGGTCTTCGGTGCAGAGCTCGCCGTCGTCGCAGTCTTCGTCCCACGAACAACAGCCTGTGATGAGATCATGTCGGCACTGCCCGGAGAAGCAGCCATCGACGGTACACGGCTGCCCATCGTCGCATCCCGCCGAGGTGACACAACACTCGGTCCGCGTTCGATTGATGCAAAGTCCAGCTATGCAGGCGACGTCCTCACAAGGCCCCTCGGCGGAGCAATCAGACGCATCGCGGCAGCAGCCCGAGATGGGGCTCGAGACGCAGGCTCCCTCAACGCAGCTACCCTGCAAACAGGGATCACCCGTCGAACAATGCGAGTCGACGAGGCAACAGCCTTCCGGCTCCAACTCGGCCACACAAACCCCATCGAGGCAACGTGTCGTGATGCAGAGGGAGGAGGATGTTCCACAATCGCCAGCACTCTCGCAGCAGTCGGGGATACTGTCATGCGAGCACTCACCAGTAGGCCCACACAGGTCAACAGTACAAGGCTTGCCGTCGTCACAATCGGACGCGGCGGCGCAGCAGAACGGCAAGCCGACACTCCCGCACGTGCCAGCGACGCACGTCGCCAGCTCGCACGGCCCCACCGCAGAGCAGTCGGCAGCCGAGCTACAGCACTCGGCGATGAAGGCATGCTTGCAGTTGCCGGCGATGCAACGGTCCTCAGTGCAGCCGCGATCGTCCTCGCAGTCAGAATCCAACGCGCAGCAGCCGGCTTGGAGCGTGGGGAACGTGCACTCCCCAAGGACACACGAGGCAAGCTTGCACGGACCGTTAGTGGGGCAGTCGGCGTCCACCGCACAACAGCCAGCGATCTCAACGGTTCGGCATTTCCCACCATCACAGAAGGCGACTTCACAGCCGGCGGTCCCTGGGCAGTCTTCGTTGACCTTACAACACCCTGGGCTGGGGGTGCTGAGGCATCCGGCAGCAGTACAGATGTCGCTCGTGCACGGGTCGCCATCGACGCAAACGCCGCAGATACCGCCACAACCATCTGGGCCGCACCCGATGGCACAGCTGGGGACACAAGCGTTCGCGCAGGTAACACCAACGACAAAGCCAGGTGCACCACCGCTGAACAGCTTCTCTACGACAACGTGGTACTCGACGCCCGCGACGGCCTGAAAACTCGCCTCAGGACCGGCCGCTTTACACGCGGTGGCGTCGCACGCGCCCCCCGCCCCCGAAGCAAGCACACGGAGGCTGAAGCGGTCAGAGCCCGAGAGGAGGGTTACGGCCACGGGGCCCGTCTGCGTTGTCGTGAAGCGATAGAGTCGGTCGGCAAGCGGGCCGTTGCCGCATGACGAGGTCCCTATCTGGCTCGGGGCATCGTCGGCCAAGGCGCCTGGAGTGGAGACGCCACAGACGAGCGGCGGGGCGAGGTGGCATGGCGAGCAGAGGGCAGCGCCGCTGCAGTCGTCATCGACACAGTCCACCGTGCCATCGAGGTCGTCGTCGATCGAGTTGCCACAATCTTCCGTACAGCCCGTAGTCGATGCGACGCAGACGCCTAGGGCGCACGCCTCGTCAGGAGTACAGGGGTCGCCGTCGTTACACGGACCAGGGCTCGGAACATGGGCGCATCCAACCGTAGGAGCGCAAAGATCGACGGTGCAAGGATTTCCGTCGTCACAGGAGCGAGGCACTCCAGTGCAGCTCCCGAGGATACACCTATCAGAATCCGTGCACGCGTCGAGGTCATTGCAGGGGGCGTCGTCCGAGATGGCGACCGTGCCGCACTCACCTGACTTCGGATCGCAACCGACGATGCGGCACGGGCCAGCGGTCGCGCACGTGACTTTGGTTGTCTCGTCGTGCGTGCAAGCGCCTAGGGCGCATCGCATGATTCCATTGCAGAGATTCGCAGGAGTTGGACAGTCGGTGTCCGCTTCGCAGGCGCAGACGGAGACGCCGCTGCACTCGCCGGCGACGCAGGCATCCGTCTCCGTACAGGGATCACCATCGTCGCAAGGGACCGAAAGTGGCTCGAACACGCACCCGACGTCAGGGTCGCATGCGTCAGCGGTACACCCTACCCCGTCGTCGCAGGCCGTCACTGAGCCTGACTGACACGCCCCCCCGACGCAACGGTCACCTGATGTGCAGACGTCCCCATCCGCGCAGGACGAACTGTCGGGAAGCATTGCGATCGAGCATTGCCCGGTGATGAAACTACAGACGTTGGCCGAACAGGAGTCTGCTGGCGTAGCGCACGGCACTGCTGCGCTCGTCTCCAGCAAGCATTGAGACTCGATGCAGTGCCAGATGCCAGTGCAGCTCCCAAACCCTGGAGGAGCACAGTCGGCGTCCTCGCTGCAAGGGCACAACTTGGAGCCAGGCTTGCATTGACCAGACTGGCAACGGTCACCAACCGAGCAGGGGTCGCCGTCGTCGCAAGAAGCGGTGTTGAGGATCGAAGCGCAACCGTCACCGGGGCTGCAGAAGTCAGTGGTGCAGGGTTCGCCGTCATCACAATCGAGACTCGCTCCCGCGGCGCACTCGCCCAAGACACACTGGTCGTCAAGTGAGCATGGGTCGCCATCGTCACATGCTTCGTTCGATGGTGTCGTGACACACGTCCCGTCCATACAGGCATCGAGTGTGCACACGTTCGCGTCCGCACAGTTCACCGAGACCGTACCCGGCGTACAGGCGCCGGCGACGCATGTGTCCTCGAGGACACATGAGTCGCCGTCGAGGCATGGCGTACCGGTCTCGAGGTAAGACTCATCTAGCGGGCAGCCGACCGCAGAGTCGCACGTGAGGTCACGGAGGCATGCCGAAGAGCAAGGTTGGCCGTCGCAGGACGATGGTGGGCCACATGTCGCAGCCGGGCCCGGTTTACATACGCCCGCCTCGCAGCGATCAGCGAGGGTACATGCGTTACCATCGCTACAAGAGACTCCGTCGCCCTCGTTCGTCTCAACGCAGAGACCCGTCGCCTTCTGACACACGGACACCCGGCATTCGTCGACGTCAGCGCACACCACCCGTGTCGCTGGATCAACGCGGCAAGTCCCGCTCCCGACATCACAGCGAACCGAACCGTTGCATGAGTTGAGGTCGTCAAAGACCGCACAGTCTATGTCCGACTTGCAGCTACAGGTCTCCGTGTACTCGCCTTCACAAGCACCACTACTACACTGGTCATCCGACGTGCACGCATTACCGTCGTCGCAGGAGGCACCATCGACAGCCGAGACGATGGCACAGCCTCCATCGGCACAAACGACGGATTCGCAGGGGCCCGCCTTCAATTGGCTGCAGAGGATTCCGCCAAGTGGAAGGAGCACGCAGCGGCCGAGCTCGCAGGCGGGAACACCCGCGCAGTCGTCATCGCCGCCAGCGCAGTCTGCGTCGCGAACGCAGGCGCATTGAGCGACAGGCGCACCGGCCGTGCAGGTGCCGCCCAGACAAACATCTTCGTTTGTGCACGGGTCACCGTCGTCGCAGGTCGATTCCTCGTCGGCCGGCTCTTTATCACATTCTCCTGTCGCCGCGTTGCAGCCGAGGCTGACGTAACACTGATCGGCGTCGCAGGTCCGCGCGGCGGTACGTTCGCAACGGCCGGTAGCGGAACAACGCGCCTCTAAAGCGCAGCGATCAGATGGGTCGTTGCACACCGAGCCTGCAGGACGTTGCTCTCGAAGGCAACCAAGGGCGTCCCCGGGGCCGACCTGCCGGCACATAGCGACTTCACACGCGCCGAGCCCCGCAAACACGTTGACGCAATCGACGTTTGCAAGGCACGGCGGATGAAGCGGCGCCGGGGCGTCGCCGTCGGGCACTACGAGCGAGTCGATCGAAGCGATGGTCTCCTGCTGTGCGGTGTCGAGCGGCGTGGACGCCGAAGAGGCGTCGTCCGAGGCACATCGACTCGAAGCAACGAGCAGACACCAGACGAGCGGTCTCCAGCGTGGAGCGAGCGATTCGGCGAAGAGGCCTCGAGAAGCCGGCGCGGATGAGAGAGGGGCGGCTTCAGGCACGTGAAGATTATCCGGGGGGGAGCATCGAGGGTCAACTACGGTTCAGAATTGAATGCGCCGAACGGAGGAGGGAGGCTGCGCAACGAAGCCGTCTTCGGTGATGCACTCAGCGTCGTGCTCTGACGTACTTGCTACGAGCAAGATGGCGGGGCCTTCGTCGATGACGGCAATGGCTCCGGGCAGCGGCTCGTGCTCGAGAACGAGCGATGCGAGCTCCGCTGCAAACTCATCCTTGATCCACGCAATGACTGGGCGCGCCCCCTGAAGCGTGGCTCCAATGCTGCGTGCGACGACACCAGCCACGCCGTCTCCGATGATGACGGCGACGTCGTAGCGTGCCTTGAGCACCTCGCCGACGTGCGCAAGTCCTGCAGAAGCGACCGCGGTAAGAGCCGCCATCGACAATTCGTCGAAAGAGACGAGGTTCGCTGCCTGAAGGAGCTCTCTCGGTAGACGCGCCCCCGGCCCGAAGCGGGTCCAACCATCGTCGTCACCGTCGATGTCGTCCACGGGCACCGTGAGGATGAGGATGGTGTTCGAGAAGTCGACGCCGAGTCCTTCAGCATCGTCGAGGCGCCCCGTGGCGGCGATGGTACGAAAGAGCGCCAAGACCGCTGGGTGAGCGTCTCCGGCGCCTTCGAGGAGGACGATGGAGTGGGGCCGCCGCCGTACGCCTTCGGTCAGGAGCCCGCCGCCACCGAAGCCGACGTAACCCGGCGGCGCTCCACGCAACGTCGCTACCGAGTGGGCTTCAGAGTAGTCAGAACCGGCGAAGCTCAGCAGCGCACCGCCGGTGACGAGCTCGGCGAGTGCACGCGCGGCCGTCGTCTTCCCTACGCCGCGTGGTCCGATGAACACGAGACACGCTGCCGGTCGTCCAGTCGAACCTAGTCCGGCTGTTATGGCCGCCCCGACGCGAGCGAGCAGCGCGACCGCACGCTCTTGACCAAACACGCGCGTGGCAAGCCGAGCCGGCAAGGCATGGGCCGCTCTGGCATCTGCTTCAGTCAAACGATCGAGCGGGACGCGCGTCATCTCAGAGACGATCGCCGCAACGACGCGGCCGTCTACGACCCGTGGCAACAGACGCGAGCCTTCACCATCGCCACTCGGCGCATGCGAGTGACGTTCAGCCTCCCACCGTTCGAAGAGCTCTGCATGCTCGCCCTCAAGACGATCGAGCGTGCCGTAGAGCGCCAAGATTCGCTTCGAATGATCTCGGCCAAGACCGAGCTCGCGCGTCAACTGATCGATCTCTAGATCGATGGCGAGAATGCGGGCGCGTACCGCCTCTATCGGCTCTGGGATGGTGGTAAGCCCAACGGAGACCCGAGCCGCGGCAGTGTCGAGCAGCCCGACGGCTTTGTCGGGAAGGCGACGCTCGGCAAGGTACCGCACCGACAGACGAACGGCCTGTTCAACGGCCTCGTCGAGTATACGAACGCCGTGATGCCCTTCGAGACGTGGCACGAGCGAGCGGACCATCATACGCGCGGCGTCCGCGTCCGGTTCATTGACTGGGATGGCGTGAAATCGTCTTGCCAGCGCGGCGTCGGACTCGATGTGGCGCTTGTACTCGACCCAGGTCGTGGCTCCGATGGCCCGGAGGGTGCCTCGCGCAAGCGCTGGCTTCAGGAGGTTCGCCGCGTCTTGGGTCCCTGCCCGCCCACCGGCGCCTACGAGCGTGTGAACCTCATCGATGAAGAGCACCACACGCGCCCCCTCTGCCTCGACCGCGTCCACGACCGAGCGAAGGCGCCCTTCGAACTCGCCGGACATCGACGCACCTGCGCGCAAAAGTCCAAGGTCGAGCGAGTAGAGCTCCACCCCTTGCAGCATGGGAGGGACCGTCCCTAGCGCAATCCGCAGCGCCAGCCCCTCAACGATGGCTGTCTTCCCAACACCGGCATCACCGACCAAAACGGGATTGTTCTGACGACGACGGACCAGCACATCGATGAGTTGCCGGATCTCTCCTTCACGGCCGACCGCTGCGTCGAGCGCCTTTTCTCGCGCTTGGGTCGTCATGTTGACGGCGTATCGGTCGAGGACGGTGCGGCCAGAACCCACACCGCGCGCTCGAGGCTCTTCAATACCCTGGGTGCTCCCCTGAACGCCCACGCCCGACGCCGGTCCCGCGCTTCTCACACGCTCTAGGATTCGGCTGCTCATTCCCTTCGGGATGAGTCCCAGGCTCGGCAACGTCGACGTAACCACGGCGCGAGCGGCCGAATCGTCGATTAATGACGCAAGTAACTCGCCAGCGGTCGGCGACACAATGCCGAGCATCCCCGTGTGACCGACCGCAGATTCGAGGGCTTGAATGAACCCGAGCGTCGGCACGGGGACTGCCCCAGTCGGCGAACGACTCGATTCGAGGAGAAACTCTCTCGGGTCGAGCCCGGCACGACGCAGGACTTCGTGTACTTCAGGATCTGACGCAAGCCCGGCAAAGAGCTCAGCGACACCGAGCGTGCCTGACGCGAGAGCGAACTGTGAGGCCCGTTCGAGTGCATCGCGACACGAGGCCCCCAGCCGCCCGACGAGTCGGGACAGGTCGCGCGTCACGCCGATGTCGTCGGGATGTTTACCACGGTCTCGGTCGGAGTATTCGCGGCGTCAGGCGACAGGTCCACTCGGTCAGCGGCGTACGTCGTCCAGCCGAGCCGGAGTGTGTTCGAGAGAGATAGTCCCTTTGGCTTGCGCCCCGGCAACGTCGCTCTGACGACAACGCCAAACTCAGGCCCGGGCCCGACGTAGAGGCGCGTCAACTTGCAGAGGGCGCCAAATGCAGACCCTCCCGGCATGAACTCGTCGAAGAGCTCGACCGACTTCGGGCGAACTTCGATATCGAACCCGCCAGCGGCATCGAAAGCGCGCCCACCGAGCGACGCGGAGACGCCGAGGGCGTTGTTCCGTCCGCCGAGCCCCGCCCCAGCACCAAGCCCAGACCCGCCGAAACCGCCCGAGCCAGCGCCGAGACCACCCCCCGATGACCCGCCTGGCCCGCCAGCGCCGCTCCCGAAGCCGCCACCGCCGCCGCCGAAGCCTCCGCCACCGAGTCCACCCGGGCCACCCGGGCCACCGCCGAAGCCACCGCCGCCGCCGCCGAAGCCACCACCGTCGGGTCCACCGGGGCCACCGGGTGTGCTCGCGAAGCCGCCGCCGCCGTCACCGAAGCCGCCGCTGTCGCCCAAGTGCCCGCCGCCACCGGCGCCGCCAGGGCCCCCAGGCGTACTGGCAAAACCGCCACCGCCGCCGCCGAATGCACCACCTCCGAAGCCCCCGGGACCTCCCAGGCTGCTGCCATCACTGGATCGCCCCGCTCCCGCACCACCACCCACACCGAGCGCGGTGCGCTCCGCTGGATCGAGCTCGAACCACTTGCCCTTCATGGAGAGGACGCGCGACTCAACGCCGAAGAAGTCGGACAACATCGCTTCGAGCCCAGACACGGAGTCCGGGCGACGTCCAAAGTGGGCCGCGTAGAAGAGGGAACACGCGTCGGGCATGCCGAGGCGCCCACGAGTGCCGTCGGTACCCATCCCCGCGACGGAGAACAGGAAGCGCGCCATCGTCTGCTCGACTGGATGGCGCCACTGGTTTCTGATGCGCGTCTTCACGCGGATTCGGTTCAGGATAGACATCAGCCGGTGATTGAAGATGTCGAGGAAGTCGCGCATCGCCGTATCGCGACGCGCTCGTCGATCCATGAGCATGTCGGAGAACGCGAGCGGGAGGGGCCCGAGCACACCAGCGAGGCTGAGGAGCGCGGTGTTCAGCTCCGCCTTCTTCATCACGCCAAACCGATTCCGGATGAGCGTGATGTCACGAATGACGCTTGCCGGGAACGCGAAGCTCATCTCTGCGCGAAGTCTCACTGCTTCGGCGGATGGATCGCCTGAGTCTGCGAGACCGACCTCGGGCTGAACCAACATCTCTATGAGGCGTATCGCCTGGTCAAACTCAAATCGATGCGGCTCGTTTTCGAGCGCCTCGATTAGAGGACGCGTTTCTGGCCACTCATGGGATCCCATGTGTACCAGTCCCCCTGCCGCTGTGCACTGCGGATGACGAGTTGTGTGAACGAGTTGACCGACGCGTACATGGCGAAGTACCGGTTGAGTACCATCGCAAGAGCGAACGGGGTGGAGCCGGCGTAGAGTCGCTCATCGAACGTGATGGTGATCTCCGTTCCCCGAACGAAGCCGCGCCCGGCGTCGGTGGTCATGCGACGCATGACCTGGCGGGTCGACATCTCTTTGATACCATTGATCTCTGCCTCGGACCTCGCGCCATTGGACATCTGATAGAGCTTGAGTAGGGTCCTGAGCGCTTGCACGCTCTCGGGCCCGCTCGACAGCGACATGTGATTCAACGCGAGGTGAGATACGAGCATCCACAGCGTCTTCCCGCCGAGCGGCGGGTCGAGCTCGAGCGTCGGCTTTGCAAGACACGACACTTGGTAGATCGCCGCGAGTGACTCGTCCAATTCGAGCCGGCTGCCGGCTGGCACACGCTCACCGACATCGCGGTTGGTGCAGAGCGCCCGTGCGTAGACGGTGAGGTCGGCTGGCTGCACAGGCGAGTAGTCGCGATCGAGGAACGAGATCCAGACGTCGGTTCCACTGAGCCCCTTCCGGGTGGCGACATCGCGCCGGGCGTGCCAGAACCCGTGAGGCTCGTCACCCCTCGGGCTATAACGGAACGCGTAGTACGGGGCGAAGGGCCGCGGGTCGGTCTCTCCAGGGGCGATCCCGAGGACCTCGAGAACCGAATGGATCTCCGTCGTTGCGTCGTTTCGGTAGTCTCCGACCAACGCGTATTCGGTCGACCGATGGTCGAAGCGAATGGGCTCGGTCGTCTTCTCGAACAGATTGATAGCAGGAGCGCATCCCAGGCGGAACGTGTCCTTCGTGACTGGAATCTGCCCCGGCGGGTCGACATCGAGAAGCAGGATCAGCTCCGCATCGACGTCGTTGCCTAGCCGCTCGAGCCCAGTCACGTCCACGGAACGGAAGGCCTCCGGGAACGCGAAGTACTCCTGAAGCAGGCGATATCCGGAGAGTGAGCCCGGCGGCGTTGGCAGGATGGCCTCGCCGTCATCAAAGCCAACCTCTCCGAGAACCTCTTTCCCCAGGACCCGGTCTGGCTGACTGTCCGACCGCAAGACCACCTTCGTGGTGTTGCAGAACAAGAGTTCGAAGACGCGATTGGCGGTGATGGGGCTGCCGTTGATGAAGAAACGCAGCTTCTTCAAACCCATGCGGTCAAAGCTGACTGAATAGGAGCGTAGCCGAATGCGAATTGCGGACGCGGAGCCGCGTGCTTCGAGGGGGAGGTTGAGCAGCTCCGGGTGGCGGTCGAGGCTCGCGTCGATCACTTCGAGTGGCCAGACGGTGGCGGGTTGACACGTGCGGTAGGTGCACGACTCACCGGACTCCGACGTCGCGAAGAGGACTGTGCCGGCCTTTACTTTGGTCTCCGCCGTGGCGCCCGCACCGGGGTCAGCTTCGAAGCTGGCCATGGTCATAGACGGGATAGGGCACGTGAAGTGCGGATAGAGGATCCCGAGCAAGCTTGCCGAGATCTCCGGGAAATCGGCGTCGATGCGACGTTGAAGCCGTGCGGTCAGGAACGCGAACGACTCGAGTAGACGCTCCGTGTGCGGGTCAGATGCTCCCGACTCTGAGAGCCCGAGCCGTTGTGCGACCTTTGGGTACTGCTGCGCGAAGTCCGCCCCTGCCGCCCGGAGGTAGTTGAGCTCTTGTTCGTAGTGCCGAAGAACCTCGGCGCGAGGGTCATGCTTCACTTGCGCACCTCGAGAAATGCGCCCCGGCGAACGACGAGGAAGGTGAGCGGCTCTTTGACCCGGCCGATGGCGAGGAGTGCATCAATGCGGATGCGCAGGCGGGTGTCGATGTCATTGGGCTCTTCGACAGTCACCGAGACTCGTGAGAGTCGGGGTTCGTAGTTGGTGATCGTCGCCGCGATCTCGGCCGCGAGCTGCTTTCGATCATCGAGGCTGCGTGGATCGAGGATGAAGTGGTCCTGCACGCCATAGTCGACGGTGGTACGCAGGTCTAGGTCGAGGCTCTCGCGCGGCCGTCGGCAGCGTGAAACGAGCAACCGCTCGAGCTCCGTGGCTATCGACGCTTTGAGTCCATCTTCATCAAGCGCGGCCAACTGACTGGCCGGCACTGTCAGGTCCTCGGAGGACACGAGGCGGTCGAACAGCGGAGTCGGGGCGACGCGCACGGGCCTTTGCACTCTGTCCTCCACACTGTCCGCATCCCGTATGACGCGGTACCCCAGAAATGCAAACAGGGCGCCAGCGACGCCG
>CANMLD010000103.1 GCA_947498315.1 Pseudomonadota bacterium | reverse complement strand
GCCGTCAGCAGCGCGGCGACCGGCTGGCCTACCGTGCGGCTACGGCCGAGGACGACCGCCGTGGCGCCGGAGAGCACGACGCCGGTCTCGGCCAGAAGGCGCATCACGCCAGCGGGCGTACAGGAGACGAAGCGCGGGCGGCCGGCCATGAGGCGGCCGACGTTGTCGGGATGGAACCCGTCGACGTCCTTCTCCGGATCGACCGCCTCGATGACGGCTTCGGTGTCGACGCAGCGCGGGAGCGGGAGTTGGACCAGGATGCCGTGAACGGACGAGTCGCCATTCAGGCTAGCGATGACGTCGAGCAGCTCGCGGGTCGTCGTCGTTGAAGGCAAAAGCAGGCGACGCGACTCGATCCCGACCTCTTCACACGCCCGAACTTTGTTGCGCACGTAGACCTGGGAGGCCGGATCGTCGCCCGCGAGGACGACGGCCAGCGTCGTGACGATGCCCGCGTCTCGAAGCGCGGTCACCTGGGGCAAGAGCTCCGCGCGTACCTTCGCGGCGATTGCTTTTCCGTCGATGACTGAAGCTGACGTCACGGTCACCTGCGCTCGGTGCGGGTCGGGGGCGGTGCGGGTCGGGGGCGGTGCGGCCGTCCAATCACGCCGTCGTCTGCCCATGAGCGTCGGGATAACACGGGTGCGAAACGAGCGTCAACGCGGAGGTCCGGAGCTGCCTCGGCCACGTCGGTCGAGCACGCGCAGACGACCGTAGTTCCAGAGCGCCGCAACGCGATCAGGCGCCCCATCGAGGAGGGGGAGCATGAGCAGCGCCTGGGCCTGACGCATCGAGAGCGGGCGGCGGACCAGGCGATGGCCCGTCGGCGTGTGCCAGTGCGCGAGCCATGCGGCGACGGGCGATGGCGGCGCGAGCTCCTCGAGGAGCCCTTCGGCAAGCGGCGTCCCGAAGACGAGCTTCGAGAGCCGCAGAGTCTCGTAGAGCGCCGTCTTCGTTCGGGTTTCAGTCGCCCGTGCCACGAGTGCGACCGGGTCGACGCCGCGTTCGAGCCACAAGTGGACGTCGTAGAGGTGCTTACTCGGGCTCAAGAACTGCTCTCGCGTGAGGTGCACGGCGAGGTGGATGAGCTGATCGACGTCGCCCAGCCGTCGCACGTGCGGAGAGAGCCGCGCGAGCCCGTCGGGCGCGAAGGGGAGGCTACGGGCGAAGAGCGAGTCCGCGTCGAGCGCGTGGCGAAAGGTCTGCGCGAAGCCCGTGTGGAGCTCTACGGGCTGTCGCACTCGACCGGGGACGAGCTCTCGACTGAGGAGGCGTTCATGGTAGGCGGCGCGGCTCGCGGGTCGCGAGGGGAAGAGATTGGTCTCGACGTAGCCGAGCGCTTCGAGCGCGGTGACGGCGTTGGGCATAGCGGCCGACGGGATGAGGAGATCGAGGTCGTTGGTCGAGCGCAAGGTCGGATCGGGGTAGACGAGGTGCCCGAGGACGGCGCCCTTCAGCAGGATGACCGGGCAATGCGGGACCAACGCCTCGAGGACCTGCTCGCGCTCCCTCAGGAGATGGAGCGCTGCGAAGGCGACCCGGCGGCGTTGAGCGTCTGTCCGTTCGCGGAGCGATTCGGGCAGCGAAGGGCCTAGGCGGTGCGCGAGGATGGCTTCGAGTCGCCCTCGGCGTGCGGCGTCCGCGACGGCGGGCCAATCAGCGACGTCATTGGGGTCGCATCGGCCCGTGAGGAGATGGCCGAGGACGACGACCGGGGCGCGGCCGTTCACACAGGCGCGCTCCCCCGCGTCATCAACGCCGCGGGAGGCGCGTGACGACCCACTCCCGCCGCAGGTCCGGACCGAGGGCGTCGAGCGCGTCGATGATGGCTTCGGCCACGACATGGATCTGGACCTCCCGTTGGCGGTCGAGCATGTCGTCGAGATAGGTGCGGCGGGACACGCGCAACACCCCGAAGGAGTGGTCGTCACCGAAGAGGGGGATGACGAGGCTCACTACCCGGTGTCGGCGCGTCTTTCGACCGAACTGGTAGAGGGCCGGGCGCTTCGTGAACAGCTCGAGCTCCGCGTCGACCACCCCCTGGGCGAGCAGCGCACGCAATGCGTTGTCCCAGAGCGCGTCCACGTTCTCGCTGTCACGGATGGCGCGCGACAGGGTGCGTCGCCGTACGAGCTCCTGCGCGGTCTCGAGGGTCACCGAGGACTCTTCGCGTTGCACTCCCCGTCGGAAGAAGCGCCCGATGATCCCAATGACCAGCGCTGCGATGCCGATGGTGAGCGCTTGTAGGGGCGCGTGGGCAGCACGGAAAGCGAGAGCGACCGTGGCGAGGATTCCGGCGAGGCCAAAGAGCGCGAGGACGGTTTGCCGCTCGGAGAGCCCACCGCGAACGAGCTGATGGTGAACGTGGCCGTCGTCGCCTTCGGTCACCGGGCTGCCACGTCGGACGCGGCGGACAATGGCGAAGAGCGTGTCGGCGATCGGGAGTCCCAACGCCAGGATCGGCAGGCCGACAGCGAAGGCCGTGTATTGCTTCACGGTGCAGAGAATGCCAACGACGGCAAGCACATAGCCAAGGAAGAGGCTGCCGCTATCCCCCATCACGATGCGTGCGGGCTTCCAGTTGAAGACGAGGAATCCGCAGATGGCACCGGTGAGGCTGGCAGCGACGAGGAGCACGAGACCGTGGCCGTCGAGCCAGCCGAAGGCGCCGAAGGTGACGACAGCGACGAGCGCGACGCCAGCAGCAAGGCCGTCGAGGCCATCGATGAGGTTCATCGCGTTCGTGACTCCGACGACCCAAACCGACGTGATGAGGAGCGAGACCCAAGGCGCGAGCACCATCGGATCGCCCGCGATGCCTGTGAGACGCTCGATTCGGACGCCGATGGCCCATGTCGCCACCGCTACCGTGGTCTGCACCCACAACTTCTGGGCGGGGGTCGTTCCGTGGACATCGTCGACGATCCCGAGGCCCAAGATGACGAGGCTGAGACCGAGTAAGCCGGCGGCGCGAATGCCTTCGCTGGTCTCGATGAGCCCCGGGCCGAATGCCAGCGTGATGGCGGTTGGGACGAGGGCGGCGAGGGCGAGCGCGATCCCACCGAGGCGGGGCGGGCCACCGGCGTGGACCCCGCGGGCGCCGAGGCCGTAGTCACGTGCAGCCCGTTCGACCAGCGGCGTCAGCGCGAGGCCGAGCCCGAGCGCGCCGACGAAGGCGAGCAAGAGCGGCCAGGGGAGAAGCGCCGGGAGGTTCACGGTCATGGGTTGCGGGTGCGCTTCCTTCGGATCATTCGGATCATCAAGAACTAGCGGGGCGTGCCATAGGTCGAAAGCCTCTCTCGAGAGGCTGCGTTCTGAGCCGTCGCCAGCCGCGGCGAACTATGCCATCGGACATCCGGCGTGTCGTCTTTCTCGATTTCTCGTGTCGCAACGGCACTTTCTCTCCATTTCCTCCACGCCTACGCTCACGCCCGCCCGCAACGCCGGTTGGCGGCGACGCGATTGCGCGAACGGGGCGTGTCGGGCATGGTCCGCGTGATGCGGATCGCCGAGCTCCGAGTGCGGGAACCTTACGACCTGATCGCCCGGCGTTCGCTGAATCGACTGCTCACGACCTGGGCCGGCAGCGAGGTCGGGTTCACCCCGCTCGAAGGGCTAGGTGGCGTTGGCCCGAGCACAGGGCAGCGCTGGTGGGTACAGGAGCAGCTCTCCGCTTACGTCTTGCCCGAGGCCTCGCCGGCCGTGTGGACCTTCCTCGCCGATGGCTTCCGCCACACGCAAGTGCGGTCGCGCCGGTTCGCGCAGTATGTGCTCGGCACGGCGCTCGCGAGCCCGTCCGGCCTTTGGTGTGCTGGCCGTCCTGCCTTTTCGCTTCGAAGTCCCATCGCGGGCGCCGAGGACCTCGTCATCGTCCCTGGCAATCGCCGTATGCGTCTCTTCGATCTCGCCAGCGGCCGGACGCGCACGCTGGTGAAAGATGGTGCCGATCCGGGCATTCTGAAGGCCGAGATCGCGCTCCGCACGTCCGCGCCTTCCGGAGCGCCGTTCCCGCCGATCGTGGGCGTCGGAGCAGACTGGTTCGACGAGCCAATCGCCCCAGGGCTCCCGCTCCCAAGGGTCAACGACGCCGGTACCTACGCAAGGGCGCAAGCGGCGGCGCTCGCCCAGCTCGACCAGTGGGCGAGCCCCAGAGCACGCGAGGTGCCGGGTCAAGACTATGTCGAGGACCTCGCGCTCAGGGCGGAGGCGGCCGCGCACCGACTCCAGATCCAGACTGTCTTTCCTCATGTATTCAATAACTTGCCTGTCAATGCCTTCGGGCGAGTCACGCTCGTGCCGTCGCACGGCGACTGTCAGGCCGGCAATGTCGTCGTCGCGCCCACGGGTGAGTCGACGTGGATCGATTGGGAGTTCACAGGGGAGCGGAGTCGGCTCTACGACCGACTGACCTGGGCGCTCGGCTTGCGCTTCCCGGTTGGACTGCAGGCGCGGGTCGAGGTCGAACGTCACGCGCCGAGCCCGGCGTCCGGGCTCCCCAGTCGGCCGCGGGAGCGTGCCAACGCCATCGCACTCGCGTTGCTGGAAGACCTCGTCCTCATGCTCGACGCGCGCGCCTCCATCGGCCTCCGGGGTGCGCCACCAGGCCTGTCCGAGCTGCTCCTGGCCTTCGAGTCGGTGGTGCGACCGTGACCAAGGCGACAGTCCCGTGACCAAGGCGACAGTCCCGTGACCAAGGCGACAGTCCCGTGAGCAAGGCGACAGTCCTCGTGACCAAGGCGACAGTCCTCGTGACCAAGGCGACAGTCCCGTGACCAAGGCGACAGTCCTGGTGACCGGCGCCGGTGGTTACATCGGCTCGCAGACGGTCCTCGCCCTTCAAGACGCCGGCCACCGGGTCGTCGGTCTCGACGATCTCTCGGCCGGTCGCTCTGAGCTGCTCGAGCTGTCCGATCGGATCGCGGTCGCCGATTGCGCCGATACGGCTCGACTGAGGGCGGTCTTCGAGGTCGAGGACATCGCAGGCGTGGTGCATTGCGCCGCTCTCGCCGTCGTCGCGGAGTCGGTGTCGGCGCCAACGCGCTACATGGCTAACAACGTAGGTGGCCTTCTCAACGTGCTGGGCCGAGCAGTCGAGTTCGGCGGTGTCCCAGTCGTCTTCTCGTCGTCAGGGACAGTCTATGGCGATCCCGGATCGGCGTCCGGGCCACTCGCCGAAGACCATGAAGTGGCCCCCATCCACGCCTACGGTCTGTCGAAGTGGGTCGGAGAGCAGGCGCTCGCGTTCGAAGGCGCCGCGTCCGGCCAACGAAGTGTCGTCCTTCGTTACTTCAACGCCGCGGGCGCGGACCTCGCCGGTCGTTCGGGTGAGTGGCATCAGGGTCGCGAAACAAGGGTGTTGCCGCGGCTTCTGGAGGCGGCCACGCGCGGGTTGCAGTTCGAGGTGGCGGGCGACGACTTCGGCACGCCGGACGGCACCTGCGTGCGCGACTTCGTGCACGTCGCCGACGTCGCGCGGGCGCACCTTCGGGCGCTCGAGTACCTATGGGCCGGCGGTGCGAGCCGTCTCCTCAACATCGGCGCAGGGCAGGGCACATCCGTCCTGCAGCTCGTCGCGTCGGTCGAGCACGTCACGGGTAAGACCGTACCGCTCCGCATCGGACGGCGCCGGCCGGGCGACGTGGCTCAGCTCGTCGCGGACGTGGGTCAGGCCGACGCAACGCTTGGGTGGCGGCCGGAGCTCTCGCTGGACGCGATTGTGAGTTCGGCGGCCCGCTGGCACGCGCGTCGCTAGTCGAGTCGCTACTTCGTCGCGCTCGGCGCCCGGTTCCGCACTCGTTCGGCGAGGTCGCCAGTTCCGGCCGCGACGGCCATGAAACGTGAGCGTTCGGGGCCCTGCGGGAGCGATAGGATGGCGTCGATGGCGTCGAGGGCCACGGCGCGGGAGCTGTGGTCGAGGAGCGCTTCGGCGTACTCGAAGCCGGCGCCGAGCCGCAAGAGCGCGAGCTGAGTACGGACCCGGACGCGCTCGGACGGGCTCTCGAGCCACGGCGTTATGAGTGGGATGGCGCGGGCGTCGCCAAGCGCGCCGAAGAAGCCGGCGACGCGGTCCATGGTAAACGGATCCTGCTCGTCGACCGTCGCGAGCGCCTTGACGGAGATAAGTGGGAAATGGGTTGGCGCGTGGGGGCGCAGAACCGCGGCGAGCTCGTGCTCCATCCAGGTCAGCCCCGCATCCCGCAGCGACGTGCAGTACTCGTAATAGCAGACGTTCCCGGGGCATTCCGAAGACTTCGTGCACCTAGCGCCGTCACCGGCGATGGCAGCTTCGACGAGGGAGGTCGGGTCGACTGCCGCCGATTCGTCGGTGGCGCTGCATGATACGAGGGCGGCAACGAGGGTCGCCATGCTGGCCCCCAGCGATGGGGATGTCACAGATGCTCCCGAGCCGCGGCGATGAAGGAGTGGAACAGGCGGTCTCGGGCCGGATCGTGCGGGTTCCATTCAGGATGCCATTGGACTCCGCGCGTCCAGGCGTCGGACAGCGCTTCGATGGCTTCGATGAGGCCGTCGTCTGACCACGCCGACGCGAGGAGCCCGTCGCCCAGCTGCCGAATCGCCTGGTGGTGCACGCTGTTGACCTCGATTCGGTCGGTCGGGACGTCGAGCAGGTTACGCAGGAAGGAGTCTTCTGGCAGCGACACCGAGTGCCGGATGGTGTCATAGCGGACCGCATCGCGGTGGAGGCCGGCGCCCGCATGATCGCTCGGGATGTCGATGATGAGCGTGCCGCCGAACGCGACGTTCAGGAGCTGATGGCCGCGGCAGATCCCGAGGACCGGTCGGCGTCGAGCTCGGACGCGGGTCAGCAGGGTCAGCTCGAATCGGTCCCGTTCGGGCTGACCCGGGAAGCGGCGGTCTGTTGATCCCCACGACGAGGGATCGAGATCCACCCCACCCGTGAGCAGCAGGCCATCGAGGCGGTCGGCGAGCGCGAGGACATCTTCATCGGCCGTCAAGAGCGGCAGCAAGACCGGCAAGCCGCCCGCTGCGACGACGCGCTCCGCCATGGCCTGATCGACGATGGCCAGAGACTTGCCCGGGTAACTGTCTCTCGGTTCCGGCGGCAGCAGGGTTGGCGTGAGGCCGATGAGCGGGCGGTGGGCTGTGGCCATCTCCGCAGACGTGGCAGAGGTCATTGAATGGCCGTCGTGGCCATCGCGAGCTCTTCACGGCGCACGCCCAACGTGGCGAGCACCTTGTCGTACATGCCGTTCACCGGGCCTTCGAAGATGACCTTGTCCGCCGCCGGCGCGAGGAGCCAAGAGCCTTCCTTCATCTCGCGTTCGAGCTGGCCTGGGCCCCAGCCGGCATAGCCGAGCATGAGTCGGAATGGGCATTCGACGTTGGCTACCAGGGCGTCGAGGGCGTCGCGGGACGTGCTGACCGCGATTCCGCGCGCGAGAAGCTGCGAGTCCGCGAACATGACGTTCGGCGGGTGGACGATGCAGCCCGCCTGAGTGCGGACGGGCCCACCATAGCGAATCTCTCCGAGTGTCCGCTTCGGCCAACTGATCCCCAGGCCCTGGGAGACCACGGCGATATCACCCGGGAAGGGGCGGTTGATGACGAGGCCGACCGCGCCGTCGGTGGTGTGTTCGAGCATCAGGATGACGGATTCGGCGAAGTTCGGATCGCGCAAAGATGGCATCGCGATGAGGAACCCGGGTGCGGTGGCGTCCATGACGGACCTCGGTGTGGGAGCGGGGCCGGAGTTAGTGCGTCCCCGAGGGCCCGCAGACCTGTGAGTATAGTCGGGGATGGCGTGCTGGCCAGTTGAGTGGGTCAGACAAAACTCCGATTGGCATCCGCCGGGAAACTTTTAGCATCGACTTGTTCTCGCTCAAGGGCGGGCGACGCAGCCCTACTTTGTCGCGCGAGTACGCGCCTATCGGCGCCCAGTCGAAGCAAGAGCTCGGCTGAGTCGAAAATCGCGCGGCGTATGCTCAATCTCCATTTTGTATGACCCACTGGTGCGCCGCACGTTTACCCGACGCGGAAAGTCCCGCCAAGCTCGCGCTCTTTCTTCGCCATCACCGTGATGGTGCGGCTGAGCTCCGGGTGGCGTTCACGCAGCGACGGCTCGACCCTACTGAGGGCACGTTCGAGGACGGGTAGGAGCCAAGGTGCGACGCTAGCGGCGAGGTCGGCGAGGTCGAAGACGCCCGCGTGTTCACGCGTCTGCCGGTCGATGATGAAGAGCTTGTCGATCTCGGCCGTCAGCGCGTCGACGTCCACCCCCTGATCCCGTGCGCCGAGAAAAGAGTCCCGGGCGATGGTCGGCGACGCAGCCGGCGCCATCGCCGAGAGGGCGATCGGGAGCAAGCGCCTCATTGTGGCTTCTGCCGTGCCGCCGGACGGCGCCGCCGTGTGGGCGCGCACGTAGAGGAGACCGCCGGTCTTCAGCTCGCGGACGAACTTCTTGAGCATCGGTTCGCGCGGGACGTAGCGCTCGAGCGACTCCCAGCAAACGATGAGGTTGAAGCCCGCGTTCTCGTAGTTGCGTTCCCGTGCGTCGATGGGCGCTGCGGTGACGCGTGAGAGAAGCCCGCGCGCGCCGGCGTCGTCCGAGACCGCCCGCAGCTGGTGGGGGTCCGGATCGACGACGGTCACGAACATGTCACGTTCCGCGAGATCCGCCGCGAGCCGAGGCCAGGAGGCCCCGACGAGGAGGGCCTTACGCCCGGGCGAGGTGCCCCAATCGAGCAGCTCCTGCCGGGCGCGCCCGTCCATGACGCATCGGACCGCCTCGGACGCTGTCCACGCGGGCCTGCCGTCGCTGCGGGAGACGACGATCTTGTTCATCTCTTCGATGGCGCTCTTGAGCTGAATCACGCGTCCGCGCCTTCTCCTTCGGGGAGCCGACGTGCCGAGATCTCGTCCTGGCATCGGGCAGCAAACGCCGGGACCGAGAGTGAGCCGAGCTGCCGATTGGCGCGCGTTCGCACGCTCACCATGCCGGTCTCGACCTCGCGTTCACCCACCACGAGCTGGTAGTTCACGCGAGCGAGCTGGGCGTCTCGCAGCTTCTTGCCGAGGGTCTCGTTGCGGTCGTCGATGCGGACGCGGATGCCCGCGGCCCGAAGCTCCGAAACGACGCTGGCGCCGTACTCCGAGAACTTGTCGCTCACCGGGACGACGATGGCCTGCTCGGGCGCGAGCCACAGCGGGAACTTGCCGGCGTAGTGCTCGGTCAAGATGCCGATGAAGCGCTCGAAGCTTCCCATGATCGCGCGGTGAATCATGACCGGCGTGTGCGGTTGATTGTCCGAACCGACGTACTCCGCCTCAAAGCGCATCGGCAGGTTGAAGTCGAGCTGCACCGTCCCGCACTGCCACGAGCGCTTCATGCAGTCGCGGATATGGAAGTCGATCTTCGGCCCATAGAAGGCGCCGTCACCGGGGTTCAGCTTGTACTTGGTGCCGCTCGCGTCGAGGGCGTCCTGAAGTGCCTGTTCGGCGCGGTTCCAAACCTCGATGTCGCCGATGAACTTGTCCTCGGGGCGGGTCGACAACTCGACGTGCACGTCTTCGAAGCCGAAGGCGCCGTAGAAACTCTTCACGAGCGACATCACCTCGATGATGACGTCCTTGATCTGGTCTTCGGTGCAGAAGATGTGTGCGTCGTCCTGGGTGAACATGCGGACGCGGAAGAGGCCGTGGAGTACGCCCGAGAGCTCGTGGCGATGCACGAGACCGAACTCCGCGATCTTCAGCGGCAGCTCGCGGTAGCTGTGCTTCTTCGCGTTATACAGGAGCACGTGTCCGGGGCAGTTCATCGGCTTTATCGCGAAGCCGCCCTCGTCAATCGACGTGAAGTACATGTTCTCTTTGTAGTTCTCGTAGTGGCCGGAGCGGTGCCAGAGCGACTCGGAGAGCATGATCGGGGTCTTCACCTCCTGATAGCCGAGCACCTCATGGAGGAGGCGCCAGAAGCCGAGGATCTCCTTCTGGAGGATCATCCCGTTCGGGAGCCAGAAGGGGAAGCCGGGCCCTTCTTCGTGGAACGAGAACAGCTCCATCTCGGCGCCAATCTTGCGGTGATCGCGCTTCTTGGCCTCCTCGAGAGCGTCGAGGTGCTCCTTGAGCTGCTTCTTGTTCGGGAAGCTGATGCCGTAGATGCGCTGAAGCTTCTCGCGGTCAGCCTTGCCCCGCCAGTACGAGCCGGCCAGCTTCGTGAGTTTGACCGCCTCGAGCTGGCCGGTGTGCTGTACGTGCGGCCCGCGGCAGAGGTCGACGAAGTCATCACCCTGCTTGTAGTAGGTCGTGCCTTCTTCGAAGCCTTCGATGAGCTCGACCTTGAACGGGTTGTCCTGGAAGAGCGCCTTCGCTTCGTCCCGCGACGCCTCGAAGCGCCGGAAGGGCAACTTCGCGCTGATCAGCTCCTGCATCTTCTTCTCGATGCGGCCGAGGTCGTCCTCGGTGAACGGCGCGTGGAAGAAGTCGTAGTAGAACCCTTCTTCGACGACGGGGCCGATGGTCGGCTTTGCGTCCGGGAAGATGGCCACGACTGCCTGAGCGAGAACGTGAGCGCTCGAGTGCCGGAACACTTCGACGCCCTCCTTGTCGTCAAAGGTCAGCAGCTTGATGCTCGCGTCCGCCGTGATCGGGAGGTGGAGGTCCTTCGGAATCCCGTCGATCGCAATGGCCAGCGTGCGCCGCGCAAGGCCCTCGCTGATGCTCTTCGCGATCTCGAGCCCCGTCGTCCCGCTGGCGTAGCTGCGCTTGTTGCCATCGGGGAGGGTGATTTCGACTTCGGATTGACTCTGCATGAAGGACCCCACAATCTCACGTGCGCCTTGACACCTGACGGTCCCACGAGGTGCGCTCGCCTCGGGCCTCGGGCGGGCGTCATAGCACCAGCGCCCCGTGATTTTCAACTCACGCGTGACTAAAGGTCCGCACCACTAGGGTCAACCTTCACCCCATGCACTTCGCTCAGATCTCCGACATCCATGTCCCCGACTTCGAGGGCGTGCGCGTCCGCGACTTCATGAACAAGCGGGCCACCGGGCTCTTGAACCTCCTCACCGGCCGCCGCGGCGCCCACCCCATCGAGCTGGCCGAGCGCCTCATCGAGGACCTCGCGAACCAAAAGCTCGACCACGTGATGGTCACCGGAGATTTGACCAACCTCAGTCTCCCCGGGGAGTTCCAGCGCGCCTCGAAGCTGCTGCGCCTCCTCGGCGGCTTCGACAAGCTCACCGTCATCCCGGGTAACCACGACGTCTATACCAAAGGCGCCGAGCTCTCCGGGCGCTTTCAGGGCTACTTCGCTGACCTGCTGTGGCCGGGAGACACTCCGGCTGAAGACCGGGTCTTTCCAGTCGTGAAGGACCTCGGACCCATCTCGGTCTTCGCGCTCTCGAGCGCCATCGCCACGGCGCCCCTCATCGCCTGGGGCGAGGTCTCGAAGGAACAGCTCAAGGTTTTGGAGCGCGAGCTCGCGGCGCCGCCACGGCAGGGTCAGTTCAAGGTGGTGCTGGTCCACCACAACCTCCACACCGTCAGATCGCCGTGGAAGCAGTACTCGTCGCGCCTCAGAAACGCAGACGCTGTCACCGAGGTCTGCACTCGCCAAGGCGTCGACCTCATCCTGCATGGCCATACTCACGGCGCTCATCGCTTCACGGCGGAGCGAGACGGCCGAACGGTGACGGTCATCGGATGCGGCTCGAGTACGCAGATGAGCCAGGACCCTCTCAAGGTCGCGCGCTACAACATCTACAGCGTCTCTAAAAAGCAGCTCAAAGTGCGGACGCGGGTCTACGACCTCGTCGAGCGGCGTTTCGGGTGGCTGGTTTAGCGAGGAGCCCCGCGCGACCTCGCAAAGGCGTCTTCGAGCGCGTCGGCTTCTGCGGACTTACCGAGCCGTTCGCGGAGGATGGCGGACAGCGCTGCGAGGGCCTCCTCGGCCGCGCCCAGGTCTCGTCCAGTAATGAGCGTCCTTAGCACCTCGCCGGAGCGCCGCGGCTTGGACTCTTTCAGGATCTCCGCAAGCGCAAAGCGACTGGCGACCGGGATGAGGTTCGCGTTGGTCGTTCGGAGGACGGACGACCAGATGCGCCACGCGGCGTCATGGTCGCCACTCGCGATAGCGAGGTCGAGGTCGGAGCCTGAAGACGCTGCGCCCTCTGGCTCCATGGGTAGCGACGCGCTCACGGCCATCACGGTTTGGTCCGAGGGGAGCTCGTCGCCTGAGAAGGTTGGCAGGGTGGTGGCGCCATGGCCCGACGCGAGCGTCCCTCGCATCGAGGCGTCAACGGGGAGCGAGTCGATGTCCACGTGATCGTCGCGATGATCGGTGACTGTGGGCCCGCTCACGAGGGGCGGTCGCTTGCTGAGGCTGAGCCCTGCGTCGCTCGGCTGGGACTCCGCTTGCATTACCGGTGAGCGTGGCTGGGCATCGCGAGAGCGATGGCCTCGAGGGACGGCGCCTGGGATCTGGTCCCGAACGCGCTCATCATGCGTCCTGAGGCCCAATAGCTCGGCGCGCTCCCACACGAACCAACCCAGCACGAACGCCGAGGTGGTCCAGGTCACGAAGAAGATCGCCTGATCGAAGATGAACCCGAGGACAGGCACGCGGTCGAGAACGACCGTGAGACGCGCGACGGTCCAACTCGCCGCCAGCAGGCCGAGCCAGACGGCGAGCAACCGCAGATAGTCGCGGCCGACGCGCCAGATTATGCGGAACGGCGTGCGGGGATCCACGAGGGCTAGGAAGGAGTCGATGGCGGCGGCGGTGATGAGCCACGCGGGGAAGAGCACGAGCAGACATGCGAGCCAGAGCGCGGCGCTCAGGTCGGTGCGTCCCAGAGGGATGACGCCGGCATACGCGCCAATGGTCAGTCCCAAGGGCAAGCTCAGCACCCAGAGGAGCCGCCACAGCCCGCTCGCGGCCCCGCCGAAGCGGTCGGCGGATGGCTCGGCCAGATCGTCGCCGCCTTCCGATGCGTGGCGGATGATGAGCAGATACCAGGTGACCCAAATGGCGCTCGCGATGCCGTTGCCGATGGAGCCCGCGATCTGAAGGACGCCAGTGATGAGCAGGATAGCGCCGCACGAGAGGAGGGCGTCAGGGCGGCTAAGTCCCCGTATGTAAGGGCGGATCTTGTCCGTGAAAGGCGGTATGTCGAGATATACGCGAATGGGCACCGCAAGCCCCATACAGGCGGTGCAGCGGACGACGCGGCTCTTGGCAGCGAAGTCGTCGTAGCCACACTCCTCACAGAGCGCGCTCGAACATTGTGTGCAGGTCCAGGCGGCTGGGTCCTTTGGGTGGACGGTGCAGCGCTGCATGGGGCTCCCCGGACGGCCGGCGGTTGGAATCAGAGGGACGTGGTCCGTGTCCTCTAGAAGTAGGCTCGCATGATGTCGTTTCGGAACACGAGCACCATCAGGACCGCGATGAACGAAAACCCGATGTAAAACGCGATCTGGCGGGTGCGGAGGCTCAATGGGCGGCGGCGTATGCCCTCCATCAGGAAGAGCAGGAGGTGGCCACCGTCGAGGACGGGGATCGGGACGAGGTTGATGAGCCCCAGCGAGATCGAGAGCCAAGCCATGACGGTGAAGAAGTAGTTCCAGCCTTCACTGTCGGTGCGCGAGGCGACTTCGTAGATGAAGATGGGGCCGCCCATGCTCTTGATGCCTAGCTTGCCCGTGAAGAGCCCGGCGAGGCTCGCGGCGGTGAGGGCGAAGACCTTGGTCGTCTCGGTCCAGGTCCGAATGGCCGCGAAGCTGAGCCGGGACTGGTTCTCCACCGGCTCGGGCGCGGCGTAGCCCGATCGCTGTGATAGGCCGATGACCACTTCCTGAGTGTCGGTGTTGAATTCGCCTTTCTCTTCGCGCACGTCGAACGTGAGCTGTACGGCGCGGTCCTCGCCGTTGCGGCGGACGGTCAGCGTGCGGCGCTCTCCCGGCAAGGAGCGGATCTCGTTCAGGAGGACGCCCCAGGACGACTTCTTCATGCCATCGATGGCGATGATCTCGTCGCCGGCCACGAGACCGGCCTTCGCGGCGGCCGTGTCCTGTGCCACGTCAGCGATGACGAACTCGGAGCTGGAGAGGCCGACCGTGCCGTCGCCGGCTTTGGGCGAGTAGGTGACCGTCACGGCCTCGCGAGTCTCGAACTCGGCGAGGTCCGCGTTCAGGCCCTTCACGGGCACCCGCCGCAATACTCGCAATGTCGTGGGATCGGTCAGGGCACCAACCGTCTTCAGGACTGACGTATAGCGATCCACGGGTGAGGAGCCGATGGCCACGATCTCATCCCAGCTCTGGAGGCCTGCAGCCGCGGCGGCGGAACCGGGCGTCACCATGACGATGGGACGGCGATAACCAAGCTCGATCTGGATGCGTCCGACGTCGCGCGTCAGGCCCAGCTCGGGAGCGATGACGTCGGTTACGACGTCAGGCGTGATGGTGATGGGCGCGAGCGCGACCCCGTCTCGCTCGACGCCGAGCGTCATGGTCTTGCCGCCCGACCCGCTGACGGCGCGTTCGAGCTGCCACCAACCATGAACCTCGTCGCCGTCGATGGAGCGAACGGCGTCTCCAGGCATGAGGCCTGCGCGTGCCGCGACCCCGTCGGGCGCCATGGTCCCGATGGTGGAGGGCGGTACGAGGCCTTCACTGAGGAAGAGGAGGAAGAAGATCGGGAGCGGCAGGATGAAGTTGAAGACGGGGCCGGCGAGGACGATCAGGGAACGCTGCCACAGGGGCTTTCGAGCGAATGAGTCCGGTGGCGCGATCTCTTCGGTCGCGTCGTTCAGTGGGTCGGCACCGAGCATCTTGACGTAGCCACCGAGCGGCAGCAGACCGATTCGGTAGGTGGTGTGCCCGCGCTCGAAGGCGCCGATCTTCGGCCCGAATCCAATCGAGAACTCGAGCACCCGGACGCCAAAGAGGCGAGCGACCAGGAAGTGGCCGAACTCATGGAAGAAAATGAGCCCGCCGAGCATCAGGACGAAGTAGACGATGGACATGCGACGCCGGCACCTTGGGCTTTCCCCCGAGTCGGTCTCGGGACGGGCGCCTCGCGGCGCAGCCCGCTAGTGTAGAGGCTGAATGACCGATCGGCCAGCGTTGGCGCGTGCTCTCATGTACCGCCTCATGGTTTCAGGTAGATGGGGTTCGTGATGGCCCACCGGAAGGTGAGGTCGGCTAGGGGGCTGCGGGCCCGAAGCACGCGGATGAGATGCTTCGGGCGGATGAGCACTTCGACGTGGTAGCGGCCGGGCTTGTCTGGGGTGACGCGTAGGTCGGCCACGGCGCTGCCGCCGGCGGCCGGGGTCGGGATCGAGACGTCGAGGAAGGTGCCGGTCTCGTCGATGCCGATGAGGTGGGTCTCTACCTCGGCGGCGTCGGACTCTTCGGGCAAGAACTGGGCCCAGGCGGCCGGGCGCGGCTTGGCTGCGGCCGTGACGACGAAAGTCGGGGCGTCACCTTTGAGAGAGAGTTGGCCCCCAAGCTCGGTGATGGTGGCCTTGGCGGCGTCGCCGTGTTCAGCACGGAAGTCGAGCCCGTCGAGCTCGCCGAAGATTGCGAAGACGCTGATCTGACGGCCGAGGGCGAGGCCCTCCTTGATGGCCGCGGCGCTGGAGTCTTTGGCGTAGACCCGGTTGTGGAGCCACCGAAAGATGCGCTCATAGGAGTCGATGCGCTTGCCATCGGAGAGCGTGAGCGGCCCGCCGGCCTTCAGGTTCGCGACCAAGACGGGGTAGGACTCGGCGAGTGAGTCGCAGAGCGCTTCGAACTCGCCACCCGGCGTGCAGTAGCCGTCGAGGACGACGTTCTGGTGGACGTCCGAGCCGACGACGCCCGTGATGGGGCGGCGCGCAGAGACCTGATACCACTTCTGAATGGCCGCATCGGGGAAGATGTCGAGCATCATGAGGAACGCGAGGTCGGCCTCTGGCCCATCCACGGCACCCTTCAAGAAGGCCTCGAGGTCGAAGACGCGCGTGATGTTCTCTTCCAAGATCGTGAGGAAGTTCGCGTGGATGTTGTACTGCTCCATCACGTCGATGGGCAGCGTCGCGAGCGCGTCGGCGCCGATCTCCTCGCGCTCCGAGTGCGCGATCGCGACGAGCCCGCCCTTGGCGTGGATGGCGTCGATGACCGCCTTGCGGTCGGCTTCGGGCGTGGCGTCGTCGAGGCCGACCCGTTCGAGTTCGATGGGATCGAGGTGAGCTTCGAGGCCGAGCGGCATCGTGAAGTTGCCCTCGAAGCCGACGGTCAGATGGACCGGTCGGGCGGGACCGCCGAGGGTCTCTGGGCACTCGATGATATTGGCCACGGGGTCGCTCTTGGCGTTCCTAACCAGCGTGTCACCCGCCGCGGCGTCGTGGTAGAGCAGCTCTTCGAAGGGCTGACCGCTCATATTCGACGGGTGGTCCGTCATGAAGGCGAAGTCGAGCCCGGAAGTGCAGAGCTGGGCGCGAAAGTCGGCGAGGCAATCCGGCGCGGCTGTGGGGTCTTCGTCGACGCGCCCGTCGCAGGCGTCGTGCGAGAAGCGGTTGTGCACGTGCAGCGCGCCGCGTAGGGCGACCAGCCCGCGCGCCACGGGTCCGTGAACCGGGGGAGGGATGACCACATCGTCCGTCACGTCGCTGTCCGCACCATCGGATGGCGCTATATCGGGCGCCACGTCGTCGCTAGTCGCCATGTCCACGGGGACTTCGACGTCGAGCGCGGTGACGGTCTCGCCCGTCGGACCCGTGTCCGCCGGGACGGCGTCCGTGTCAGCGCTGCACCCGAGGGCGAGCATACCGCCCAAAGCGGCGCCGGGGAGCGAGTGGAAGAAGCGGTGATGGGACATGGACACTCCACGCGAATGGCCTGCTGGACCTTCGC
>CANMLD010000102.1 GCA_947498315.1 Pseudomonadota bacterium | reverse complement strand
GAAGACCCGCCCTCTCGGGATTCCGACGTTCGAGGACAAGGTCCTCCAGCGCGCGGTAGTGATGCTCCTCGAGCCGATTTACGAGCAGGACTTCTACGACTTCTCGTACGGCTTCCGTCCGGGCCGGTCAGCCCACAAAGCCCTGAGGGCCCTCGATGAGGGACTCCGTCAGGTCGGTGGTGGCTGGGTACTGGACGTGGACCTGAAGAGCTTCTTCGACACGAAGTGTCTTGATCGCCGGTCGCAGCGTGGCTGGCTCACGTGGGACAGGTTCAACGCTCTGCTCTATCGCTACCGACTGCCGCCAGCGCTCCTACGACCGGGTGCCCGCCAACTCTCGCTAGCGAACCTCTAGCCCGAGGAGCCGAGTGCGGGAATTCCGCACGCTCGGATCTGTGGGGGGCCGGGGGCGCAAGCCCTCGGCCTACCCGACACCGCGATAGCCCGGCGCCAGGTCCGGCTGAAGCCGGCGGCGCCGTCTCGTTCGACTCACGGAGTCAGGGCGACGCACCGCGACACGCGACCCGTCGCCGGGTCCAGCAGTGCCGTGTAAGCGCCCGTCGCGCTCCCCGAGAAGGTCAGGTTGGCGGAGGTGCCCGTCGCGGTAACGGCCTTCACTCGACCGTCAGGCAGCCCGGCGAAGACGATGAGTCCTTCAGAGAGCCCAGTCGCAAAAATGGTCGTCTGTGTGCCCGTCACGATCCACGTGAACTCGTCTTGGTCCTGAGGCAGGGCAGCAAGGGAGTTCGGTGGGCTGACCTGCCATGCAATCGTATCGAGTAGACCACTCCACGACGATTGCGCCGCGAGCCCATTGATGATGGCCGTCGCCATGATCGTGCCCGAAGCCCCCGTAGTGACGGAGCCCGCGGTCACGGAGACCGGCGAGCCACCACCGGAGTACGCTTCAGCGTTGGCATTGAGCGCGCTTTCTTCGGTGAACGCACCGTCGAGCGCGAACAAGCAGTTGACGCCGATGCCGGCAGCAGTGGCGATGCCCGGCAGGTCGAGTGTCACCGGGGTGGCGACGGCGATCCGCGACGTGCGTCCACCGACGTCGATGAAGAGCCCCACAGGCTGTCCCGCCTCGACCGTCAGCCAAGCGTTGGCCATCACGTCGCCGTAGAGGGTCGCTGCACTGACGCTCGCGGCCTCACCGGAGCCGACCGCGATGACCGTACCGCCCGGCGAGCCAAACGCGGGCGCCGGACCACGTATCGTTACTGCACTGCCGCTTCGCTCGACCCGCGCGAGCTCGAGCGCCGGGGGCGCCGGATCACCGACCGCTGCGGCTGGGACGACGACCGTGATTGGATCGGACGTGTTTCCCGGCAAGGTCTGGGCCAGTGTGATCTCCTGGCCTGTGCTCATCTTAGTCAGCAGCAAACCGAGTGATCCGAAGGAGTCGGCCACGACGCTCTCGAATTGACCATCGATGCCGACGTCGACGAGCGTACCGGCTACCACGGCACCCGGCAGGAGCGCGAGCGCCACGCGGCCGACATCGTCCGCCGGGGTAACGCGAACCTGCTCTATCTTGGGTTTGCCCAAGATGACGAAGAAATCCACGCTTGCGCTGCCGTACGTGCCTTTGTCCACAGTGAGGAGCTGAACGTCGGGAGCGACGTCGTCCCGTAGGACGAGCTCCACCGACAAGTCGTTCAGCGCCGAGTTCGGCGTGTGAACGACGCCTCCGATGGTCCAGGTCGCGCCTGCGAGCCCCTTGCCCGTGACTGTGATGGTCTCACCCGGCTTGGCGGCGGTAGTCGACAGGTCGAAGATCTCGGGCGGCGTCGGGCTCGCTGGCAACACCTCGACCATGAAGACAGTCACTTCGGACTTGTTCACGATCTTCATCTCTTGCACGCCGATCGGCGTCGTTGGGTTCACGATGAAGATGAGCTTGCTCGGCGTCATCAACGTGAAGACGATCTGCGGGGCACCACCGATCGTGATCGAGTCGAACCCGGTCAAGTAGGTGCCGATGATGGTCGCCGGCTGCCCCTGTGTGACCGGCGACGGCGCGACGGAGCCGACAGCCGGCGATCCGATGACCGACACTGGGATCACGACTGACCCGAGGGTCGTCGACACGGTCAGCGCAAGAGTCCCCTGAGGTGTGCCGGGCTCCACCAGCACTTCGAGACCGGTATTCGTCGCTGACAGGATGGTCTGTGGCACTCCGCCGAGGGTCACCGTGGCGCTATCGAGCCAATTGCCGGTAATGAAGAAGGATTTGCCAACAACGATCGGGTCCGGTGAGATAGAGGTCACCTCCGGCGGATCGAGGGGGACGTCTGTGATGAACACCACGATGGTGTCCGTGCCGAGCGCCGTCGTCACCACGATGGCGACGGCCCCACTAGTGACGCCTTCCGGAATGACGACGACGAGCCGTCCGTCCTCAGTCGTCGTCACTACGGCCGGCTGGCCACCGACGGTCACCGTCGCACCGTTTAGGCCCGCGCCGACGATCTCCATCAGCTCTCCCGTAAGCACTGGGCTTGGATCCGCGTAGAGCAGGTAAGGGGCGCCGGGTTCGACCACAGTTGTGATGGTGTCCGTGCCGGATGGCGTGGTGACTTCGATAGTGCACGGGCCGAGTGGCGTGAAGGGATCAACGACCACGAGCAGCGAGGTGACGGTCTGTGAGACGATCCGCGCCGCCATACCACAGACTTGAACGTCAGCGCCGATGAGCTGCGAGCCGTTGATGGTGAACGCCTCGCCGGCCTCCACGACGACGGGGTCGATGGAGGTGATGGAGGGCAAACCAGCCACGACGGCGACGAAGTCTGTCACGCCGGACAAGGTTTGTACCGTAATGGTGTGCAGCCCGATGGACGTCCCCGGGTCCACTTTGAAGGTCAACGTCGAGCCGTCCTTCACCACGACCAGCTGCTCGACACCGTCGATGAGCACCTTCGTATACTCGACGTCGAAGAAGGCGCCGATGACCACGACCTCGACTCCGGGCGTCATGATCTCCGGACCGTAGCCGTCGACTCGCGGGCCGAAGAAGGCGGCACAGGCCGGGTCTGACTCCTCTGGGGGTCTGTCGGCCGTTCCACCCGGTGGGCAGCCGTTGAAGCGCCCGTCACAAATCTCCGGGGCGCCGGGATAGACATCGGGGTCGGTCGGTGCGCAATCCGCCGTGTCGAGCGCCCCATCGCCGTCAGTGTCCGGGTCGCAAAAATTGAGCAGGCCGTCGCCGTCGATGTCGGGAGGGCGGTTCAGGAGCAACTGAGCGAGAAAGCTGAGGTCAGTGCTTCCGAGCTTTCCGTCACAATTCAAGTCGATTCCGGAGAGGCGCACCGGGCCATGGCAGGCGCTGAGCCGGTTAACAGGTGGGATGGCTTCGCCGGGTGGGCACGGGGAGGGCGAGAACTCGACGGCACCGCCCAGGCACTTTGGAGCACAGAAGAGCTTGCCGCCGAATCCTTCATGACATCGTCCGGTCGTCTCGCAGGTCGCGCCTTCCACGCTGCATCCGTGGAGAGCACCTACGCTTCCCTGGTTCTCAGCCCAATGAACCGTCACTCGCAGCAGGCATTGCAGATCAGCAGTCGACACAGCACCGCTGCGATCGAGATCGGCCGAAGGGGCGGAGACGATCGGAACGGCGCGGACGACTCCTGCGAGAAGGAGGGTCAACGAAGCGGTGGCAAAGACCTGAACCGAAGCTCGTACATGCATGGTGCCTTGACCCTACTCCAGGTCGATGATGATGGCGACTCGCAATCGACGATCGACGTCAAGGCTACGACGGGGAGAAGTAGCGCATGTGCGGGGCGCTTTGCCCCATGGGCAGCAGGCGTGGTGCGTCCGTACGGATGCCATGGTAGGATTGGCTCATGACTACGCCCCGAGCCCGTCAGATTACTGACCTGACCGCTGCCCTGTCCATGAACGCCTCTCGCTCTCTCGCACCGGAGGCTGCACGGTGTGGGGGGCTTTGGCTCACCATGGCCCTCACTGCGGTTGGCCTTTTGGCTTTCTCGGGGTGCTCGGGCGATGGGGGAGAGGCCGCGCCCATCACCGACGTCTCGACTCCAGACGATGAGGTGCTAGACGATGAGGTGCGAGACGTTGGCGGTGGTACCGACGCCAAAGCCGACGCGAGCGGCTGCGACTGCGAGACCGGTCCGATCCCGTGTGGCGTCATCGAGTGCCAAGACGGCGCTTGCGTTACCGTCTGGGACGACGCGGGCACGGCTTGCGAGGACGGACTGCCGTGTACGACGCCGGACGTGTGCATCGACGGCGGCGAGGGGCGCCTGTGTCAGGCCGGACTTTCGAATTGCGACGACGGCGACCGATGCAATGGCGCTGAAGTCTGCTCGGCAGAAGGATGCGCGCCTTCGTCGCCTCTCGTCTGCACTGACGAAGACCCGTGTAATGGCATCGAGGTCTGTGCCCCTAGCACGGGCTGCGCGTCCGGGACGCCGCTCTTCTGCTCCGATGGCGACGCGTGCAACGGCGCTGAGGGGTGCAAGTCCGGCCAGGGGTGCGTCGCATCCGAACCGCTCGACTGCGACGACGGAAGCGCCTGCACCGACGACTCGTGTGGGGCGGAGGGCTGTCTTCATGTGCCGTCGGGCGCTTCCGGTTGTTGCACCGCGGACAGCGACTGCGGCGACTTCAACGCCTGTACCAAGGACACCTGCAACGGCAGCGGGGCGTGTGTCACAGAGCCCATCTCGGGCTCCTGCGAAGACGGCGACCCGTGCACGGGTGGCGACGTTTGCACCGCCGGCGTGTGTTCCGGAGCGCCGCGCTCGCAGTGCACCAAGCTTTGCGACGTGATTCACGACGAAGCAGGCCTCGGCAACTGCACGCTGAAGGTCGCGACGCTCGGGGCGGACCCCAAGGCGACACGCCTGCAGCTCGGGCTCTCCTGGTCGGGGCATGGCGGTGCGAAAGAGCCCATCGCGACCCTCGTCGGGTTGGTCGTGCGTTCCTGTTTGGCCGGCCCGACGAGTTGCGTGGCGAAGGTCCTGCCCGCCGGTGGCCAGACCGGCGCGAGTGGTCACTTGGCGTCACTAACCCCGTCGGATCCCGAGGACTGGCCCGCCGCCGGAATCCTCGCGCTCGACCCGTTGTTCGTGCCCGACGCGCCGCTGTCGCCGTCGTCCGTGGCGCTCGACGCCATTCCGTCGTCAGCGCTACCGGACCCGACCGTGCTTGGGCTGCGCCTAGTCGCACCCCCCGGTGCAGTCACGCATGTCTACGCGTGGGACTTCGACGCGGCAGCGAGTGGCGGTGGCGAGGAGCCCTTGCCACTGGTAGCGGGCGTAGCGCCGTCTGCTCCGGCAGGGCTGATCGTCACGCGTCTCGCCGTCTGCGGCGTCTCGATTTGTTGGGATGGCAACCCCTGCACCGATGACGTCTGTTCTGGAGAGGTCTGCAGCCACGTCCCCCGAGCAGGGCCTTGCGACGATGGCGTCGCCTGCACCGCCGAGAGTGTCTGCGACGCGACAGCCTCTTGCGTCCCATCCACGTTCTCGGCGAGCGGCATCGACTGCAGTGGCCCCGACAAGTGCGCCGGCGCCGGGAAATGTGACGGCCAAGGCGCCTGTCAACTGACTCCTGGGGTGGCCTTGACGTGCGACGGCGACGGCTCTGCGTGCGTCGACGCGTCCTGTGATCCTCTCACGGGGGAGTGTCTCCTCGACGTTCGCGCAGGCGCCGAGTGTGACGACGGCGATCCCTGCAGTCTCATCGATCGCTGTTCGGCTTCCGGCACCTGCGTCGGTGAACCCAAGATTTGCGACGACGGGGTCGCTTGCACGCTCGACAGCTGTGTCGGTGACGTTGACGGCACCTGCAAGTTCGTCGCCGACAACGCCTTCTGCGAAGACGGGTCGCCGTGCTCCATCAACACATGCGTCGCCGATGTGGGCTGTAAGAGCTCGGTGTCAAAGGACCCCTGCGACGACGGCAACCCATGTACCGTCGCCGACGCATGCATAACCGGGTCTCTCTGCCGCGGCACTCTTGCGCCGGGCTGCACATGCGAGACGAAGGCGGATTGTGTGTTCTTCGAAGACGGCGATGCCTGTAACGGCACAGTCGTCTGCGACGAGGGCGAGTGCATCATCGATCCGGGAACCGTCGTCACCTGCCCCTATGATGGCGTCGCTTGTAAGACGGACTGGACCTGCAAGCCCGAGACGGGACAGTGCATCGGCACCCCTCTCAGTTGCGATGACGACGATCCGTGCACCGAAGACGCGTGCGATCCGATCCTCGGCTGCGGAAACACCCAGATCGACGACTGCATAGAGAACTGGATCTGCGAGGTCAGCGGCACCAGCGGAGACACGATTCTTTGCCCGGTCCGCGTCGCCCGCCGTCTCCCGGGCTCGGTGGCGCCAACCTCGGCCGACATCACGTTGCGCTGGGATGACGGGCTGGTGCTTGAGAACCTCCAAGAAAACGCGTGCTTCGGGACGGTCTGCTTCGACTACGATCTGGCCACTTGCGAAGACCCGACGTCACCTTGCTTCGTCGAGTCGCTCCATCCGACGGGCCACACGCTGATCATCGCACCGGAAGCGACGGTCAACTGGTCCAACTGGCTGTCCTTGTTCATTTTTCACCTCGGCTCGCCCGACAAGGCCATCTCTGGGGCCATCGCGTCGCCTGGACTCGCGATAGTGGGCGATCCCGTGATCTTGCAAGCGCGCTTCAGGCTCGATGCCGACGTGTCCCCGGCCAAGCCCGCCCGGATTCGCGTCGACCGTTTGGCGCTTCAACCAGCGACCGGCCTGCCGCTCACGGTCCATGTCCGTACGGTGCCCGAAGGTCGCGTCATCATCACCGACTGACGACGGGCTACCCGGCGCCAGCACTCGGCTCCGGTCCATCCTTTGGGATCGTTTTGCGAGACGATGTCCCAATTCGCCCCAAACGCGATGTGATCGGTTTTATGTGGACACGCAAGTCAGCTATCGGCAGGCGCGCTGAGCCGTGCTAGCCTCCCCGCTACTGAAGGCGCTCCGGAGAATATTCGTTATGATGCAAAGACACCGATTTGACCCCGCCCGGGCCATCTTTAGCGCTCCCATCGGGCGTGCCTTCTTACTCACAGTGGCCCTAGCCTGTGGGGACGAGTCCTCCACCGCAACCATCGCATCCGAGGACGTTTCGAGCGACGTGACCGGGGACGCCACCGGCACCGGGGATACGACCGTCACGACCTGCGACGCAAACAGCGAGTGCCCTGCCGGGCCATGCCAAGTCGGCGTCTGCGACGGCGGCTTCTGCACCGTGGCGCCGGCAGCACTCGGAGCGGCTTGCGACGACGATGACGCTTGTTCTGATGGCGACCGCTGCGTCGAGCCTGCACCCGGCGCGTCAGCCGAAGACCTCGTCTGTGAGCCCGTGACGCCCGGCTGCAGCGACGGCAATGCGTGCAACGGTACCGAGTCCTGCGGCGCAGCCGGGTGCGTAGCCGGAACCGCCCTGTCCTGTGCCGATGGCAATGCCTGCAACGGCCCCGAGACATGCGACCCGGCCAAGGGCTGTGTCCCCGGTGCGCCGCTCTCCTGTGAAGACGACTCGAACGTGTGCAACGGGTCCGAGAGCTGCCAGGCGGCCTCCGGTTGTCTCTCGGTTGGCGCGCTGAACTGTGACGATGGCAAGGCGTGCACTACCGATTCGTGCGACGCCACCCTCGGTTGTCAACATGTGCTCGACCTGGCAGTCCCCTGTTGCAATACGAACGCCGACTGTGACGACGGCAACGCGTGTACCAGCGAGGCGTGCGGGAACGATGGCAAGTGCACGTCCGCGTCAAATGACGGCGGAGCTTGCCAGCTCGGCAGCGCGTGTGGCGGCGCGGGCGTCTGTGCTGACGGGGTTTGCGACGCCGATATCGAGGCCGATTGCTCTGTGCTCTGTGTCCTCGCTGGCAACGCGGGTGACGTCGTTCGTTGCGAGCTCGGGCTTGCGCGTTCGGACAGCGAAGAAGCGGCGGCAACGACCCTCGCCTTCGCGCTTGCATGGCCGAACGCCGATGCCGCTTTCGCGGGCTTCGAAGACCGAGTCTGCTTCCCAGGCGGCGGGCCTTGCACCACGGTCCTTCTCCCCGATGCTGGCAGCGCCGTGGACCCGAGTGGCCACACGATCATCGCCGCCCCGCCTCAGCCGGCCGACTGGGCCGGACAGGGCACCGTCGAGCTCGCCCACCTCGGCGATCCGAACCGCCCGATCACGACGGCCTTCGTGGAAGACGAGCAGGTCGCGGGCGACGCTGAGGTCACGACCTTCCGCTTCGTACTCACCAAAGACACGCTCGCCGCTCCGGTCCACTTGAAGGCGCTCGAAGCGTATACCGCTGTTGGTGTCGCGCTGACGTCCAAGCTCGTCGGACACGTCGTCCTGACTGGCGAGGTCCCCTGCAGCGAGACGCTTTGCGCCGACCTCAATCCGTGTACCACCGACTCCTGCGATGCGGGGACCTGTTCAAACGAAGCCACCGACGGCAGCTGCGACGACCAGAACCCCTGTACTTCGTCAGACGCGTGTGAGAGCGGCCAGTGCGTTGGTGGTGACTTCGCTGCTGAGCTGGTCGCGTGTCCCGTGGACGACGCATGCACGTCGGCCGGTGCGTGCGACGGAGCTGGACATTGTGACATCTCCACCAAGCCGCCACCTGCCTGTAGCGACGAAAGCCAGTGCGTGGGAAGTGCTTGCGACCCGGCTACGGGTGAGTGCCAGCCGAGCGCGAAGGTGGGCCTCGATTGTAATGACGATGATTCCTGCAGCGAAGACGACCGTTGCAGCGGCGCAGCGGTCTGCGCTGGGGTGCCCGTCGGCTGCGACGACGGGATCGCCTGCACGCTCGACGCGTGCGAGCCAACCACCGGTTGCGCGATTACGCCCGACGATAGCGAGTGCGACGACGGTGTCGCTTGCTCAACGGGGACCTGCGTGACAGGTCAAGGTTGCAAGCAGAGCGCAGCCACCGGCGCTTGTGACGATGGCGATCCCTGCACCATGAACGATCAATGCTCGCCTATTGGCTGCAACGGCGCCCCCGACGTGGTCACGTGCGGTTGCGAGGACGACGGCGACTGCATCACCAAGGACGACGGAGACGCCTGCACAGGGATGCTCGTCTGTAACAATGGGACGTGCAAGCTCGACCCAACCACCGTCGTCGTGTGCCCGCCCGATGGCTATCAGTGTGAGGTGGACTGGACCTGCTCGCCGCTGACCGGGACATGCGACGGGGTGACGCAGGCCTGCGATGACGATATCGACTGCACGCTCGACAGTTGCAGCCCCAACGAAGGGTGTCTGCATGACGCGCCGGTCGGCTGTGTGGTTGGCACCGTGTGCGAGCTTGCCGGTGATGCGACGGATGAAATCGACTGCTTCGTCCAAGTGGCATCGCGCACTGGCTCGCTTCAGCCCACTGGCTTCGACGTCGTCCTCCAGTGGAAGGCAACCGAGGCCCAACTCATCGACGTCGTTGACGCCGCCTGTTTCGGTGCGATCTGTTTCGACTACTCGCTCGCCGAGTGCGACGAGAACGGTGCGGCGTGCGTCTGGGGCAGCCTCGAGCCAGCACACCACCAGGTCATCGGGATCCCGAAGCACAAGAAGGACTGGACGACCAAGCTCGCCCTCACGGTCTATCACCCGTCTATGCCGTCCACGCCGCTCACGGGCGCCGTCGTTGACTCGGGTGACTCCGTCAGTGGTGACCCGCTCCTCCTGAAGGCGCGCTTCAAGCTGGCGAGTGGCTTCACGCCCGCATCGCCCTTCCGAGTCGGGGTCAGCGACGTGTCGCTCAATCCTCCGAATGGTCTCGAACTCTCTTGGGAGCTGCTCTCCCTTGGTTCCGGTCGCGGATTCGTGACGGAGGTGAAGTGATGAACTCGATTCTCCAGACGCCCGGGGCAACAGCCCGCTTCACTTCCGCCGTCGCCGCAATCGCGCTGCTGACACCAGTCATGGCGTATGCCGTGCCCATCACGACGGCCCCTGCCGGCGACCTGACGGGCGACGACCGGGTGACCTCGGCGGATCTTCAGTGTCTCGTCCTCACCTACGAGCTTTGGACGCTCCAGGAGCCCGTCACCGGAGAAGCCTGTTCGGTCGACGGCGACTGTCCCGAGGGCGTCTGCCAGCGCGCACATGCCGGCTTCAAGATCTGCGTGCCAGACTGCCTCTCCGAGACGGTCTCCATCGGTGAAGACCCGGCCGTCACGTGCGGCAATGACGCAGAGGTCTCCGCGACCTGCCTCGGCACGACGCAGCGCCGTAACGCCGACTTGAACTGCGACGACGACATGTCGAACGTCGACTTCCAGTTCATGATTCAGATGCTCCTCGGGCAGCTTTCGGGCCCGAACTCGCTCGACATCGACGGGGATGGCCGCCTGAACTTCTGCGATCGAGACTCCGATGGTGACGGCGATCCGGACGCAATCGACTGCCAAGACCTCGACCCGACCCGCTCGCACCTCGCCCCCGAGAAGTGCAACGGCATCGACGACACCTGTGACTTGCTCGTCGACCGCGACGACCCATCGCTCACCACGGACGACGTGGTGGCATGCGAGAACTCGGTCGGCGTCTGCGGCGACGCGAACAAGCGCGCGAGCCTCTGTCTCGGGGGCGCATGGGGCGCCTGCACGCCGGCCGATTACGCCGCAGTCCTCTCGACTTACGAGCTTGCCGAAGCGTCCTGCGATCTCCTCGATAACGACTGCGACGGTCTCGTCGACGCTGCCGATCCGGACGTCACCGCCACGTGTTGCGCGGTCAAGACCGACTGCCCAATCGGCCAGCTCTGTGACGTCGCCTCGTGTGAAGTCGGGGGGGGAGCGGGGACGAGCTGCGGTATCGACGACGATTGTGCCAACGGCTTCCACTGTAACGAAGCGTCTGGATCCTGCGTCGCTGATGGCTCCACCGGCACGGGCTGTTCTGCTGACTCCGACTGCGGTGCTGGCTTGACCTGCATCGCTGGCCTGTGTGCGCCAGAAGTCGGGACGGGAGGCGGCTGCGTCGAGGACGCCGACTGCGCGAATGGACTCCACTGCAACGAGGTCTCGGGCGTCTGCGTCGCCGACGTCGTCAGTGGCGGGCCTTGTGGCGTGGACACCGACTGCGTCATTGGCCTCATCTGCGACGCCGGCACATGCGCCGAGCCAGGCACAGGCGGTACAGCCTGCACCGCTGACGGCGATTGTGCCGCGGCGTTCCACTGCGACTTGGTCAATGGCACGTGCGCTGCGGATGTCCCATCGGCCGGCGCCTGCACCCGCGACGGCGACTGCGCTGGCAGCTTCGTCTGCACGTCCGGCACCTGCCAGGCAGCTGGCACCACCGGCACGTCGTGCGCCATCGATGCCGACTGCGCCGCGGCCTACTACTGCAGCCCAGTCACTGGCGTTTGCGTCGCCGACGGGCTCCCAGGCTCGGCATGCACCACCACCGCTCAGTGCGCCGAGGAGCTCACCTGTCAGGCCGGCGTGTGCGCTCTTCCAGAGAGCGGCGGTTGCGCGCTGGACTCGGATTGTGCTGCGGCTGAGTTCTGTGACGAGGGAGCTGGTCAGTGTTCGCCCGGCGGCGGCGTCGGCGCCGGCTGCGCCGCTGCGTCCGAGTGCCAGAGCGATCTCGCGTGTGTCTTGGGCCTCTGCGCGCCCACGTCGGGCACCGGTGGGAGCTGCACCGTCGACACCGACTGCGCCGCGGAGCTTCATTGCGACGAAGCTGCTGGCACCTGCGTCCCCGACGGGACGTCCGGCAGCGCCTGTGTGGTCCCAACAGACTGCGGCGCCGGTCTCACGTGTACCGCGGGCCTTTGCGTCCCGGTCTCCGGCTCGGGTGGCGACTGCGCCGTCGACAGCGACTGCGGTGACGGCCTCCACTGTGACGAAGGATCGACCACCTGCGTCGCCGATCAGCCGGCTGGTGGTGCGTGCGTCGTTGATGGCGACTGTGCGGACGGGCTCGGCTGTCAGGCTGGCGTCTGCACCGTTCTCGGGACGGGCGGCGACGTCTGCACGTCTGATGCTGACTGCGCCGCTGCCTACCATTGCGGTCCTGCCAATACCTGCGTCACTGATGCTGGGGCGGGAGAGGCGTGTTCCGTCGACTCCGACTGTGCGGCATCGCTCGTTTGCGAGACGGGCGTCTGCGTGACGCCCGGAGGGGCTGGTGATGCCTGCGCCGTCGACCCCGACTGTGCAGCTGGATACCACTGCAACGAAGCGGCTGGCACTTGCGCCGCCGATGGCGGGCCCGGCGCTGGATGCGCCGTTGACTCCGACTGCGCCAGCAGCCTCGTCTGCGCCGCGGGTGTATGTGTTCCTGCTGGGACGGGCGGCGACGCCTGCATGGTCGATGGCGACTGCGCTTCTGGCTACCACTGCAATGAGACGACGGGCGTGTGTGCCGCGAACGGCGGCCAAGGCGACGGCTGCGTCTCGGCGTCCGACTGTGGCGGCACACTCACGTGCCTCGCCGGCACTTGCCAACTCCCGGGTGGGTCGGGCGACGCTTGCACGGTCTCGGCTGACTGCGCACCCGGGCTCCGTTGCGATCTGGGCAGCACCACCTGCGTCCCGGTCAGCGGTCCCGGCGGCGCGTGCGTGGTCACCGTTGACTGTCAGGAAGGCCTCTCTTGTGCGAACGGCACCTGCGTCGTGCCAGGCACCGGAGGTGATGGATGCACGTCGGATGGCGCATGTGCGAGCGGCTATCACTGCGACGAAGCTCAAGGCGAATGCACCGCAGACATCGGCCCCGGCGGCGGCTGCAACACGTCGTCGGACTGCGCCGCTGGCCTTGCGTGTGTTGCGAGCACCTGTACGGACGCCGGCGGGACCGGCGACACGTGTTCCACGCAGGACCAGTGCGCGGCTGGATATCACTGCGCCGCAGGTCAATGCGCTGCCGACCTCGGCGCTGGTGCGGCGTGTACCCAAACACTTCAGTGTGCTGACGGCCTCACCTGCACCGCCGGTCTCTGTACGGGCGGCTGCACCACGGACGACCAATGCGCCGCTGATCAACACTGCGTCGAGTCAACCGGCGGCTGCGAAGCCGATGGCAATACTGGCGAGCCCTGCGGGATCGACGCCGACTGCGCGACGGGCCTCGTCTGCTCCAGCGCTGTCTGTGCGACCCCGGGCGGCACTGGCGCCGAGTGCGTCGAGGACACCGACTGCGCGGCGGCGCTCCACTGCAATGAATCAAATGGGACTTGCGTTGCCGACGTTCCGAATGGCGGCGCCTGCACGGTCGACACCGATTGTACTGCCGGGTCGATCTGCTCAGCCGGGCTGTGCGCGCCGGCGGGTACCGGCGGCAGTCCATGCCTCACCGACAGCGATTGTGGCAGTGCGCTCTACTGCGCGTCGGGGGCCTGCACGGCTGATGGCGGGACTGGCGCCGCTTGCGACCGCCCGGAGCAGTGCGTCGCAGCGCTCGTCTGTAATGCTGGCGCTTGTGCCGTCGGTGGCACCACGGGCTCACCGTGTGCGCAAGACGGCGACTGCGCCGCCGAGTATCACTGTAACGAGCCCACTGGCACCTGCGTCGGCGACTCGGGCCCCGGTGGCGTCTGCGACACGTCCGCTGATTGCGCGGGTTCACTCGTTTGCACTTTCGGCACCTGCCAGGCTGGTGGCGGCACGGGTGACGCGTGTACCACCGACGTGGACTGCGCCGCCGCCTATCACTGTGATTTCCTCACTGGGACCTGCGAAGCCGATGGCGGCTCCGGAGCGGCCTGCTTGAGCGACTCCGAGTGTGCGCCGGACTTCTACTGCGGCGCGACCGGCTGCACCCCGCTCGTCGGTGCGGGTGGGAGCTGCCTCGTTGACACGCAGTGTGCCGCTGGCCTGCACTGCAACGAGCAGACTGGCGTCTGCGTCCTCGACGGCGGTTCCGGAACGGGCTGTGTGGCCGACTCCGACTGCGGAGCTGGACTCACCTGCATTGGCGGCGTGTGCACGACGGTCGGCGGCCCCGGCGACACCTGTACTCTCGATAGCGATTGCGGAAACGGCTATCACTGCGACGAGGGCGCGGGCGTCTGCGTCATTGACCTCGGTCCAGGCGGTGCGTGCGGTCAGGACACGGACTGTAGCGATCCTCTCGTCTGCAACGCCGGCGTCTGCACGAACCCGTCTGGGAGCGGTGGGGCGTGCGTCGATGACGGCGACTGCGCGTCCGGGACGCATTGCAACGAAGTCACGGGAACTTGCGTCGTCGACGTCGGGGCGGGCGGGAGCTGCGTCGAGTCGAGTGACTGTGGCGCTCTCCTCGTCTGCGTGAGCGGCACCTGTGCGGCCGGAGGGGGAACGGGGTCGGCCTGCACCCCCGATGATGAGTGTCAGGTCGGCTACCACTGCAACCTGACCTCTGGCCAGTGTGCCGCGGACGTTGGCACCGGCGGGGGCTGTTCGGTCGACGGTGACTGCGCCGACGCGCTCATTTGCACGGCAGGCGCCTGTCAAGCTGCGGGCGCTACTGGAGATAGTTGTGCCGTCGACGCCGATTGCGCGGCTGGGTACTTCTGCGCCGCCACCGGCACCTGCGCGGCGCAAGGGGGCATCGGAGTTCCGTGCTTCAGTGACTCGCAGTGCACCACAGAGCTCGCCTGTCTTTCAGGCACATGCCAGACGGCCGGTGGCAGCGGCGACGCGTGTACGGTCGATACGGACTGCGCAACGGGTCATCACTGCAATGAGACCACCGGCGTGTGTGCGGCCGACGTCCCTCCCGGCGGCAGCTGCGTTACCAACACGGATTGCGCGAGTGGCCTGTGGTGCAGTGCGGGCGTGTGTCTGCCAGAAGGCGGCGCTGGCGACCCGTGCGCCGTCGATGAGGCGTGTGGACCCGGTTTTCACTGCAACGAAGTCGGTGGGGTCTGCGTTGCTGACGTCCCTAGCGGCGGCGTCTGCGCGGTCGATAGCGATTGCCAACAGGGCCTCTCGTGCCAGTCCGGGATCTGTAGCGCGCTCGGTGGATCGGGCGACGCTTGCACGACCGACGCCGACTGCGTCGCCTCGTCTCACTGTAATGAAGCCCTCGGGGTCTGTGCGCCGGATGTCCCGGCCGGTGGTCTCTGTGCCGTCGACTCCGATTGCACGTCCGGCTACGTCTGCCAAGCTGGCACGTGCACCCTAGCGGGTGGTTCCGGCGATGCCTGCACGACGGACGGCGATTGTGCGTCCGGCTATCACTGCAACGAAGCTACCGGCTCCTGCGCTGCTGATCTCGGAAGCGGCGCCGCCTGCATCGTCGACTCTGATTGCGCGAGCGGCCTATCGTGCATCTCGGGGACTTGCCAGCCTTCTGGCACTGGCGGAGATCCCTGCATCCTCGACACCGACTGCGCCGACGCCTACCACTGCGCTGCTGGCACCTGCGTCGTCGACGTTCCGGGTGGCGGCGCGTGCGCCGAAGACACAGACTGCATATCGGGATTCACTTGCGTCACGGGCGTCTGCACCGAAGCGGGTGGCCTCGGTGACGAGTGCGTTGTTGATTCGGACTGCGGGGCCGGGCTGCACTGCATTGAAGCGACTGGGATTTGCGCGCCCGACTCGCCGAACGGCGGCGCGTGCTCCGTCGATAGTGATTGCGCAAGCGCTCTCATTTGTACCGCAGGCATCTGCGGCGAGGCGGGCGGCGGCGGCGATACGTGCGTCGTCGACGCGGACTGCGCCGTAGGATACCGCTGCGACGAGCTCGTTGGTCAATGTACTGCCATCCTACCCGGCGGCGCATGCACGTCCGCCTCGGATTGTCTGGTGGGTCAGGTTTGTGACGTGGGGCTCTGCGCCGATCCAGGCACGACCTGCACGACCGACCTCGACTGCACCTCGGATCGCCACTGCAATGAGACGACAGGCCAATGCGCGATTGACGTCCCCGGCGGCGGGGCGTGTGGACAGGACTCCGACTGTGTCGCCGACTACACCTGCCTCGCCGGTATCTGCACCGTTCAGGGTGGTGGCGGCGACGCGTGCCAGTCGGACGCCGAGTGCGCCGCTGGCTATCACTGTGCGGTCGCCTCCGGCACCTGCGCGGCGGACGTTGGCAATGGCGGCCCTTGCGTTGTCGACAACGACTGCATCGCAGGGTCGATCTGCGACTCTGGCACCTGCGCGCCGGCAGGCGGCGGCGGCGCGACGTGTGTCTCCGACGCGGACTGTGCGTCCGGCTTCCATTGCGATGAAGGTCTCGGTTTCTGCGCGGCCGACCAACCCATTGGCGGAACCTGTTCGACCGACTCCGACTGTGGTGATGGTCTGATATGCCAGACGGGCCTCTGCGCGCCGCCGGTCACGACCGGCTGCGTGCAGGACGTCGACTGCGGCCCTGGCTTCCACTGCAACGAAGCGATCGAGACGTGCGTCGCGGATGGCACCGCCGGCGCGGGCTGTGACGTCGACACGGACTGCGCGTCGCCCCTGGTCTGCGGCCAGGGTACCTGCGTCGAAGCGGGCGGTGCAGGCGATCCGTGTGTGACCGATGGTGGCTGCGGCGAAGGTCTTCACTGCAACGAGGTGACCGGCCAGTGCGTCGCCGATGTCGGTCCGGGCTCGGCGTGTACCGCGCCGTCCGACTGCGCTGCAGGGCTCACGTGCACGTCCGGTGTCTGCGTGGAAGAGCAGGGTGGCGGCGGTGCGTGTTCGGTGGATACTGACTGCGCAGGCGGCTTCCACTGTGCTGCGGGCGTCTGCACGACCGACGTCGGACTCGGTGGTGGGTGTACCTCGACCAGCGAATGCGCCGATGGCCTCACGTGTTCGTCGGGCCAGTGCCGCGAACCGCTCGGTGGCGGCGAGACCTGTACTGCCGATTCCGATTGCGGACCCGCGTTCCACTGCGCCACGGGCGTCTGCACGGCGGATGGCGGCGTCGGAGACGGCTGTACGAGCGACGCGATGTGCAGTCCGGACCTCGTCTGTGCTCTCGGGGTTTGCAGCTCGGCGGGCGTCACTGGGACGCCCTGCGCCAACGACG
>CANMLD010000101.1 GCA_947498315.1 Pseudomonadota bacterium | reverse complement strand
TTTGCGACGATTGATCCCACTGGTGATCCCACTGGTGATCCCACTGGTGATCCCACTGGTGCTCCCACTGGTGCTCCCACTGGTGATCCTACGGTCACTGACACGGGGCAACGAGACGAGTCGCCTATTGACGATCCTGATCGCGTCCGTAGTTGCCCTCGTGCTGCCCTACTCGTCACGCGCCACCGACCGACCTCTGGCCGAGGGCGGCTTTATCACCGACTTCGAAGTCATTGCCCCGCGCGGCGAGCCTATCGCCCTAGCGGCAATGGCCGGCCCCGACGTGGACATCAGAGTTGCCCTGCAGCACCTCGGCAAGCACAAAGTCGAACGGATCGTGAACGGGGCCCTTCGGCTACGAACGCGTATTCAAACAGCGGCGGGGCTACACGAGCTTCGCTTCGGATGCGACGGGACCTGTGAACTCTGGCGCGGCGGGGCCATGCTCGCGCGTTGCGCTGCCCCCTACGGCCTCTGGCTCGATGACCGCGAACTCACGCTCCCGTTGACCGCGGGCGCGCTCGAACTCGAAGTGCGCTTCGACGTCCGTCGCGGTCGCCGGGAGTCGCAGCGCCCACGACGGGCCGTGCTTCGCATGACCCCGCCCCCGGGTGTGGCGCCGCCGACCAGCCTCATGCCACTCCCGTACTGGGCTTCCCGCGTCCCAACAACGCTCTCGATTGGCTTCGTTCGAGAGGTCCCGCTCCTTGGCTTGGTGATTACGACCGAGCTTCGCGCACGCGGCAGCGCTTTGAACTCGATACCGGGCACAGGTGCCCTGATGCCGCTTTCACTCGGCCTCAGCTCGACCGTCACCGACGATGGTCGAAGCTCGTCGGCCGTGACCACCGAGCTGTCGCCAAAGGGCCAGTCGGCTCTCGAGCTTCCGCTCGGCCCCGATGGCAGTCAGGTTGTGTCCCTCTCCGTCGCAGACGGGCAGGGGGCCCTGCAGTCCAACAGCCGGCCAATCATGATAACGGCGCCGCTCTTGCGGGCCGTGCCGGACGCCCTCGAACGACTAGGACGCGACCGAAGCCGACGTGATGTCGCGTGGGCGTCACTCGCGTTTTGGACCGACAAGGTGCTCCTCATGCACGGTCTCGACAGCGCGACCGCAACGCGACCGCCGACGCCGCCCGAGGGAGACCCAGTTCTCGTGGCGCAAGGGTTCGACCAACTCGCTCTCGCGGTCCGCGACTTTGACGATCCGAGCTCCTATGAAGCGCGCTCAGGCGCCTTCGTTAGAGCCTACCGTTCGCCTTTCGACGGTGCGCCTCAGCCGTTCGCCCTCTTCGTCCCGGGCGCCGCCGGGCGCCAAGCCGGGCATCGCGGCACCACCCTTTTGCCGCTCATCGTGGCACTGCACCCGAGCGGCTACACCCCGACCCGGACGCTCCGAGCGGTGCTAGGTCTCGAGTCAGAACGCGGCGCCTCGCGCGCTCGGCTCTCGCATCTGCTGCCGACGCTCGAGGAGATCGGGCGGTTCGATGCCGTCGTCGTCGCGCCGTGGGGTTATGACGGCACTGGCAGCCGCTACGTGGGCAAGATCGACGTGCTCACGGTGATGGACTACGCGCTCGGGCGTTACCGTGTCGATCCCAATCGCGCACTCTTGACCGGCGGCTCGCTTGGCGGGCTCGGCACTTGGCACCTCGGTCTCCGTATGCCGGACCGTTTCTCCGGGCTTATGCCCATCGCGGGCTACGGTTCGGTGCGTCTCTACGACAACGTCCGTGGAAAGCGACTCGCACCGTGGGAGCGCTTCCTCGTCGACCGTCGTGATAACGTCACCTTCGTCCCGAACGCGCGCCATCTGCCGATGAAGTGTATTCATGGCGAAAAGGACAACCCGAAGCGTGCTGAGGTCATCGTCGATCGGTATCGGGAGCTCGGTTATCCCGCAGTGTTCGAGGTCCTCCCGGGGGTCGGTCACGCCGCTTGGGATGACGCCTGGGCGCATCGCGCGGCACTCGACTTCGTGCAATCGACCCAGCGGCCCGACCCGCGCGCTGGGCCGCCTGCTCAGGTGTCCTTCGTCTCCGGCAGCTATCGCCACGCGTCAGCCTACGGACTCACCATTGATCGGTTCGCAGATCACTCCCGACTGGGCCGAATCGAACTCGAACGCCGTGGCGGTCGGAATCCGCCACGGGGGACAACAGGGCGCGACCTCGATGACTCACGAGCGAGCCCGGTCCTAGCGATTAAGGCCGACAACGTCGCACGCTTTACCATCGACCTCGGGGATGCAACCACTGACGTCATCGTCGGGGGCCATCGATTCCCACGCTCGCGAGGCCGGCAGTCTTTTCGAGGCTCCGGCGAAGGACGCTGGATAAGCGAGCCACCACTTGAGCTCCCTTCGCCGCTCCCGACAGAGCCGATGCCGCGAGGGGGCCTCGAGAAGCGCCCCAGGCTCTCTGGCCCCATCGACGACATCCGATACGAGCCCCACCTCTTCGTCTACGGGACGGGCGTCCCAGCAGACACTGACACCAACGGTCGCCTGGCGCAGCACCTCTCGCGTTATGGCTGGACCGACGCACGTATCAGCATCCCCGTTCTCGCCGACCACGAGCTGAGCCCAGAACAGCTCGAGAGCCACCATCTGGTCCTCATCGGGACGCCCGCGTCGAACCGATGGCTTGGGCAGATCGCCCACTCCCTTCCAATCCACATCGATGGCGACGCCATCACGGTGGGTAAGACCGTTCATCGCGGCGAGCACCTCGGAGTGACCTTCATCGCACCGAACCCGCTTGCACCGAACCGCTACGTTTTGGTCCACAGCGGTACTGACCGCCGGGGGGTCTGGCTGTCAGCGTGGTTGCCCGAGTGGCTCCCAGATTGGCTGGTCTACGACGAGGGGGTCACGTCAGAGAGAGGCGGCTACCTCATGGGTTCTCGCCGCCCACTCGCTGCAGGCTTCTTCGATGAGCATTGGATGATCGCAACTCAAGGTGCTACGCCAACGAAAGTAAGGTGAGCGTCCGTGCCTCAGGCCTAACGCTTTTGCCTGCTTCGGCCGTTGCAAGGGCTCGGCGCGGCGCTGCCTTGCGCTTTGCGTGGCGGCGCCGCGAACGTTACGCTGTGCCGACAGCCTCACCTCCGGGTGATGGGCCCCTATGGAGTTGATCTTGAGAAGGCCCTCCGCAAGGATCGACTGGAGCCCGGGTCAGAACACGCCGGTTCGTCCAGCCGTGCCGTGGCTTCGCTACGGCATTTCGTCGGCTTGTTTCAGCGTCGCGGTCATGCTGCTCGCCGCTGTAGACTACGGTGATCGCGGTCGTTACTTCGACCCGAAGCGCACCTATGCGTCGAACCTCCTCCCGGGGGCCGACGGTCAACACGACCTTGCCCGCCTGAAGATCCTCACGCGCTGCCTTGGCTACGTGCGCTCCAACTACGTGGACCCCACACGCACCAACGCCGCCGAGATGCTTCTAGCGGCGCTCGACAACGTCGAACGGACGGTTCCCGAGCTCCTCGCTGAGCCCGAGAATGACAGCAGCGGTCAGCTCGTCGGAGTCGAGGTCCGTGTCGGGAACCTCACGAAGTCATTTGATCTTCGCAAGGTGACTGACCTCTACAAGCTCAGTTGGAAGCTTCTCGACATCTTCGACTTCGTGACGCCAGCACTCAACGGTACCTCGGTCGACTATCGGACCATCGAATACGCTGCCGTAAACGGCATGCTTCATACGCTCGACCCCCACTCTCTCTTACTCACGCCCAGTGTCTATCGCGAGATGAAGACCGGTACGTCAGGGCAGTTCGGCGGCCTTGGCATCGTTCTTGGCACGCGCGACGGCAAGCTCATCGTCGAGAGCGTCATGGAAGGCAGCCCGGCACAGCGGGCCGGTATTGCGAGCAGTGACGTCATCGCTCAAATCGAAGCCGAATCCACCGTCAACATGAGCCTCTCGGACGTCGTTGAGCGGCTCCGGGGCACGCCGGGGACGGCCGTGATCATCTGGATTGATCGGCGCGCCTTCACCGAACCCCGCCGCTTCCGCATCGTGCGCGAGAACATCACCCTCGCGTCGGTCACCTCCGAACGGCTTCGAGGTGGAATAGGCTATGCTCGTATCAAGAACTTCCAGCAGAGTTCGGGCGAAGACCTGAAAGCGGCGCTCGAGCGGCTCTACGCTGAACAGCGGGCCGTTGACGGTAGTGGACTTCGCGGCTTCGTCCTCGACTTGCGTGACAACCCAGGTGGTCTCCTCGATCAGGCAATCGAAGTCAGCGATCTCTTCGTGAGCGACGGCGTCATCGTCACGACGGTCGGCTCCGGCAGTCGGGTCCGCGAGGAACGCGTCGCCACTCGCGGCGGTACCTACGCCGATCTCCCACTGATCGTGCTCGTCAATGGCGGTTCGGCGTCGGCGTCCGAGATAGTGGCTGGCGCGCTGAAGAACCAGAATCGCGCACTCATCCTCGGCGAGAGGACGTTTGGGAAGGGCTCGGTGCAAGTGCTCTACGACATCGACAACATCGCGCTCAAGCTCACCATCGCTCAGTATCTGACCCCGGGCGACGAGTCTATTCAAGGCGTTGGGATCGCTCCAAACATCGAGCTCGTGCCCCTCGCCGCTACCCAAGAGTGGATCCATCTCTCTGGCGAAGAGCCGCATGGCGAACAGACGTTACAGAACCATCTCGACGGCGGTGCTCAGCGCCGCGTCTCCAAGTCTGACGTTCGCGTTCACTACCTCTATGACGGTGATGAGAAGGTCGACTTCGCTCGCGAGCTGGCTCGGCGGCTCCTCGTGGATCGGCACGAGGTCGCCCCCAGCGTCGGCACCGAGTCCGGCTCGAGTCGCAGCGCCCTCGCGCGGGCTCGACCCACGCTGATGACGGTTGAACAAGAGCAAATAGCCAAGCTAGAGAAGGCGCTCGGGGCGCTCAACGTCGATTGGAGCCCCCGAACGAGGCCGGAGTCGGGGGAGCCAAAGCTGGAGGCCTCGCTTACCATCTCGCGGGGTAAGGAGATGGCGGGTGGCGACGAGCCTACCGTCGAGCTCGTGGTGAAGAATGTGGGCTCTGCCGCGGTTTACCAGCTCTTTGGCGTCACCGAGTCCGGAAACGAGGCTCTCTCGGGGCTCGAGATGCCGCTCGGCCGTATCCCTCCAGGTGAGACTCGGCGTTGGCAGACCCGCGCTTCGCTGCCGAAGTCGGTGCTGACTCAGCATGTGCCGGTCGAGGTCAGATTTTGGGCTGGCGAGGCGCCTTTTGGGCGCGCCGACTCGGATGGGCGCCCGCCGGTGCTCGCTCAGGCCTGGGTTCACATGCGAGGGCTTCCGCGGCCTCGCTTCGAATACAGCGCCATCGTCGATGATGCCGCCGGAAACGGCGACGGGATCCTCAATGAGGGTGAGACCGTCGACATCGTCGTTGCAGTACGGAACGTCGGTGACGGGAACGCCGAGAAGACTCTGGTGACGCTGAAGAACCGAGGAGGTGAAGAGACGTACATCCACCAGGGCCGCACCTTCATCTCCGGACTAGGGGTAGGCAAGGGCCAGACCGTCCGCTTCCGGGTAGAGGCGAAAGCCGGCCATCCGGCCAACGGCCCGGAGCTCGACATCCAGATTACGGACACCGTACTCGAAGAGCGGCTGACGCACTCGCTCGGGCTCCCGTATCTGCACCTCACCGGTACCGCGTTCGTCGCGTCTCCTGCACGCTACGTGAGCGCGGCAGAAGACGTGCCCGTGCAGGCTGGCGCCTCTCCGACCGCCCGTGTCGTTGGCGTAGTACCGCCAGGTCGCGCCTTCGAGAGTGACGGGCACGCCGGAGATTTCGCGCGCGTCAGCTTGCCCGACGGCGCCTACGGCTTTGTCCGACGCGACCGACTCCATGCACCGAGCCAAGACGTGCCCGTCAATGCCCTCGCGGTGGATCGGGTCAACTCGATCTCTCAACCTCGCATTGAGCTCGCCGAGGGTCTAGCTCTTGACACTCACGACGAATCGATCGTGCTAGAGGGCCGTGCTCTCTTCCCAAACATCGACGTTGGAGACTCGCCCGACGTTTACGTGTTCCGAGACCAAGACAAGGTCTTCTTTAAACGGCAGGCCGTCGAAGGACTCGATGTGATGAGCTTCCGAGCCGACGTGCCTCTCGAGCTCGGGCTCAACGAGCTCGTCGTGTATGCGCGTGCCGGGAGGGACCTTCACGCGAAACATCGCCTCGTGGTGTACCGACGTTGACCATGCAATGTGGCGACGCGCGGTCCGCTCGAAAAGTGACAAGCGAGATCAATGAAGGTTCAATGCAGGCCATGAACGAACTTTGGAACGGCTATCGGTCGATGACGTGCTCTGCTGAGCCGGCGTTGCGCGCTCGAACGTGGCAGACCTCGCTCGCCCTCGTGTCTTTCGTCGCTACGATGCTGGTCGCAATGCCCCGCGTTGTTCGGGCAGACGACGAGGACAGGATCGCCAAGGTCGAACGACTTCAAAGAGTCGGCCTGGTGCTCGCACGGCGCAAGAAGTACGGCGAGGCGATCGAGTCCTTCGAAGAGGCGCTCAAGCTCTCGAGTTACCCCGACGGATCTCTCTTCTACAACATTGGCAAGCTTGCCGAAGAAGGGCTCAAGGACTGCCGTAAGGCGCTTCTCTACTACGCCGGCTACATTGAGAACGACCCTGAAGGTGAGTTCTCGACCGAGGTCAGAACGCGCCATGAGCGGTGCCGAAAGACCGTGTCGGCGACACTCGGGCGTCTCTCGATCAGCTCGAAGCCCGATGGTGCTCCCATCCGCATCGCGGGGATCCCGTTTGGCAGCACCCCGCTCACTGGGCTCGAAGTACCGGCCGGCATCTACGCCATCATGAGCGACAGCGAGGAGTTTCTATCGGCGTCGGCGAGTACGACTGTGGAGGCAGGCCTCGAAGCGCGAGTCGAACTGCCCATCAAGCGTCGCGTCTTCAAGGGCTTCATCACGGTCGAGTCCGACCCGCCGGATGTCGCCATCTGGATAAACGACGAGCAGGTCTCGTCCAAGGCGCCTTTCACCGCGAAGGACCTCCCAACGCGGACCTACCTCGTGCGCATCGAGAAGGCGGGTTGGGACCGATGGGTGCGCTACGTGACTGTCGAGCGCGACACAGAGAGCCTCGTTCAGGCCGTTCTCGAGCAGACCGGCGACGAGGTCCCAATCCCGCCGCTGCCCAAGAACGACGAATACTGACGACCCCATGAGGCCCTGCGCTGTCGCCCCGCGGCTGCTTTCGTGGCGTTGGCGGTGGCGCTGGCGTCTGCCCCGTCACATTCGACACCGCGTCCGCCGGACGATGCCGCCCGCCTCTCCCAACCACCCGTGAACCGGACCCAGTCGAGGTCGACTTCCCGCTCGACGCGGAGCTTGGGCCGCCCTGGTCTCCACGACTCGGCGCGTCGCCGTCGAGCGCCCGCCTCTTTACGAGTGATCAGCTTCGCGATGCGGGGATTGCCACCATCAGCGCGCTTCTCGCGCAGTTCCCCTGGTTCGAGGGCGCTCGCACCGACCTACACGGCTGGGCCGATGTGGCGCTGATACGCGGTCAACCTCGAACGGTCCTCGTCCTCATCGACGGTGTTGCTGCAGTCGAGCCCGTGCGCGGCCAATCCGTCTTAGACCGGCGCCTCTCGCTCGACGCCGTGGCACGAATCGAAGTGCTCGCGTCACTTCGAGGCGGCCATGAGCTCGCTGCGTCCTACGCGTTTCTCCGAACCGATGACTTGGCGCTCACGCGCATAAGAGACGTCCGGGAGCATGTCGCGACCCTTACGGGTCACCATGCGATCCTCGGCGAACGGTTAGGGGTTCATGCCGGGCTGAAGCTAAGGGGGGGGGCTTCCGAAGACTTGAATCGTTCCGATAGCTTACTTCTATTGGGTGCTCAGAGCACCGAGAGCGTAAGTGACGCCATCCGAGTGGCACCGACGGCGCTAGAAGTAATCGAGCTTCCTCTAGTTCCGCTCCTGCGCACCGGGCTCAACAGTCGCGGCCTCTTTGGCCACCTCGACGTGTCCTTCTGGGTCGAAAACGCGCTCGACGTAAGCTATTCGGATGGTGACATCGACTTCGAGGCCCGAATCGCAACGCGCCCCATCCCACGGCCGCGTTGGAGTGCGACCTTGGATGCACGAGTGCGCTTCTGAAGCGCTGCCAATCAACGTCACGGATGTCATGGAGGAGGGGGCTAGTAGGACGCTAATTTTCGGACCGAGCAGGCCGAAGCGATGCCGTGCGGGAGCGAGGAAGGCTGTCCTTGCGCTTGCCGGCGAGGGACATCCCCGCGCCCCCCCGAGGGAGAACCGCCCGGAGCGTACCAAAAAGTACGTGAGGACGTATCGCAGACACCTGACGCCGCTCCCGTGCGGCAGCGCGAAGGCCGGCGACGGGAGAAACGCAGCAGGCTCCTAGGAGTCTGCTGTTTTTCGGACCGAGCTGGCCGAAGCGATTCCCTTCGAGAGTAAGGAAGATGTCGAGAAACGCCCAGAGCGTACCAAAAGGTACGTGAGGACGTATCGCAGGCATCTGACGCTGCTATCGAGGGGAAGCGCGAAGGCCGGCGACGGGAGAAACGCAGCAGGCTCTTAGGGCCCGACGGCGTTCTTCAGGCCTTGTTGGCAGGCTCGGGGTCAGCGCCAAAGATGTCGGTGAGCTTGCCGGTCACGTTCTCTTCGTCGCTGTTCTCCGCGATCGAGAGCTCCTTCACGAGCAGACGACGCGCCATCTCGAGCATCTCGCGCTCGCGGCACGAGAGAGGCTTCTCCGTACGAGCAAGGCTGAGGTCCCTGAGTACTTCGGCTACGTCGAAGAGGGACCCTGACTTGATCTTCTCGACGTACTTTCGGAAGCGTCGATTCCAGGTCTGTGTATCGATCGGTCGCTGCTTCTCCCGAAGCACCTCGTAGACGTTCGAGACGTCCGGGCCGCCGATGACTTCACGCAGCCCCACACTGCTCACCTTGCTCACGGGGACCATGATGCGCTTCTGGGTGTCGAGCACCTTGAGGACGTAGAAGATCTCCTGGTTGCCGCAGATGTCACGGGCCTCGATCCCCATGATCTCAGTGACGCCCTGGGCGGGATAGACAGCCTTGTCGCCGATCTTGAACGTTCCCTGCATCGGACCTTCCCCACGGCCTCTCGACCGAATGTTGATGCCTTCCACTGCGGTGACTCTAGCACTTCTGAGCACGCTGCGGTTGCGTGGCGTGCCCGAAGACGTCGCCCGCGGATGACCACCCGCCACGACGAAGAACGCGGCTGGCTGGGGTCACGAGACCTCGGTCCCGAGACGCCACCGTACACTGCAAGAGGCAAGCCACGACATCAAGATCCGATTATCGCAATAGTTGCGGACGAATACCATGGAGATCCCACATGGGGTCAGGTCATGCCCCTAGGGCAGGGGTGTGACAGCTTGGCGCACAGGTGTGCGCCATCCTTGGTAGCGGTGAGTCGCACTATGTAAAGTTTTTCAAGCGCGGGCCAGTTTGGCTCGCACTCGAGGCGTGCGACTGATGTCGACGGCCGGACCATTTGCGTGGCCCGGCGCGCCGGCACCGACGTTACTTGCCGCCGACCTGACGGTACTCTTCGAGGAGGCGCTTGACCGTGACGGTCTCGAGCCGCTTCAGGAAGCCGTCACCGACATTGCCGTTCGGGTAGCGGAGGGTCACGATCTTGGCGATCAGGTCCTTACGTGAGCCGAACTTCTGCTTCAGCTCCTGAGCTGCGCCCAGGATCTTCATCAGTTGCTTGTTGGAGACGCCCATGAGCGTCGACTTCGCCTCAGCCTTGTCGGACTCGAGGAGCGGGAGAATGGCGGCAACAATGCCGGCGCGGTCGCCGAACTTGGCCTTCACGTACTGAGCGGGAGTCGCCTTCATGAGTTCCTCACGGGTTCACGGTCGTTGGGTCGCACCATCATGGTTCGCCACTTTCAGGGTTCGATTCTGGGGCAGGCGGCGGCCGAGGTGAATCGCTCTCACTCTTCTCGAGACGTTCGAGTAGAGAGAGGCTCTCCGATGCCGTGGCGCGGTGTTCACCTGCTGGGAAACGATCGAGGTAGGCGCGGTACATGGAACAAGCAGCGGACACTCGGTCCGTCTCCACGTAGGCCTTTGCGAGCATGAGGAAGTTGTCCTCAGTGCTCGCATGTTCGGGGAAGCGGTCAAACGCTCGCTCGAGACGTAGCACGACGCCGGCGGGCTTGTTGCGCGCGAAGTGGAAGCGCGCGACGTAGGCCTCGTGCTCGTAGAGCTGTTGTTGGCACTCGTCGAGCATGGTCTGGCCCTGTTGAGCGAGCGCATGCGTCGGGTAGAGCCGAACAAACTGGCGAAGCGCAGCGGCGGCCTGCTGTACTGAGCTCTGCTGACGCTCGTATTGCGGAGGCGCGAGGAACCAGTCACCGGGGATCTGCTGATAATAGGCGTAGCCGATTCGGAAGTAGGCGTAGCCGGCGTTCTCGTCGCCTTCGTATTCACGGAGGAAGTTGCGGTAGGTCACTATCGCCTGTTCGTACTTGTCTTGAAGAACGAGGGCGTCGCCAATTCGCAGTCGGGCGTTGGCGGCGAGCCTGGCATAGCCGGGGACTCGCATGACACGCTTTAAGAGGCCAATGGCCTCTTCGTAGTCACCGTCCTTCATCGACTCCATGCCGGCAAGGTAAGCGCGCTTCACGAGCTCACCTGGGTCGCCCGAGCCAGAGGCTACGGGGGTGCAACTAGCCATGAGGCCAGCGATGCAGACGGCGATGGAGAACGAGCGGGGCACCAGAAAAGACCTCGAAGACTCGGACGAGTGTCGCCGCCCTCCAGGAGGGTGCAGCGGCACTGAAGAACCAACCCGGCCGACGTAGCGAACGGGGCGCGGGGCATAGCAGGACATGGCGGGGGTGTCAAAGGGGAATACGTCTATCGAGAAGACGCAGAGCGTTACGGGCCCGGAGGCATTGCAACTGGGAGGTCGGCGGCAGGCTCGGACGGCGTCGACACCCCAGCGGGCTCGGGAGCGGGTTCTGGCGCTGAGGGGACAGGAAGCGGCTCGGCGACCCGGGGGGCCCCGGACCTCAACAGAACGTCGCCGAGCTCGTCGACGCAAGACACGTCGCCGGTCCGAGACTGAGCGCACTCAGCGCAGAGCGTCGTGTCTGGCACGAGGAGCCCGTTCTCGCAGCGCAAGAGGCCCTTCTCGTCGGGTCCGCATGCACGCTCGACGCCATCGGCGGGCGCTTCGAATCCTGGGCAAGGGAACCCTGGCGCAAAGCGTATGCCGTCAGTCGCATCGAGGCAGTAGAGGCCGAGCGCGTCGCCTTGATCGACGCAGCCCTTGGGGCACTCAGCGGCGCGGACCAGACGCCCGTCGCGGCAAACGAGGAGGGCAGTCGCGTCGTGGGTGCATAGGCTCATTCCTCGCTGACAGCCGGCGCCCACGGGGGCGGCAAGTGCCCCTGACTCGGTGCGGCAGCGAGCGACGCCCCCGTCATCGAGACAGCCGCCGGGACATGAGATGCTGGGGACGAGAGTCCCCCCTTCGCAGAGCTCGAGTTGGGCTTCGGACGAAGAGGCGTTCGATGCACAACGAAGGCCGCCGTCGGGCGCACAGCTACCATCGGCAGCAGCGGGTCTCGTGGGGATGAGCGCCCACGCGACGGCCGCAGCACACGCGAGGATGACTAGCACCATCATGAGCTGCCGACGCCTTCGGCCGGGATCGAGAGCGTCTCCACTGGCGTCACGGATGTCGTTTTGGGAGTTTACTTCTATCATTTTACGACGTAAAACTTCTGGTATGATTTGTGATCGCGTTCGCCGCCACTCGAGTCCCGCTCGAGGACGTCGAAGACTTCGCGATCGGCCGTGCGCGCTTCGCGGAGGGCAGACTCGTCTTCCTTCAGGCGTTCGAGGTTCGTCTTGAAGCCCCAACTCTCGAAGATCCGGGTGAGGCGGGCGTGGTGTCGCTCGAGGGTAGCTTTGACGCTTAGGTAGCCCGCTTCGGCGGCGATGGCACGTTTCCAGAACGCGATGGGGCTGATGTTGAACATCCGGGCGTCGGTCTCGGTGGGCTCGATGAGCAGCAGATCGCCGCGAAAGCGCGGATCGAGCGCGAGACGCTTGACCCCGAGCTCGAGCCTGCTGTGCAGAAGTGAGCGAAAGGTCTGGTCGAGCACGACCCCCGGGCCCATCGACGCCATTGAGCGATACCGGGCGCTCGAGGGATCGCCTAGGTTCACGTACGGCCGAAAGGGGTTGTAGGCGATGATGAGGTCGGCGCCTTTGGCCGCCGCCTGTGAAATGTTCGCGGTGCGTTGTACGCCACCGTCGAGGTAGTCAGCGGTGCCGATACGGGTCGGCTTGAAGAAGCCGGGGATCGAGCATGAGGCCTGCACAGCTTCACTGATGGTGGCAGAAGTGTCCTCGTCGTGGCCGAAGAGCACGCTGCGCGCCGTGTTCAGGTTGGTCGCGAAGATGTAGAGGCTGTTCTGCCGAACCATCTGGAGCAGCTTGAAGTTGTTCGGCAGGCGGTTGCGTTGCAGGTTTTCTCGGATGAACGTCTCGATGGGGCTGTTGTCGAATACGCCACTCGGGAGGTAGCTGAGCATCGATCGGACCAGCGGCGAGTCTCCAAATGCGCCGAGGATGACGGGGGTCATCAGCCTTTCGAGGTTGTTGTACGTCGGCTTGAGAAACCAGCTCCGTGCGAGCCGGCGGCCGTCGGTGCTGCGGATCACATCGTAAAAGGACCTGGCGAGGGCAGGGCCCGCGGTGGCCGCGTCCCACGCCGCTTCGGCGGGCTTCTGGACGAACTCGGAGAAGTTCGGCCAATAGAAGTGCCAGGGCTTGAACTGCGAGATGATCGACGACCCGCCGTGAATACTCCGAATGAGCTCCTCGGGCGGGATCCCGGACGAGAGCGGCGCCGCGAGGAAAGCACCCGCCGACACGCCGACGTACATGTCGAACTCGTGCATCTTCCTACCTTCGAGGTAGGTGTTGAGCGCGATGAGACCGCCAAGCTTGAAGGCGCCGCCGCTGATGGCCCCGCCGGCGAGCACCAGCGCGATCTTGGGGTTGGCCTGGCGGCGGCGGTGGAGATGCGACTTTTCGACGACGGTGAGACCCACGGGGCGCAGGATAGTCGCAAGTGCGCGACAGGGTCCACTCCCGCCGGCGGAACACGTCCCGGCGACGTCAAACGCGAGGTCTCAGGTCCGAGAGCCGTTGCCGCAGCGCTCCGTGTCTTGGCGCCTCCGCCGCAGCACCGATGGCCTGGGCCAGCGCGCGCCTCGGGCCAACGACGACCACGAGCTGCCGGCCGCGGGTCAGAGCCGTGTAGAGCAGGGTACGGCGCAACATGACGTGGTGAGTCGCGTGAAGGACCAGAACGACGGCGGGGTATTCGCTGCCTTGTGACTTGTGGATGGTGATCGCCCAGGCTGGGACGAGCTCATCGCGATCGGAGGCGGTGTAAGCGGCGACACGTCCAGACTCCTCGAAGGCGACGTGGAGATCGCCTCGCTCGGACACGGTGTGGACGAAGCCGACGTCGCCGTTCCATACCTCCTTCTCGTAGTTGTTCCGGACCTGCATGACCTTGTCGCCAGGGACGTATCGCGGAGCCGTGCGAGCCCCCGAGGACTCACGATGGCGGTCTGGCGATGGATTCAACGCGTCGCCGAGCAGCTCGTTGATCGTATCGGCGCCGAGGGGGCCGCGGTGCACGGGTGTCAAGACCTGTACGTCGCGTACGGGGTCGAGTCCGTACGCATCGGGGATACGTCGTTTGATGAGGCGGGGCAGTAGCTCCTGAATCTCATCCACCTTCTCCTTCTCGATCCAATAGAAATCGGACTTCTCCCCCGTCGGCGTCGGGGAGGGGAGCTCGCCAAGGAGTACGCGATGGGCACTCTCGGTGATGGCGGACCCTTTGCCCTGCCGAAAGACCTGCTGAAGGCGTGTAACGGGGAAGACGCTGCTGTCGATGAGGTCCCGAAGGACGGAGCCCGGACCAACCGATGGGAGCTGGTCGGCGTCGCCGACTATGACGAGGTGCATCCCGGGCCTCATCGCCCGGAGGAGCGCGTCGAAGAGAGGTAGGTCGACCATCGACACTTCGTCGAGGATGACGGCGTCGCAGTCGAGTGGCTTCGTCTCGCCTCGCTGAAAGCCGCCCTGCGGGACCCACTCGAGCAATCGATGAAGGGTCTTCGCTTCTCGAGACGTTGACAGAGAGAGCCGTTTGGCGGCACGCCCGGTTGGCGCGGCGAGGAGCACCTTCTTGTTCAGAGCCTCGAAGGCGGTAACGATCGCGCGCACCGTGGTCGTCTTGCCAGTGCCCGGTCCTCCGGTGACGACGCCGACCGGAGCCTGAATGACTATCTCCACGGCCGCGATCTGCTCAGGAGCGAGCATGACGCCGAGGACGGACTGCGCTTGCGTCACGTGAAGCGAGACAAGGCCATCTGGGATGCGGCTTTTGAGCCCAGTAGCCAAAGCAAAGAGGTTTCGGCAGACCCGAGTCTCGGCACGGTGGAGTGGAGGCAGATACGTGAGGCCGCGGTCGAAAACGGCTCGTCCACCGACGAGCAAGACGTCGAGTATGGGTGAGACTCGCTCCTCCGTCACAGCGAGGAGCGCGGCGGCTGCGGTGATCAACTCGGCCTTCGGGAGGGCGACGTGGCCATCCCGGCGCGCCTCCTCGAGGGCGTGCAGAAGCCCCGCTGCAACGCGCTCTGGATGGTCGCCGGACAGACCGAGCCCGTTCGCGATGTCGTCCGCTCGTCGGAAACCGACGCCATCGATCACCTCAGCGAGCGACCAGGGGTTCGCGCGTAGACGGCCCACGGCGTCGTCTCCAAGCGCCTGATGGATCTTGCGAGCCATGGAGATGCTGACGCCGATCCCCTGCAGGTAGGCCAGTAGCTCGGCATAGCCTGCGTGTTCGCGGAAGGCACGGCTCAGTTCGGCGATCTTCTTCTGGCCGATGCCTTTGACCGTTCGAAGGCGCTCGGGAGAATCTCGAATGACCTCGAGGGTTTGGTCGCCGAAACGTTTGACGAGGAGGCGGGCTGTATGTTTGCCGATCCCTGGGATCAGCCCCGAGCTCAGGTAGCGCTCGACGCCATCACGCGAGACCGGTAGAGCGATCCGGTAGCGCTCCATCTTGATCTGCCAGCCGCGTTTGTCCCGCTCCCAGTGGCCAGTCACGCACACCCGCTCTCCCTCGCGGAGGCCTGCCATGACGCCCACGACCGCCACTGGCACGCTGCCCGAGTCAGGCGCGACGGACAAGACGGTAAAGTACGTGTCGGGGTTCGAATAGACCACCTTCACCACGGTCCCCGTGACCTCCGCAGGACCATCAAGGTCGAAGTCTCGGTTCACGTCGTGGGCTCCGCGGTCATGAACTCCACCTTGTCCCCATGGCGCGGACCCTAACACACCGCTCGGCGGTGGCGACACCGCTCTCCAGCGGCCGGAAGACGCACGACGTAGTGCGAAGTGCCGTTGACATGCGACGCGCCTCTGCCGAATCTCGCGCACGTCGGCGCCCGACCCGGCTGACTAGTACTGTCCCCCGACGAGAGACCTCTCCGCGCGCCCAGGAGTTATGACGTGACCATCGAAGCGGACCAGATCCCAGTCGTCGAGCTCGACGACCTCGGCAGCCACAACACCGCTCGCCGGGAACGCGCCACGAGCGCGCTTCGTCGTGCCTTCGGAGAGTTCGGACTCGTCTACGTTCGTGGCCATGGAATCGAGAGCGCCGCACTCGATGACTTCTATTCGGCCTTTCTCGACTTCACGGCGCGTCCGGAGGCCGAAAAGGCGCGCGTAGCGCGGCCGGACATCTGGTACCAGCGCGGGTGGACGCCACCCAACACGGAGAAGGCAGTCATCGCGGGCGGTCAACCTGACTTCAAAGAGTGCTACTTCGCCGCCCCAGAGCCCTTCGACCCGATCGCCCGCGTGCAGTACCCGCAGATCTTCGCCGATAACGTGTGGCCCGAGAACGCGTCGGGCTTCAAAGACGGGCTCCTCTCGTTAGGTCACTCCCTTCACGAGGTCGGCATGAAGCTCCTGCGAGGAGGCGCCGTTGCTCTCGGCCTCCCGCCGTATGGCTTCGAGGAGCTGGTCTATGGCGGCCCCCACGTCACCCGGGCGCTCCGTTACCTTCCGCTGCGTTCGGAGCAGGTGAACACCGGGATCCTCTGGGGCGAAGAACATACCGACTTCAACCTCCTGACGTTGCTCCCAGGTGGGCACTTCTTCGACCCTGCCGGCGCTGCATGTCGTAAGCCCGACGAGGAGTCTGGGCTCTGGCTAAGGACGCGTGCGACTCCTTCGGAGCCAAAAGGGCGAATGGTTGCGGGCCGGGCGCCAGATGGTTGCGTCGTCGCCCAGGTAGGCCAGCAACTCGAGATCCTCACCGGCGGCACCTTCCTCGCCACGCCCCACGTCATTCGGGCGCCGGGCACCCCTGGTTACTCGCGCACGGCGGTCGCTCACTTCATCCATGCGCGGTCGATGGCAGTCCTTTTCCCAATGGAGCCGTTCCGAAGCGACGACGTTCTAGCGGCATACAGCCCACCCGTCCTCGCAGGGACCTACGGGACCAAGACGCTCGTCGACATCGGCCTTGCGCCAGTGGAAGCGCTCAATCAGCTCGGCTACCGGCACTACGACCGGCTAGACGGGCAGCGCAACAGTTGATGACCGATGCCCCTGGCGGCGTCGCAGCCGCCGGGGCGGCGTTGGCCTAGTCAGTTCGGCCATAGCCAATCAGACCTCTGGCCCCGTTCATTTCGCCGCTTTCCCCTTGAGGTAGGTCGCTTCATAGGTCCCAAAGGCGGCATCGTTGGCCATGTTCTTTCTTGTCCGCGCGGCCGCGACCTGGTCATGCGGGGTGCCACCGCTGACCATTGCCTTTGCCTCGGTCAACTCACGCTCGACCATGCTGCGGAAGCCGTTCCAGCTCCCCCAACCGACCTGTAGCTGACCATTGATGAGGAACGCCGGCGTGCCGCGCGCCTCGAGTTGAACAGCCAGGGCTCCCTCCTCCTTGACACGGTCCTTGATGACCTGGTCGGCCATGTCAGCCTTGAACTTGGCCATAT